>NZ_CP055481.1:4823376-5124837 GCF_013705725.1 Klebsiella sp. RHBSTW-00484 | reverse complement strand
GAGAAGTCAGGTTCAACTGAACCTGGTTCAGACCGATAGATTCCGGCGTCATGATTTCGTAGTTTTCGCGATTCTTCAGCACACCATCCTGGTGAATACCGGAGGAGTGAGCGAAGGCACCGGTACCGACGATGGCTTTGTTCGCGGGGATCGGCATATTACAAATCTGGCTAACGGTCTGGCTGGTGCGCCAGATTTCGTTGTGATTAATGCGGGTGTGCACATCCATGATGTCTTTGCGCACTTTGATAGCCATGATCACTTCTTCCAGCGAGCAGTTACCTGCGCGCTCGCCGATGCCGTTCATTGCGCCTTCAACCTGACGAGCGCCGGCGTGAACCGCAGCGATGGCGTTACCGACCGCAATGCCTAAATCGTCATGAGTGTGGACGGAGATAATCGCTTTATCGATATTAGGAACGTGTTCATACAGACCGGTAATGATATTGGCGAATTCGAACGGCATGGTGTAGCCAACGGTGTCCGGGATGTTGATAGTGGTTGCGCCAGCGTTGATAGCGGCTTCGACGACGCGCGCCAGATCGGCAATTGGCGTACGGCCAGCATCTTCACAGGAAAACTCAACGTCGTCAGTGTAATTACGTGCGCGCTTCACCATATACACCGCGCGCTCAATCACTTCGTCCAGGGTGCTGCGCAGCTTGGTGGCGATATGCATCGGTGAGGTGGCGATAAAAGTATGAATGCGGAACGCCTCGGCCACTTTTAAAGATTCTGCTGCTACATCAATATCTTTTTCAACACAGCGGGCCAGCGCGCAAACGCGACTGTTCTTAATGTTGCGAGCGATGGTTTGTACGGACTCAAAGTCGCCCGGAGAAGAGACCGGAAAACCGACTTCCATCACATCAACGCCCATACGCTCCAGGGCCAGAGCAATTTGCAGCTTCTCTTTCACACTCAGGCTGGCCTGTAAGGCTTGTTCGCCGTCACGTAAGGTTGTATCGAAAATAATGACTTGCTGGCTCATGGTTTAAATCCTTAGTCTGTGTCCGGGCGCCTTGCTGACGAGCATAAAAAAACCCGCGCATCGGCGCGGGTTTTATAGTCTTGCTGGAAGATGACTTAACGATGAACGTCGCCCAACAGCCTACCGCGCAAAATGGATGCGTTTAGTAGTAGTAGGCTGAGGAAGCGAGTGGTGCAAATCATTGCGTCATACTCCAAATGAAATCGTTATGCTTTTAGAGTTACTGGATATGGCGTTTAATGTCAACACTCGGAAGAAGAAAACGTCTTTTTGCCTGAGCAGTGAATTAGCTAATTGTGCTAGAGATCGCGCTTTTTGACCGATGATCCTTTTTTGGATGTTGCTCCTCGCTGTGTGACTGTCAACATTTGATAAGTTTTCTTTTCACTTACGCTCTCATTTTCTGTGCGTTGTGGCTAGATGATATCTTAATGAAAATTATGAATTTATTTATTGTATGAATGTTTTTGTGTGAATATGGATAGATTATCAATGATAAATAAACGTTAACTTTAAGGGTGGCTTAAATAGATACTTTAATAGTGCTTAAATTATAGTTAACCGCTACTGTTGTTGTTTATTTTTAATATTTATGGGTAAACTTAATGTCATCAAGTAAACGATATGGTTTAAGTGGTTTCGGTACTTTCAATCGCGCGGATTTTTCGTCGCCACTCATAACCTTGATATATTCCTAAAATTCATCTTTGCCCTTTTGCAAATGTCATATGCATGATAAATGATATTCTCAGAATTAATTACTGCACTTTGGCAAAGGGAATTTAGCGTGACAGTGGAGTTAGATATGTTAATTGAAGGTACTGAATATAAAGCTGCCCCAGGGGCAGAGATCACTAAACCTCAACTGCGTATGGTTGATCTCAATCTACTTACCGTTTTTGATGCGGTGATGCAGGAACAAAACATCACCCGTGCGGCACATTCTTTGGGAATGTCCCAACCAGCGGTCAGTAATGCGGTATCACGTTTAAAAGTGATGTTTAATGATGAGCTGTTTGTTCGCTACGGACGCGGCATCCAGCCTACTGCGCGTGCTTTCCAGCTATTTGGCTCAGTACGTCAGGCACTGCAATTAGTGCAAAATGAATTACCAGGCTCTGGCTTTGAGCCGCTCAGTAGCGAACGTGTTTTCAATCTGTGTGTCTGCAGCCCGTTAGATAACTATTTGACTTCCGTTATCTTTAATAAAGTTGGCGAAATTGCGCCGAACATTCATTTGGTTTTTAAATCTGCATTGAATCAAAACACTGAGCATCAATTGCGTTATCAGGAAATTGAATTCGTTGTTGGTTATGAAGAGTTTCGTCGTCCTGAGTTTGCTTGTGTTCCATTATTTAAAGATGAAATGGTGCTGGTGGCCAGCCGGAAGCATCCACGTATTTCTGGGCCATTGATGGAAAATGATATTTATCAGGAAGAACATGCTGTTGTTGCTCTTGATCGCTATGCATCATTTAGCCAGCCATGGTATGACTCTGCAGATAAACAATCTCGCATTGCGTATCAGGGAAATGCGATGGTCAGCGTATTAAATGTTGTTTCGCAGACCAACATGGTTGCAATTGCACCACGCTGGCTGGCGACTGAATTTGCCGATAAGCTGGATCTACAAATATTACCTTTGCCGCTGAAAGTGAATAGCCGCACCTGCTATCTCTCCTGGCACGAAGCAGCGGGCCGTGATAAAGGCCATCAGTGGATGGAAGAATTACTGACGAGTATTTGCCAGCGCTAAATTGTCGCTAAACAAACGGGGGCTTCGGCTCCTGCTTTGTGTGACAAAAGTCATCAAATGCAGAATTTTATTCTGTTTATCCTCGCCGGTGGCCATCGACATCAGATGAAAAATGGATGATTTACTGTAGTTGGTAATTTTATCCGAGTATTGACCATCATATTTTCTTATCCCTGAAGTTTTTCACCGCTTTTCTTCTTAGAATCTTTCTTTTCTTCTATTAATGCTTGCAGTGTGGCGGCGGTGGCTAATTGCCTGCCCGTTGGCGAGCAGTTATGGTAAAGGCATGCAGTCTATTCACCTCACTGCGGAGCCTTTTTGCTTCGTATTGTGCGAGCGCGCGGAAATTGGATTCCGCTGTCGTTAAAAACAATAAGCCGGGAGGCAAACCATGGAGATGTTGTCAGGAGCCGAGATGGTCGTCCAGTCGCTAGTCGATCAGGGCGTCAAGCAAGTGTTCGGTTACCCCGGGGGCGCAGTCCTCGATATCTATGATGCGTTACATACCCTTGGTGGTATCGATCATATTCTGGTTCGCCATGAACAGGCCGCTGTTCATATGGCTGATGGCCTGGCCCGTGCGACAGGCGAAGTCGGTGTGGTGCTGGTGACGTCGGGGCCAGGAGCCACGAACGCGATTACCGGCATTGCGACGGCCTACATGGATTCTATTCCGCTGGTGATTCTTTCCGGACAGGTCGCGACCTCTTTGATTGGTTACGATGCTTTTCAGGAGTGCGATATGGTGGGGATTTCCCGACCGGTGGTGAAGCACAGCTTTCTGGTTAAGCAAACCGAAGATATCCCTGGTGTCCTAAAAAAAGCCTTTTGGCTGGCGGCGAGTGGACGTCCTGGTCCGGTGGTGGTTGATTTGCCGAAGGATATTTTGAACCCGGCGAAAAAGCTGCCTTACACCTGGCCAGATACGGTCAGCATGCGCTCCTATAACCCGACGACAACGGGCCATAAAGGGCAGATTAAACGTGCGCTGCAAACGCTGATTACGGCAAAAAAACCGGTCGTTTATGTTGGCGGTGGGGCGATTAATGCGAAATGTGAACCGCAGCTATATACCCTGGTTGAGAAACTGAAGCTGCCCGTCGTTTCTTCGCTGATGGGGCTGGGCGCTTTTCCTGCATCGCATCAGCAGGCATTAGGGATGTTAGGTATGCATGGCACCTATGAAGCCAACATGACCATGCATAACTCTGATGTGATTTTCGCTGTTGGCGTGCGCTTCGACGATCGTACGACGAACAATCTGGCAAAGTACTGTCCGAACGCGACGGTACTGCACATTGATATTGATCCCACTTCGATTTCAAAGACCGTTCCCGCCGATGTTCCTATCGTTGGTGATGCGCGTCTGGTGCTGGAACAAATGCTGGAGCTACTCGAACACGAGGAGTCTCTGCAGCCGTTAGATGAAATTCGCGACTGGTGGCAGCAGATTGAGCAGTGGCGCGCGCGTCATTGTCTGCAATATGACACCCAAAGCGGCAAGATCAAGCCGCAGGCGGTTATCGAGACTATCTGGCGTCTGACTAACGGCGATGCGTACGTGACGTCCGATGTTGGTCAGCACCAAATGTTTGCCGCACTCTATTATCCTTTCGACAAACCAAGGCGTTGGATTAATTCCGGCGGGCTGGGGACCATGGGATTTGGCCTACCTGCAGCGCTCGGCGTGAAGATGGTGCTGCCGGAAGAAACGGTTGTTTGTGTGACGGGGGATGGCAGTATTCAGATGAATATTCAGGAGCTGTCCACCGCGTTGCAATACGATCTTCCTGTGTTGGTACTGAATCTGAACAACCGTTATCTCGGGATGGTTAAGCAGTGGCAAGATATGCTCTATTCTGGCCGCCATTCACAATCTTATATGGAATCGCTGCCCGATTTTGCCCGCGTAGCGGAAGCCTATGGTCATGTTGGGATTCGTATTAGCGACCCACAAGAGCTGGAAGCGAAGCTGGCCGAAGCGCTGGAGCAAGTACGCAACAATCGCTTGGTTTTTGTTGATGTGATGGTTGACGGCAGCGAACATGTATACCCTATGCAGATTCGCGGCGGCGGTATGGACGAGATGTGGCTGAGCAAAACGGAGAGGACCTGATTATGCGCCGGATATTATCAGTATTGCTGGAGAATGAATCGGGTGCATTATCCCGCGTGATCGGCCTCTTTTCGCAGCGTGGCTACAATATTGAAAGCCTGACGGTAGCACCGACGGACGATCCTACGCTGTCCAGGATGACGATTCAAACCGTTGGCGACGAGAAAGCGATCGAGCAAATAGAAAAGCAATTGCATAAGCTGGTGGACGTTTTACGCGTTACCGAGCTTGGGCAGGGTGCGCACGTTGAGCGAGAAATTATGCTGGTGAAAGTCCAGGCCAGCGGTTATGGGCGCGATGAGGTCAAGCGCAACACGGAGATTTTCCGTGGGCAAATTATCGATGTGACGCCGTCTATTTATACCGTTCAACTGGCGGGCACTAGCGACAAGCTGGATGCGTTCCTGGCTTCACTGCGCGATGTTGCGCGAATTGTGGAAGTGGCTCGCTCCGGCGTGGTCGGATTGTCGCGCGGCGACAAAATCATGCGTTGAGTCGCTGAAACTGATGTAAAAATAGCCCGACACCGCCTGTCGGGCTATTTTTTTGCGAAATCGGTGGGAACTGTGGACTAAAGCGGTTGCTGTGCTCACTTTTCTGCGCTTAGATGTTATAAAAATGAATCCATACCTGAAGAATGGTTATGTTCTGTACTTATTACCCAAGGGGCAATTGTGAAACTGGATGAAATCGCCCGGCTGGCCGGTGTCTCGCGAACCACCGCTAGCTATGTGATTAACGGTAAAGCGAAGCAGTATCGCGTTAGCGATAAGACTGTTGAAAAGGTGATGGCGGTTGTTCGTGAGCACAACTATCACCCGAATGCGGTCGCTGCGGGCTTGCGTGCAGGACGCACGCGTTCCATTGGTCTGGTCATTCCGGATCTGGAAAATACCAGCTATACGCGCATCGCTAATTACCTGGAGCGTCAGGCGCGTCAGCGCGGCTATCAGTTATTGATTGCTTGTTCTGAGGATCAACCGGATAACGAAATGCGCTGTATTGAGCACCTGCTACAGCGTCAGGTTGATGCCATTATCGTTTCTACCTCGCTACCGCCTGAACATCCGTTCTATCAACGCTGGGCCAATGATTCCTTCCCGATTGTCGCCCTTGACCGGGCGCTCGATCGTGAACACTTTACTAGCGTTGTTGGTGCCGATCAGGACGATGCTGAAATGCTCGGCGCAGAATTACGTAAATTTCCTGCTGAAACGGTACTGTATCTTGGTGCGTTACCGGAGCTATCGGTGAGCTTCCTGCGCGAGCAGGGCTTCCGTACGGCGTGGAAAGACGATCCGCGAGAGGTGAATTACCTCTACGCCAACAGCTATGAACGCGAAGCAGCGGCACAGCTATTCGAGAAGTGGCTGGAAACGCATCCAATGCCGCAGGCGCTGTTCACGACATCATTTCCGCTGTTGCAGGGGGTGATGGATGTCACGCTGCGTCGTGAAGGGAAGCTGCCTTCTGAACTGGCTATTGCGACTTTTGGCGATAATGAGCTGCTGGATTTCCTTCAGTGTCCGGTGTTAGCCGTTGCTCAGCGCCATCGTGATGTTGCTGAACGAGTACTGGAGATTGTGCTCGCTAGCCTTGATGAACCGCGCAAACCAAAGCCGGGCTTGAGTCGCATCCGGCGCAATCTGTATCGTCGTGGTAGTTTGAACCGTCGTTAAACATATCGGCAGTATGCAGTTAGGATTATTCGCAGGTTGTTCGCCAGACGGATACACGTCTGGCGATAATCCGAACAAATGACGTAAATATTTTTTGGCTGAATATCTTTCAGACAAATCCCTAAACTTCTTTACGTATTATTTTTGTTTTATTAGGACCCATTGCCTTTTTGTATCAAGTGCGTTCATGAAAAGCGCCTCAGGTTTTTATTCGTATTATTTTGTTACATTCATTTGGTTATTTGCTGAATTAACAATCATTTTATGCCCGTGCTCCCCCTCATTCCTCTGTACCCCGCGGCAAACGTGCTTCTATGACAACAACTGGTGCTGTTAACAGACATCAGAATGGCCTAAAATGCCGCTCGCGTCGCAAACTGACACTTTATATTTTCCCCGCGAAGATATTTTGCTGCTTTTAACTGTTACAAGTTTGTTGGTTGTTTTCTTGCCGATATTCATAACGTTAATTTGCTTCGTTTGTTGGGTGATTTTCCATCAGGGTGAATATCGGCTGTAAATAATGGGTTTTTGAGCTCTGTTAGCATCCGTGCTGGCTTGACAAGCTTTTCCTCCGCTCCGTAAACTCCTTCTTGTGGGAATTTGTGGGTTAAAGTGGCGAAAAGGGGTGAGGCTGGCATGTTCCGAGGGGCAACGTTAGTCAATCTTGACAGCAAAGGCCGTCTGGCCGTACCGACGCGTTACCGCGACGGGCTGATCGAGGACGCTTCCGGTCAATTGGTTTGCACCATTGACATTCATCACCCATGCCTGCTGCTTTACCCCTTGCCCGAATGGGAAATCATCGAGCAAAAATTGTCGCGTTTATCGAGCATGAATCCCACTGAGCGGCGCGTGCAGCGTTTGCTTCTGGGGCATGCCAGCGAATGTCAGATGGATAATGCCGGGCGACTATTGATTGCCCCGGTGCTGCGGCAACATGCCGGGCTGACAAAAGAAGTGATGCTGGTCGGGCAGTTCAATAAATTTGAGCTGTGGGATGAAACGACCTGGTATCAACGGGTCAAGGAAGATATTGACGCTGAGCAGTCCGCATCCGGGGAACTGTCGGAGCGCCTGCAGGACTTGTCTTTGTAAAATGATGGAAAATTTTAAACATACTACGGTACTTCTGGATGAAGCCGTCAACGGCCTGAATATTCGTCCGGATGGTATCTACATTGATGGAACCTTTGGTCGCGGCGGTCACTCGCGTCTGATTCTCTCCCAACTGGGAGCGGAGGGACGTCTGCTGGCAATCGATCGCGATCCGCAGGCTATCGCCGTCGCGAAGACCATCGATGATCCGCGCTTCTCCATCATTCATGGTCCTTTCTCTGCGCTTGCTGATTATGTTAGCGAGCGCGAACTTACTGGCAAGATCGATGGGATTCTGCTCGATCTTGGCGTTTCCTCTCCGCAACTTGATGACGCTGAACGCGGTTTTTCGTTTATGCGCGATGGCCCGCTGGATATGCGCATGGATCCAACTCGCGGTCAATCTGCCGCCGAGTGGCTACAAACCGCCGATGAAGCCGATATCGCCTGGGTGATTAAAACCTTTGGCGAGGAGCGTTTTGGTAAACGTATTGCCCGCGCCATTGTTGAGCGCAACCGTGTGGAGCCGATGACGCGAACTAAAGAGTTGGCGGAAGTTGTGACGGCCGCCACCCCGGTAAAGGACAAATTCAAACATCCCGCGACCCGTACCTTCCAGGCGGTGCGCATTTGGGTGAACAGTGAACTGGAGGAGATAGAGCAGGCGCTAAAAAGCTCGCTCAGCGTGCTGGCTCCAGGTGGGCGGCTCTCAATCATCAGTTTCCATTCGCTGGAAGACCGTATTGTGAAGCGCTTTATGCGTGAACAAAGCCGCGGTCCGCAGGTTCCGGCTGGATTACCGATGACCGAAGAGCAGCTCAAAAAACTGGGCGGCCGTGAGTTAAGAGCACTAGGCAAGTTGATGCCGGGTGAAGAAGAGGTAGCTGAAAATCCTCGTGCCCGTAGTTCAGTTCTGCGTATTGCAGAGAGGACGAACGCATGATCGGCAGAGTGACAGAAGCCCTAAGCAAGGTTAAAGGGTCGATTGGAAGCAACGAGCGCCATGCTTTGCCTGGCGTGATCGGAGACGACCTTCTGCGGTTTGGGAAGCTGCCACTCTGTCTGTTCATTTGCATCATTGTTACGGCGATTACGGTGGTGACAACGGCGCACCATACTCGCCTGTTAACGGCACAGCGTGAACAACTGGTTCTGGAACGTGACGCGCTGGACATTGAATGGCGCAACCTGATCCTTGAAGAGAACGCCTTGGGCGATCACAGTCGGGTTGAGCGGATCGCGACGGAGAAGTTGCAGATGCAACACGTTGATCCATCACAAGAAAATATCGTTGTACAGAAATAAGGATTATTGCGACGCATGAAAGCAGCGCCGAAAACGCCAAAAGCAAAACGTCAGGAAGAACAAGCCAACTTTGTCAGTTGGCGTTTTGCGTTGTTATGCGGCTGTATTCTGCTGGCGCTGGGCTTCCTGCTGGGCCGCGTGGCCTGGCTGCAGGTGATTAGCCCGGATATGCTGGTACGCCAGGGCGATATGCGCTCTCTGCGCGTACAGGAAGTTTCCACCGCGCGTGGGATGATTACCGACCGCTCTGGTCGCCCGCTGGCGGTGAGCGTGCCGGTAAAAGCGATTTGGGCTGACCCGAAAGAGCTACACGATGCTGGCGGCGTCACGCTGGATAATCGTTGGAAAGCGCTGGCCGATGCGTTGAATATGCCGCTGGATCAGCTGGCATCGCGTATTAATACCAACCCGCGAATGCGTTTCATCTATCTGGCGCGTCAGGTGAACCCTGATATGGCCGATTACATCCGCAAGCTGAAGCTACCGGGGATTCATCTGCGTGAAGAGTCGCGCCGTTACTACCCGTCAGGAGAAGTAACCGCTCACCTTATTGGCTTCACCAACGTGGATAGCCAGGGGATTGAGGGCGTCGAGAAGAGTTTCGATAAGTGGCTTACCGGCCAGCCTGGCGAACGTGTCGTGCGTAAAGACCGCTATGGCCGCGTGATTGAAGATATCTCTTCTACCGACAGCCAGGCGGCACATAATCTGGCATTGAGTATTGATGAACGCCTGCAAGCACTTGTTTACCGCGAGCTGAATAATGCCGTGGCGTTTAACAAAGCGGAGTCAGGCACTGCGGTTCTGGTTGATGTGAGCACCGGCGAAGTGCTGGCGATGGCCAATAGCCCCTCTTACAACCCGAATAATTTCGCCGGTACCGCCAAAGATACCATGCGTAACCGCGCCATCACCGACGTGTTTGAACCAGGTTCAACGGTGAAGCCGATGGTAGTAATGACGGCGCTCCAGCGCGGTATCGTTAACGAAAATACCGTACTTAATACTGTCCCATACCGAATTAATGGCCACGAGATTAAAGACGTGGCGCGCTATAGCGAATTGACCCTGACCGGGGTACTACAGAAGTCGAGTAACGTCGGTGTTTCTAAGCTGGCGTTAGCGATGCCGTCCTCAGCGTTAGTAGATACTTACTCACGTTTTGGACTTGGAAAAGCGACCAATTTGGGGTTGGTCGGAGAACGCAGTGGCTTATATCCTCAAAAACAACGGTGGTCTGACATAGAGAGGGCCACCTTTTCTTTCGGCTATGGGCTAATGGTAACGCCGTTACAGTTAGCGCGAGTCTACGCAACGATTGGCAGCTATGGCATCTATCGCCCGCTGTCGATTACCAAAGTTGATCCACCGGTTCCGGGCGAGCGCGTCTTCCCGGAATCACTCGTTCGTACCGTTGTTCACATGATGGAGAGCGTGGCGCTGCCCGGCGGCGGCGGGGTGAAGGCGGCGATCAAAGGCTATCGCATCGCCATTAAAACCGGTACCGCGAAGAAAGTAGGACCAGATGGTCGCTACATCAACAAATATATTGCTTACACCGCAGGCGTTGCGCCCGCCAGCCATCCGCGTTTCGCGCTGGTGGTGGTGATCAACGACCCGCAGGCGGGTAAATACTACGGCGGCGCCGTTTCCGCGCCGGTCTTCGGTGCCATCATGGGCGGCGTACTGCGCACCATGAACATCGAGCCGGATGCGCTGGCAACGGCTGAGAAAAGTGAATTAGTCATTAATCAAGGCGAGGGAACAGGTGGCAGATCGTAATTTGCGCGACCTTCTCGCTCCGTGGGTGCCAAATGCGCCGGAGCGAATTCTGCGGGAAATGACGCTGGACAGCCGGGTGGCTGCTTCTGGCGATCTTTTTATCGCGGTTTTGGGTCATCAGGCGGACGGGCGTCGTTATATCCCGCAGGCGATAGCGCAAGGTGTTGCTGCCATTATTGCTGAGGCCAAAGATGAGGCTGATGACGGCGAAATCCGTGAGATGCACGGCGTGCCGGTTATTTACCTGAGCCAGCTCAATGAGCGCTTATCCGCGCTGGCCGGGCGTTTTTACCATCAGCCTTCGGAACAGCTGCGCCTGGTTGGCGTTACCGGGACGAACGGCAAGACCACCACTACTCAACTGTTGGCGCAATGGGCGCAACTGCTTGGCGAAACCAGTGCGGTGATGGGTACGGTAGGCAATGGCCTGCTAGAGAACGTGATCCCAACAGAAAATACTACCGGTTCTGCGGTGGATGTGCAGCACGTACTCTCCGGCCTGGCAGGGCAGGGGGCGACGTTTGCCGCGATGGAGGTTTCCTCCCATGGCCTGGTGCAGCATCGCGTTGCCGCGCTGAAGTTTTCCGCATCGGTCTTTACTAATCTGAGCCGCGATCACCTCGATTACCATGGCGACATGGAGCATTACGAAGCGGCGAAATGGCTGCTCTATTCAACGCATCATTGCGGCCAGGCGATCGTCAACGCTGACGATGAAGTGGGCCGCCGCTGGCTGGCGAAGCTGCCGGATGCGGTTGCTGTTTCAATGGAAAACCATATTAATCCGAACTGCCGGGGTCGCTGGCTCAAAGCAACCGCTGTGAATTATCACGATAGCGGCGCAACCATTCAGTTTGAATCCAACTGGGGCAACGGTGAGATCGAAAGCCGCCTGATGGGCGCGTTTAACGTCAGTAATCTGCTGTTGGCGCTGGCAACGCTGCTGGCGTTGGGGTATCCGCTGGCTGAACTGTTAAAAACCGCTTCTCGTCTGCAACCGGTTTGCGGGCGCATGGAAGTGTTCAGCGCGCCGGGTAAACCGACCGTTGTGGTTGATTATGCCCATACGCCTGACGCCCTGGAAAAAGCGCTGCAGGCAGCGCGTCTGCATTGTAGCGGCAAGCTGTGGTGTGTGTTTGGCTGCGGCGGAGACCGCGACAAAGGTAAGCGCCCACTGATGGGCGCTATCGCCGAAGAGTTTGCCGATATCGTGGTTGTCACCGATGACAATCCGCGCACTGAAGAGCCGCGGGCGATCATCAACGATATCCTCGCTGGCATGCTAGATGCGGGCCATGCGAAAGCGGTGGAAGGTCGTGCGGAAGCGGTCACCAACGCGGTAATGCAGGCAAAAGAAAACGATGTGGTGCTGGTGGCAGGTAAAGGCCATGAGGACTACCAGGTCGTCGGCAATCGCCGACTAGATTACTCTGACCGCCTCACCGTGGCGCGTCTGCTGGGAGCGGTAGCATGATTCGCTTGACTCTCAGCCAGCTTGCCGACGTGACGCGCGGTGAACTGCGCGGTAGCGATGTGGCGATTGATGAAGTTACTTCAGATACCCGCAAGATCACAGCAGGCTGCCTGTTCGTGGCACTGAAAGGCGAGCGCTTTGATGCGCATGATTTTGCCGAACAGGCAAAAGCCGCAGGTGCTGGCGCATTGTTAGTCAGTCATCAACTGGCGTGTGATTTGCCGCAGGTGATAGTGAAAGATACGCGTCTGGCCTTCGGCGAACTGGCCGCGTGGGTGCGCCAGCAGGTTCCGGCGCGAGTTGTTGCACTAACTGGTTCTTCCGGGAAAACCTCGGTCAAAGAGATGACCGCCGCGATTCTCAGCCAGTGTGGCAACACGCTGTATACCGCAGGCAATCTGAATAACGATATCGGTGTTCCGATGACGCTGCTGCGCCTGACCAAAGAACATGATTACGCGGTTATCGAATTAGGTGCTAATCACCAGGGCGAAATAGCCTGGACCGTCAGCCTGACGCGCCCTGAAGCCGCGTTAGTCAACAATCTTGCTGCCGCGCATCTTGAAGGTTTTGGTTCGCTGGAAGGTGTTGCCAAAGCCAAGGGTGAAATTTATACCGGTCTGCCGGTCAATGGCATTGCCATTATGAATGCCGATAACAATGACTGGCTGAGCTGGCAAAGCGTGATTGGCGAGCGTAAAACCTGGCGTTTCTCGCCGAATGCTGCCAATAGCGATTTTACGGCGACCAATGTTCATGTGACCTCGCACGGTACTGAATTTACCCTGCAAACCCCTACGGGCAGCGTTGATGTACTGCTGCCGTTGCCGGGTCGTCACAACATCGCCAATGCGCTGGCCGCCGCTGCGCTGTCAATGGCGGTTGGTGCAACTCATGAGGCGATCAAAGCCGGGCTGCGGGATCTGAAGGCGGTACCGGGGCGTCTGTTTCCGATCCAACTGACCGACAGCCAGCTCCTGCTGGACGATTCATACAACGCAAACGTCGGCTCGATGACCGCGGCGGTGCAGGTTTTATCTGAGATGCCGGGCTATCGGGTGCTGGTTGTTGGCGATATGGCGGAGCTCGGCGCAGAAAGCGAAGCGTGCCATCGTCAGGTGGGCGAGGCGGCGAAAGCGGCTGGTCTCGATTGCGTGTTGAGCGTCGGAACGTTGAGTTCAGATATCAGCAGTGCCAGCGGTGTTGGCGAACATTTTAGCGAGAAGGCCGCGCTGTTAGCTCGACTGCGCGAGCTTATTGCAGAACACAAAATTATGACCATTTTAGTGAAGGGTTCACGTAGTGCCGCCATGGAAGTGGTAGTACGCGCATTACAGGAGAACGGAACATGTTAGTATGGCTGGCCGAACATTTGGTCAAATATTATTCAGGCTTTAACGTCTTTTCCTACCTGACGTTTCGCGCCATTGTCAGCCTGCTGACCGCGCTGTTCATCTCTCTGTGGATGGGACCGCGCATGATCGCCCGTCTGCAAAAACTCTCTTTCGGCCAGGTTGTGCGCAACGATGGCCCGGAGTCACACTTTAGCAAGCGCGGTACTCCGACGATGGGCGGGATCATGATCCTGACCGCTATTGTTGTCTCCGTACTGCTGTGGGCCTATCCGTCCAACCCTTACGTCTGGTGCGTGCTGACCGTACTGATCGGCTATGGCATCATCGGCTTCGTTGACGACTACCGCAAAGTGGTGCGCAAGGATACCAAAGGCCTTATCGCCCGCTGGAAATACTTCTGGATGTCAGTGATTGCGCTTGGTGTCGCCTTTGCGCTGTATATGGCGGGCAAAGATACGTCAGCGACTCAACTGGTGGTCCCATTCTTTAAAGACGTGATGCCGCAGTTGGGTCTGTTCTATATCCTGCTGGCCTATTTTGTCATCGTTGGTACGGGTAATGCGGTCAACCTGACCGATGGCCTTGATGGTCTGGCGATTATGCCAACCGTGTTTGTGGCGGCGGGCTTTGCGCTGGTGGCCTGGGCGAGCGGTAACATGAACTTTGCCAGCTATCTGCACATTCCTTATCTGCGTCATGCGGGTGAATTGGTGATCGTCTGTACGGCGATTGTCGGTGCGGGTCTGGGCTTCTTGTGGTTTAACACTTACCCGGCACAGGTCTTTATGGGTGATGTTGGCTCGCTGGCCCTCGGCGGCGCGCTGGGCATCATCGCCGTGCTGCTGCGCCAGGAGTTCCTGCTGGTGATTATGGGCGGCGTTTTCGTCGTAGAAACGTTATCGGTGATTTTGCAGGTCGGCTCCTTCAAGCTGCGCGGACAGCGCATCTTCCGTATGGCGCCGATTCACCATCACTATGAATTGAAGGGCTGGCCGGAACCGCGCGTTATCGTGCGCTTCTGGATTATTTCGCTGATGCTGGTGCTGATTGGCCTGGCGACGCTGAAGGTACGTTAATCATGGCAGATTATCAGGGTAAAAAAGTCGTCATTATTGGGCTGGGTATGACCGGCCTGTCATGCGTGGACTTTTTCATGGCTCGTGGCGTCACGCCTCGGGTGATGGATACCCGCGTCGCGCCTGCTGGACTGGATAAACTGCCGGAAGCCGTTGAGCGCTATGTCGGCGGTCTGAACGGTGACTGGCTGCTGACGGCCGATCTGATTGTCGCCAGCCCTGGTATTGCCCTGGCGCATCCTTCCCTGAGCGCGGCGGCTGATGCTGGTGTGGAAATTGTCGGCGATATTGAGCTGTTCTGCCGCGAAGCGCAGGCACCGATTGTCGCTATCACCGGTTCCAACGGCAAAAGCACCGTGACCTCGCTGGTTGGGGAAATGGCGAAGGCCGCGGGCGTTAACGTTGGCGTAGGAGGCAACATTGGCCTGCCAGCGCTGATGTTGCTGGATGATGAACGCGAGCTGTATGTCCTTGAACTCTCCAGCTTCCAGCTGGAAACCACCTCCAGCCTTCGGGCCGTTGCGGCGACCATTCTTAACGTCACCGAAGATCATATGGACCGTTATCCGCTGGGGCTGCAGCAGTATCGCGCTGCCAAACTGCGTATTTATGAAAATGCACAGGCCTGTATCGTCAATGCCGATGATGCCTTGACCATGCCGGTACGCGGCGCTGACGAGCGCTGCATCAGCTTCGGCGTTGACGTTGGTGACTATCACCTGAACCGCCAGCAGGGGGAAACCTGGCTGCGCGTCAAAGGCGAGAAAGTGCTTAACGTCAAAGAGATGAAGATTAGCGGCCAGCACAACTACAGTAACGCTCTGGCGGCGCTGGCGCTGGCGGATGCCGCAGGACTTCCGCGCGCCAGCAGCCTGCAAGCGCTGACGACCTTTACCGGCCTGGCGCACCGTTTTCAGGTGGCACTGGAACATAACGGTGTGCGTTGGATTAATGATTCCAAAGCGACCAACGTTGGCAGCACCGAGGCTGCGCTCAACGGACTCCATCTTGAAGGGACGCTGTATCTGCTGTTAGGCGGCGATGGGAAATCGGCTGATTTCACACCGTTAAGTCGCTACCTGACCGGCGACAATATCCGTCTGTACTGCTTTGGCCGCGATGGTGCACAGCTGGCAGCGCTTCGCCCGGATGTTGCAGTACAAACTGAAACTATGGAACAAGCGATGCGCGAGATAGCGCCGCAGGTTGTTCCCGGCGATATGGTGCTGTTGTCGCCTGCATGTGCCAGCCTGGACCAGTTTAAGAGTTTTGAACAACGCGGCGATATCTTTGCTCGTCTGGCGAAGGAGTTAGGCTGATGCGTTTATCACTCCCGCGCCTGAAAATGCCACGGCTGAGACTGCCGGGAATGTTTATTTTCACCTGGCTGTTCGCTGCGATGAAAGGCTGGGTGATGGGGTCGCGTCAGAAAGATACCGATAGCCTGGTGATGTATGACCGAATGCTGCTGTGGCTGACCTTTGGCCTGGCCGCTATCGGTTTCATCATGGTGACCTCGGCTTCAATGCCGGTGGGGCAGCGCCTGGCCAACGATCCGTTTTTGTTCGCCAAGCGTGATGGTCTATACATTTTGCTGGCGTTAGGGCTGTCGATGGTGACGCTGCGTCTGCCGATGGAGTTCTGGCAGCGCCATAGTACCGCGATGCTGATCGCCTCTATTGTGATGCTGCTGATCGTGCTTGTCGTCGGCAGCTCGGTTAACGGGGCATCGCGCTGGATTGCGCTGGGGCCGCTGCGTATTCAGCCTGCGGAGTTTACCAAGCTGTCGCTGTTCTGTTATATCGCCAACTACCTGGTGCGCAAAGGTGACGAAGTGCGTAACAACCTGCGCGGCTTCTTAAAACCGATGGGCGTGATTTTCGTACTGGCGATTTTGCTGCTGGCTCAGCCTGACCTGGGGACCGTGGTCGTACTGTTTGTCACGACCCTGGCGATGCTGTTCCTCGCGGGAGCCAAGCTGTGGCAGTTTATCGCAATTATTGGGATGGGGATTTCGGCGGTCGTGCTGCTGATTCTCGCCGAACCGTATCGTATTCGCCGCGTGACCTCCTTCTGGAACCCGTGGGAAGATCCGTTCGGCAGTGGTTACCAGCTAACTCAGTCGCTGATGGCTTTTGGTCGCGGTGAAATGTGGGGGCAGGGCTTGGGTAACTCGGTGCAGAAACTGGAGTATTTACCCGAGGCGCATACCGATTTCATCTTCGCCATTATCGGCGAAGAACTCGGTTATATCGGTGTGGTGCTTGCGCTTTTAATGGTATTCTTCGTCGCTTTTCGCGCCATGTCTATTGGCCGTAAAGCACTGGAGATTGACCACCGTTTTTCCGGTTTTTTGGCCTGTGCTATCGGGATCTGGTTTAGCTTCCAGGCGCTGGTTAACGTTGGGGCGGCGGCGGGTATGCTGCCAACTAAAGGCCTGACGCTGCCGCTGATTAGTTACGGTGGTTCCAGTTTGCTGATTATGTCGACGGCCATCATGTTGCTGTTACGAGTTGATTACGAAACGCGTCTGGAAAAAGCCCAGGCGTTTACACGGGGTGTTCGATGAGCGGTCAGGAAAAGCGGTTAATGGTGATGGCGGGCGGTACCGGCGGGCATGTGTTCCCGGGACTGGCGGTTGCACACCATTTAATAGACCAGGGCTGGCAGGTTCGCTGGCTGGGCACCGCGGATCGTATGGAAGCGGACTTAGTGCCGAAAAACGGCATTGAGATTGATTTCATCCAGATTTCCGGCCTGCGTGGCAAGGGTTTGAAGGCGCAGCTGCTGGCGCCGGTCCGTATTTTCAACGCCTGGCGTCAGGCGCGGGCGATCATGCAGCGTTTTCAGCCG
This sequence comes from Klebsiella sp. RHBSTW-00484, assembly GCF_013705725.1. NCBI lineage: Bacteria > Pseudomonadati > Pseudomonadota > Gammaproteobacteria > Enterobacterales > Enterobacteriaceae > Klebsiella > Klebsiella sp. RHBSTW-00484. The sequence continues at coordinate 5,107,352 of NZ_CP055481.1, read as the reverse complement.
GATGTGGTGCTGGGGATGGGCGGATACGTTTCCGGTCCCGGCGGTCTGGCGGCCTGGTCGCTGGGTATTCCAGTCGTACTGCATGAGCAAAATGGGATCGCTGGCCTGACCAACAAGTGGCTGGCAAAAATTGCTAAAAAGGTGATGCAGGCGTTTCCTGGCGCTTTTCCGGATGCCGATGTTGTTGGTAACCCGGTTCGTACCGATGTCCTCGCGCTGCCGTTGCCAGAACAACGCTTAGCCGGGCGTCAGGGGCCCATTCGCGTATTAGTCGTGGGGGGCTCGCAGGGCGCGCGCGTACTGAATCAGACGATGCCGCAGGTGGCGGCGAAGCTCGGCTCTTCTGTCACCATCTGGCACCAGAGCGGTAAAGGTGGTCAGGAAATCGTGCAGCGGGCTTATACCGATGCTGGACAGCCGCAGCATAAAGTAACTGAGTTTATTGACGACATGGCGGCGGCTTATGCCTGGGCCGATGTTGTTGTGTGTCGTTCCGGCGCATTGACGGTGAGCGAAATTGCCGCCGCAGGTTTACCGGCGCTGTTTGTGCCTTTCCAGCACAAAGACAGGCAGCAGTACTGGAACGCACTTCCGCTGGAGAAAGCGGGCGCAGCGAAGATTCTCGAACAACCGCAATTTACCGTGGATGCCGTCGCGCAAGTCCTGGCCGGTTGGGATCGCGAAACGCTGCTGGATATGGCGGAGCGAGCGCGTAGAGCCTCGATTCCGGACGCTACCGAGAGGGTAGCAGAAGAAGTCAGCGCCGCAGCACTGGCGCGCTAATCGCGGTGAATATCACCGTCCGAATAAAGAAGTTGATGGCGTAAAGAATGAATACACAAGATCTGGCAAAACTGCGTTCCATAGTGCCCGAGATGCGTCGCGTCCGGCACATTCACTTTGTTGGCATTGGCGGTGCCGGCATGGGCGGTATTGCCGAAGTTCTGGCCAACGAAGGTTATCAGATTAGCGGCTCCGACCTGGCGCCGAATCCGGTGACTCAGCAGTTGACTCAGCTTGGCGCCACCATTTATTTCAACCATCGTCCTGAAAACGTTCGCGATGCGAGCGTAGTGGTGGTTTCCAGCGCGATCTCTGCGGAGAACCCGGAGATTGTCGCTGCCCATGAAGCACGAATTCCGGTTATTCGTCGCGCGGAGATGCTGGCGGAGCTGATGCGCTTTCGCCACGGTATTGCTATCGCCGGGACGCACGGAAAAACGACGACGACAGCGATGGTTTCCAGCATTTATGCTGAAGCGGGTCTCGATCCAACCTTCGTGAACGGTGGGCTGGTGAAAGCGGCGGGTGTTCATGCGCGCCTGGGACATAGCCGTTATCTGATTGCCGAAGCGGACGAAAGCGATGCTTCGTTCCTGCACTTGCAGCCGATGGTCGCCGTGGTGACCAATATCGAAGCCGATCACATGGACACCTATCATGGCGACTTCGAAAACCTGAAGCAGACGTTTATTAACTTCCTGCATAACCTGCCGTTTTATGGGCGCGCGGTGATGTGCGTGGACGATCCGGTTATCCGTGAACTGCTGCCGCGCGTTGGCCGCCAGATAACCACCTACGGATTTAGTGATGATGCTGATGTTCGTATTGAGGATTATCGCCAGGTTGGTGCTCAGGGACATTTCCGCCTGATTCGCCAGGACAAAGACGTTATTCAGGTGACGCTCAACGCGCCGGGTCGCCACAACGCGCTAAACGCAGCGGCGGCGGTGGCGGTGGCGACGGAAGAGGGCATTGAAGATGATGCTATTCTGCATGCGCTGGAAAGCTTCCAGGGTACCGGTCGTCGTTTTGATTTCCTTGGCGAATATCCATTAGCAGAAGTGAACGGCAAAAGCGGTACCGCCATGCTGATTGATGATTATGGTCATCATCCGACGGAAGTTGATGCCACGATTAAAGCCGCGCGGGCTGGCTGGCCGGATAAAAATCTGGTCATGCTGTTTCAGCCGCACCGTTTTACTCGTACACGCGATCTGTACGACGATTTCGCCAACGTTCTGACTCAGGTTGATGCCCTGCTGATGCTTGACGTTTACTCTGCTGGCGAGGCCGCTATTCCAGGGGCTGATAGCCGTTCGCTATGCCGCACGATTCGCGGGCGTGGCAAGGTTGATCCGATTTTGGTTTCCGATCCGGCACTGGCGGCGGAGATGCTGGCTTCCGTACTGACTGGTAACGACTTGATACTGGTACAGGGTGCGGGAAATATCGGTAAAATCGCCCGTCACCTGGCTGAAATCAAACTGCAACCGCAAAAAATGCAGGAGGAGCGCCATGGCTGATAAAATCGCGGTCCTCTTCGGCGGCACCTCAGCGGAGCGTGAAGTCTCACTCAATTCAGGTTCAGCGGTGCTCGCTGGCCTGTGTGAAGCTGGCGTTGACGCGCATCCGGTAGATCCGCGCGATGTTGATATTACTCAGTTGAAAAACATGGGTTTTCAGAAAGCGTTTATTGCGTTACATGGCCGTGGTGGTGAAGATGGTACGTTGCAGGGGCTGCTTGAACTGATTCGATTGCCTTATACCGGCAGCGGTGTGATGGCTTCCGCTATCTCGATGGATAAGCTGCGTAGCAAATTGTTGTGGCAGGGAGCAGGATTACCCGTTGCACCATGGGTTGCGTTGACGCGTAAACAGTTTAACGCAGGGCTTTCCGCTGACATAGAGCAGCAGATTGCTGCCCTCGGGCTGCCGCTGATTATTAAGCCCAGTCGTGAAGGCTCAAGCGTCGGCATGTCGAAAGTGAGCGAAAGTTGCGCATTACAAAATGCATTGGCGCTGGCTTTTCAGCATGATGATGAAGTTCTGATCGAAAAATGGCTCAGTGGGCCGGAATTTACCGTCGCAATCGTTGGTGAAGAAATTTTACCGTCGATATGTATCCAGCCGGCAGGAACCTTCTATGATTATGAGGCGAAGTATCTCTCTGATGAGACGCAATATTTCTGCCCTGGTTTTGAAGATCCTGTACGTGAGTCAGAAATCCAGGCTCTGGTGCTGAAAGCCTGGAATACCCTTGGCTGTAATGGTTGGGGACGAATTGACGTGATGCTGGACAGCGATGGCCAGTTTTATCTGTTGGAAGCGAATACATCTCCTGGCATGACCAGCCATAGCCTGGTGCCGATGGCGGCTCGTCAGGCAGGGATGAGCTTCTCGCAGCTTGTTGTACGAATTCTGGACCTGGCGGGGTGATATGTCGCAGGCTGCGCTGAATACGCGGAACCACGAAGAAGAGGAAGAATCTTCTTCGCGTAGAAGTAATGGAACTCGCCTGGCAGGCATTTTCTTCCTGCTGGCGGTGCTATGTACCGTGCTGGTCAGCGGATGGATGGTTCTGGGTTGGATGGAAGATGCACAGCGTTTACCGCTGTCAAAGATGGTGGTTACCGGCGATCGTCACTACACGCGTAATGATGATATCCGTCAGGCGATTCTGGCGTTAGGTTCACCGGGTACCTTCATGACACAGGACGTCAACATTATTCAAAGCCAGATTGAGCGTCTGCCGTGGATTAAGCAGGCGAGCGTTAGAAAGCAGTGGCCGGACGAATTGAAGATTCATCTGGTTGAATATGTGCCGATTGCGCGCTGGAATGATCAGCATATGGTCGACGTGGAAGGGAATTCTTTCAGCGTGCCGTCAGATCGCACCAGTAAACAGAATTTACCAATGTTATACGGCCCGGAAGGTAGCGAGAACGAAGTTCTTCAAGGATACCGCGACATGGGGCAGGTGCTGGCAAAGGATAAATTCACGTTGAAAGTGGCGGCAATGACCGCGCGCCGTTCCTGGCAGTTGACGCTTAATAACGATATTAAGCTCAATCTTGGTCGGGGCGACACCATGAAACGGCTTCAGCGCTTTATGGAACTCTACCCGGTTCTTCAGCAGCAGGCGCAGACCGACGGCAAACGGATAAGCTACGTTGATTTGCGTTATGACTCGGGGGCGGCAGTCGGTTGGGTACCGGTTCCCGTAGAGGAAACTAATCAACAACAGAATCAGGCACAGGCAGAACAACAATGATCAAGGCGACGGACAGAAAACTGGTAGTTGGACTGGAGATCGGCACCGCTAAGGTTGCCGCTTTAGTAGGGGAAGTTCTGCCCGACGGCATGATTAATATCATTGGCGTGGGCAGTTGCCCATCGCGTGGTATGGATAAAGGCGGAGTGAACGACCTGGAATCCGTGGTGAAATGCGTACAGCGCGCCATTGACCAGGCCGAACTGATGGCCGATTGCCAGATCTCGTCAGTCTATCTGGCGCTTTCAGGCAAACATATCAGCTGTCAAAATGAAATTGGTATGGTGCCGATTTCTGAAGAGGAAGTGACGCAGGATGACGTCGAGAACGTAGTGCATACCGCGAAGTCGGTTCGCGTGCGCGATGAGCATCGTGTTCTGCACGTTATCCCTCAAGAATATGCTATCGACTACCAGGAAGGGATTAAAAACCCTGTCGGACTGTCTGGTGTCCGCATGCAGGCGAAAGTGCATTTGATTACCTGCCATAACGATATGGCGAAAAATATTGTCAAAGCGGTGGAACGTTGTGGTCTGAAAGTCGACCAACTGATATTTGCCGGTTTAGCCGCAAGCTATTCCGTATTAACAGAAGATGAACGTGAACTGGGCGTCTGCGTGGTGGATATCGGCGGTGGTACAATGGATATTGCCGTCTATACCGGCGGCGCGTTGCGTCATACCAAAGTGATCCCGTATGCGGGCAACGTAGTGACCAGCGATATCGCCTACGCCTTCGGTACGCCGCCGAGCGACGCTGAAGCCATTAAGGTACGTCATGGTTGCGCGCTAGGTTCCATCGTAGGTAAAGACGAGAACGTCGAAGTGCCAAGCGTGGGTGGACGTCCACCTCGTAGTCTGCAGCGTCAGACGCTGGCTGAGGTTATTGAGCCGCGATATACCGAATTGCTCAACCTGGTAAACGAAGAGATCCTGCAACTGCAGGAGCAGCTCCGCCAGCAAGGGGTGAAGCACCATCTGGCGGCAGGAATTGTATTAACCGGCGGCGCGGCGCAAATTGAAGGTCTTGCCGCCTGTGCACAGCGAGTGTTCCATACGCAGGTACGAATCGGTGCGCCGCTGAACATTACCGGATTAACGGATTATGCCCAGGAGCCGTATTACTCAACGGCGGTTGGGCTGCTGCACTACGGGAAGGAATCTCATCTCAGTGGTGAAGCCGAAGTGGAAAAACGCGTAACGGTTGGGTCGTGGATCAAACGGCTCAACAGTTGGTTGCGAAAAGAGTTTTAATTTTTTAAGAGAACGCAGAAAATTAGCGTTCTCAGGCGACAGGCACAACGGAGAGAGAAATTATGTTTGAACCTATGGAACTGACCAACGACGCGGTGATTAAAGTCATCGGCGTCGGTGGCGGCGGCGGTAACGCCGTTGAGCACATGGTGCGCGAGCGCATTGAGGGTGTTGAATTTTTTGCGGTGAACACCGACGCGCAGGCTCTGCGCAAAACAGCGGTTGGCCAGACTATTCAGATCGGTAGCGGTATTACCAAAGGTCTGGGCGCAGGCGCAAACCCGGAAGTTGGCCGTAATGCGGCGGATGAAGATCGTGAAGCGCTGCGCGCTGCTCTTGACGGCGCAGACATGGTATTTATCGCAGCCGGTATGGGCGGCGGTACCGGAACCGGTGCGGCACCTGTTGTCGCTGAAGTAGCAAAAGATTTAGGTATCCTGACCGTTGCCGTCGTGACCAAGCCTTTCAATTTCGAAGGCAAGAAGCGCATGGCATTCGCTGAGCAGGGGATTACTGAGCTGTCCAAGCACGTAGACTCGCTGATCACTATCCCGAACGACAAGCTGCTGAAAGTCCTGGGTCGCGGTATCTCGCTGCTTGACGCTTTTGGCGCAGCAAACGACGTGCTGAAAGGCGCGGTGCAAGGGATCGCCGAACTGATTACCCGTCCGGGTCTGATGAACGTCGACTTTGCAGACGTGCGTACCGTGATGTCTGAAATGGGCTACGCGATGATGGGCTCCGGTGTGGCGAGCGGTGAAGACCGTGCAGAAGAAGCGGCTGAAATGGCCATATCTTCCCCGCTGCTGGAAGATATCGATCTGTCCGGCGCGCGCGGCGTACTGGTCAACATCACCGCGGGCTTCGATCTGCGTCTGGATGAGTTCGAGACTGTAGGTAACACTATTCGTGCATTTGCTTCGGATAACGCGACCGTGGTTATCGGTACCTCTCTGGATCCGGATATGAACGACGAGCTGCGCGTGACCGTTGTGGCCACCGGTATCGGTATGGACAAACGTCCAGAAATTACCCTGGTAACCAACAAACAGGTTCAGCAGCCAGTGATGGATCGCTACCAGCAGCACGGTATGTCTCCATTGAATCAAGAGCAGAAACCGGCAGCTAAAGTGGTGAACGACAATACGCCACAAACTGCAAAAGAGCCGGATTATCTGGATATTCCAGCGTTCCTGCGTAAGCAAGCCGACTAAGAATTGGCTGGAAGTTGGGCATCTGCGCTCTTTGTGCTAAACTGGCCTGCCGAATGTATTGTACACTTCGGTTGGATAGGTAACTTGGCGAGATTATACGATGATCAAACAAAGGACTCTTAAACGTATCGTTCAGGCGACTGGCGTCGGTTTGCATACCGGCAAAAAGGTCACACTGACGTTACGCCCTGCGCCGGCAAATACCGGGGTCATCTATCGTCGCACCGACTTGAATCCACCGGTTGATTTTCCGGCTGATGCCAAATCTGTGCGTGATACCATGCTCTGTACTTGCCTGGTCAACGAGCATGACGTGCGGATATCGACGGTCGAACACCTCAATGCCGCACTGGCTGGCTTAGGTATCGACAACATTGTTATTGAAGTCGATGCCCCGGAAGTCCCGATTATGGACGGTAGTGCGGCTCCGTTCGTTTATCTGTTGCTGGATGCCGGCATTGATGAACTGAACTGCGCTAAGAAATTTGTACGTATCAAAGAGACAGTTCGCGTTGAAGATGGCGATAAATGGGCTGAATTCAAACCGTATAATGGTTTTTCACTGGACTTCACCATTGATTTTAACCATCCGGCGATTGATTCCAGCAGCCAGCGCTATGCAATGAACTTCTCGGCTGATGCTTTTATGCGCCAAATTAGCCGCGCGCGTACCTTCGGTTTCATGCGTGATATCGAATATCTGCAGTCCCGTGGCCTGTGCCTGGGTGGCAGCTTCGATTGTGCCATCGTTGTTGACGATTATCGCGTACTAAACGAAGACGGTCTGCGCTTTGAAGATGAGTTTGTCCGCCATAAAATGCTGGATGCGATTGGTGACCTGTTTATGTGTGGTCACAATATCATCGGTGCTTTCACGGCGTACAAATCCGGTCACGCGTTGAATAACAAACTACTGCAGGCTGTTCTGGCAAAACAGGAAGCCTGGGAGTATGTGACTTTCGAAGACGACGCAGAAATGCCGCTGGCATTCCGTGCACCGACGTTGGTTATGGCATAAGCCTGACCATGCAGTAAATTCGACTGGTAACCTGGTACTCTCTCCGGCCAGGGAGCCAGTCGTTTTTCTTTCTGAGTTTCCAGTCCTGTATTCTGCTCCGATCTTTCTTCTGCATTTATCGTGCGTTCGCTCCTTTTTTAAACGTTTTTACCCCGCGTAAGCCTTCATTCCTGCTGCTGTGATGGCGTATTAATGTTAATATTTGGGCGCAAAATATTTCTCAGGGTTGCTACCAACATAAAGGTAATGTAAGTGAGTGGATTGCTGACGCGCTGGCGACAGTTTGGCAGACGGTATTTTTGGCCGCATCTCCTGTTGGGGATGGTCGCGGCTAGCCTTGGCCTGCCTGCGCTCAGTAATGCTCATGAGCATGAAACCGCATCACCTGCAAAAACGACATCCAGCAACCATAACCCGGCTAAAGTTAACTTCTCTCAGCTGGCACTGCTGGAATCCTCCAATCGTCGCCCCAATTTCACGGTTGATTACTGGCATCAGCACGCTATTCGCACGGTCATTCGTCACCTGTCATTTGCGATGGCACCGCAGGTGTTGCCGGTAGCCGAAGAATCTTCGCCGCTTCAGGCACAACATCTGGCCCTGCTCGACACGCTCAGCGCGCTGCTGACGCAGGAGAGCAAACCGCCAGCCATTGTCCGCCAGGTGGCATATAACCCGTCCTGGTCTCATTGTGCATTTCGTGTCTGTACCTGGATTAGCCAGGTAACGGGTATCCGCGCCGGGCCTCAACGTCTCAGCTGAAACAAAAACGAACCTTTCTATTTTTTGTGACTCCGCATCGCGGGGCGTTTGAGATTTTATTATGCTAATCAAATTATTAACTAAAGTATTCGGTAGCCGTAATGACCGTACACTGCGTCGTATGCGCAAAGCCGTCAACGTCATCAATGCCATGGAACCGTCCATGGAAAAACTTTCTGATGATGAGCTGAAGGCTAAAACCGTCGAGTTCCGTGCGCGTCTGGAAAAAGGCGAAAGCCTGGAGAGTTTGATTCCCGAAGCCTTCGCGGTGGTACGCGAAGCCAGTAAGCGTGTTTTTGGTATGCGCCACTTTGATGTCCAGCTGCTGGGCGGGATGGTGCTTAATGAGCGCTGCATCGCGGAGATGCGTACTGGTGAAGGTAAAACCCTGACCGCAACCCTGCCAGCATATCTTAATGCACTGACTGGTAAAGGTGTACACGTGGTTACCGTCAACGATTACCTGGCGCAACGTGATGCGGAAAACAACCGCCCGCTGTTTGAGTTCCTCGGGATGAGCGTGGGTATCAACATGTCTGGCCTGCCAGCTCCGGCCAAGCGCGAAGCATACGGTGCAGATATTACCTACGGTACTAACAATGAATATGGTTTTGACTATCTGCGCGACAACATGGCGTTTAGTCCTGAAGAACGCGTACAGCGCAAACTGCACTATGCGCTGGTGGATGAGGTGGACTCCATCCTGATTGATGAGGCGCGTACCCCACTTATCATTTCTGGCCCGGCTGAAGACAGCTCCGAAATGTATAAGAAAGTGAACAAAATCATCCCGCATCTGGTGCGTCAGGAGAAAGAAGATTCTGAGACCTTTACCGGTGAAGGTCACTTCTCTGTCGATGAGAAAGCGCGTCAGGTTAACCTGACTGAACGCGGTCTGGTGTTGATTGAAGAGCTGCTGGTTAACGAAGGCATCATGGATGAAGGTGAGTCTCTTTACTCACCGACTAACATCATGCTGATGCATCACGTTACCGCCGCGCTGCGTGCTCATGTGCTGTTCACGCGTGACGTTGACTACATCGTTAAAGATGGCGAAGTTATCATCGTCGACGAACATACCGGTCGTACTATGCAAGGTCGTCGCTGGTCAGATGGCCTGCACCAGGCTGTTGAAGCGAAAGAAGGCGTTGATATCCAGAACGAAAACCAGACGCTGGCCTCGATCACCTTCCAGAACTATTTCCGTCTGTACGAGAAACTGGCGGGGATGACCGGTACTGCCGATACCGAAGCCTTTGAATTTAGCTCGATCTACAAACTGGATACCGTTGTGGTTCCGACCAACCGCCCGATGATTCGTAAAGATATGGCGGACCTGGTCTATATGACCGAAGCGGAAAAAATTCAGGCCATTATTGAAGATATCAAAGAGCGTACCGCTGCGGGTCAGCCGGTCCTGGTGGGGACTATTTCCATTGAAAAATCGGAAGTGGTCTCTAACGAATTAACTAAAGCCGGTATCAAACACAACGTCCTGAACGCTAAGTTCCACGCCAGTGAGGCCGATATCGTTGCTCAGGCAGGCTATCCCTCAACCGTAACTATCGCAACCAACATGGCGGGCCGTGGGACCGATATTGTGCTGGGTGGTAGCTGGCAGGCTGAAGTTGCAGAGCTGGAGGATCCGACGCCGGAGCAGATTGCTCAGATCAAAGCTGACTGGCAGGTTCGCCACGAAGCCGTATTGGCTGCAGGCGGCCTGCATATCATTGGTACCGAGCGTCACGAATCTCGCCGTATTGATAACCAGCTCCGTGGCCGTTCAGGTCGTCAAGGGGATGCCGGTTCTTCCCGTTTCTATCTGTCGATGGAAGATGCGCTGATGCGTATTTTTGCCTCTGACCGTGTGTCGGGCATGATGCGTAAATTGGGCATGAAGCCTGGCGAAGCGATTGAGCACCCTTGGGTGACCAAGGCGATTGCCAATGCTCAGCGTAAAGTGGAAAGCCGCAACTTTGATATTCGTAAGCAACTGCTGGAATATGATGATGTTGCTAACGACCAGCGTCGCGCAATCTACAGCCAGCGTAACGAGCTGTTGGATGTGTCTGATGTGAGCGAAACGATTAACAGTATCCGCGAAGACGTTTTCAAAGTGACTATTGATGCGCACATTCCGCCGCAGTCTCTGGAGGAAATGTGGGATGTTGAAGGCTTGCAGGAACGTCTGAAAAACGACTTCGATCTCGACATGCCAATCAAAGAGTGGCTGGATAAAGAGCCGGAGCTGCATGAAGAAACCCTGCGCGAGCGTATTCTGCAGAGCGCTATCGAAACTTATCAGCGTAAGGAAGAGGTTGTTGGCGCTGAGATGATGCGTCACTTCGAGAAAGGCGTCATGCTGCAGACTCTGGACTCCCTTTGGAAAGAGCATCTGGCGGCAATGGACTACCTGCGTCAGGGTATCCACCTGCGCGGCTATGCGCAGAAAGATCCGAAGCAGGAATATAAGCGTGAATCCTTCTCAATGTTCGCTTCTATGCTGGAATCGCTGAAATATGAAGTGATTAGCACGTTGAGCAAGGTCCAGGTGCGGATGCCGGAAGAGGTTGAGGCGATGGAGCAGCAGCGTCGTGAAGAGGCTGAACGTCTCGCGCAGATGCAGCAGCTTAGTCATCAGGATGATGACACCGCCGCCGCTGCCGCACTGGCGGAGCAAACAGGCGATCGCAAAGTGGGCCGTAACGATCCTTGCCCATGCGGTTCTGGGAAAAAATTCAAGCAGTGCCACGGTCGCCTGAGCTAAGCTCTACAACATTAAACATAAAGGCGCAGATATCTGCGCCTTTTTTATGGAATGAATACAATGAAGAAACTGCAAATCTCAGTCGGTATCATCCGCAATCCGCAAGGCGAGATTTTTATAACCCAGCGGTCTGCTGATGCGCATATGGCGAATAAACTTGAATTTCCCGGTGGAAAAATTGAAGAGGGTGAGTCGTCGGAGCAGGCATTAGTTCGTGAATTGCAGGAAGAAGTGGGCATTACGGTTAAATCGTGCCGCCTGTTCGATAAGCTGGAATATCAGTTTCCTGACCGCCATATCACGCTGTGGTTCTGGCTGGTAGATGTCTGGGAAGGTGAACCGTGGGGGAAAGAGGGGCAACCTGGCCGTTGGATGGCGCAGAATGCGCTGAATGCTGAGGATTTCCCTCCCGCAAATGAGCCTGTGATTGCAAAATTAGTTCAAAACTCATGAGCCATTATTCGGTAAATTATGGCGGGAGCGCTATGCTTGCCCGCCTTAAGAAAAAACCAGACGACTTACTCTTTCTCTTCGCTCCAGCCATCGCTGTCTGATAGATCGCTACTGCTTGGGATGCGTTTTTCTTCTGCTGCCCATTCGCCTAAATCAATAAGCTGGCAGCGCTTGGAGCAAAAAGGGCGATACGGGCTCTGTTCATTCCAGACCACAGTTTTGCTGCAGGTTGGGCAATTGACGGTTATCTCTTCTGACATATTTTCTCCTTAACAACAGGCCAGTTCAAAATCAAAACGCTCTGGCACGATGCCATGCTCGCTGTCCAGCGGCAAAAAGCGGATAGCAAAACGGCTCTTATGACCGGATATTTGCGGGTACAGCTGGCTGGCAAGATCCAAACGCAGGCGTAACAGATCGGCATCCTCGCCGTTATCCTGATAAAAACCGTTCAGGCTGGTCTGCTTGCGAAAGGCGGCTGAGTTGCGGATCAGATCGAGAATGAGCACCAGCGATTGTGACAGAGGGTCGAGGCTGGACAGCCACTTGCTAACCTGTTCATCGCGATATTCCTGGGGCATATGCAACCAGATATGTAGCGTTGGGAGATCAAAGCTGCAGCAACCGCCGGGGATACTTAAGCGTTGGCGTACCAGTCCGACCAGACGATCTTCGCGCAGAAATTGACCAATGCGAGGGGCTGAGATCAGCATGCTGGATAACTGCTTCAACTGCTGGCGCAGCGTATTGATACGTTCCTGATCGACACCAGGGACTTCTGCCCAGGATTGTAATTTCCGCTGTTGGCGTTCCAGTTCTTTCATCAGATCGGTACGGACTTCGCCACGTTCAAGGACATCTAAGAGATCGCCGATATTACGGAAAAAATGAAGTGCATCCGCATGGCTGGTGATAATTGGGTGTACGGATAGCTGCTGAAGCAAAAACTCAATACGCAGCCAGGTGCGCATTTTTTCATTGAGCGGATGTTCAAATAGAACAGGGGTATGCATTACGTTTTTTCCTGTGAGGCGGCCTGCAATGCCAGCGTTTGATACTTTTTATGCAGGCGGGCGACATCTGCTGCAATAGCCGCAGGTGGACCCATATTTTCAATAACATCATCCGCAACGGCAAGACGCTGCTCGCGCGTGGCCTGAGCGGCGAGAATATGTTCCGCATGTTGGCGGCTGACCCGATCGCGGAGCATCGTGCGCTCTATTTGTGTCTCTTTTGGCACATCGACAACCAGTACGCGATCGGCTTTGGCGGACAAACGATTTTCGACCAGTAATGGTACAACCCAGAGAATATAAGACGAGGTTGCAAGCTGCATCTGTCGACGCGTTTCCTGCTGAATTTTGGGGTGCAACAGCGCGTTAAGCCAGTTTTTATCCATAGCATGAGCAAAGATGTGTTCACGCAGAGCGCGACGGTTCAGCGTTCCGTCTTCGTTGAGTATCTGCTGGCCGAAGCGTTCAGCGATAGCATCAAGCGCCGGGGTTCCGGGTTCTACAACCTGACGCGCGATAACATCGGCATCGATAACGTTAACTCCAAGATGTGCAAATGCATCGGCTACGGTACTTTTACCACTGCCGATGCCGCCCGTTAACGCTACCGTGTACTTCATAGGCTTCAATCCTGAAACTGACAACATGCACATTTTTCTTTGAGACAGTCCGCTATTCACGGCGAGACTACACTGTGGGGGCGGTTTTTATCGGTTGGTTGTCAAGCCGATAAATTGCTTTCACAACGCATTCTGGTTTTTTTGTACATGTAAATCAATTGGTTAAAAATGATACGTTGGTGATTGAGTGTTGCAAAATCACTTTTGGCTATTCACCAGGTAAATTTATACGATTGTAGCGTAAAAAAAGTGAAAATCGCAGTCTTGCGCGGTCATGATTCGTGCGTATGATAACGTCACTGGAGTTGTGCTCTCACAATAATGCAATTAACCCCAGGAATTCGCACATGCGTATTGAAGAAGATTTGAAGCTTGGTTTTAAAGACGTTCTTATCCGCCCGAAACGTTCTACCCTCAAAAGCCGTTCTGATGTACAGCTGGAACGTGAATTCACCTTCAAACACTCTGGCCAGACCTGGTCCGGTGTGCCAATCATTGCGGCCAATATGGATACTGTCGGCACCTTTGCTATGGCTAAAGCTCTGGCCTCCTTTGGCGTTCTGACTGCAGTCCATAAGCATTACAGCGTTGAGCAGTGGCAGGCGTTTGTACAGGGCGAATCCGCAGATATAGTGAAACACGTCATGGTCTCTACTGGCACTTCCAATGCAGACTTTGAAAAAACTCAACAGATCCTGACCCAGAATCCGCAGCTTAGCTTCGTGTGTATTGACGTCGCAAATGGTTATTCCGAACACTTTGTGCAGTTTGTTGCCAAAGCCCGCGAAGCCTGGCCGCAAAAAACCATTATTGCGGGTAACGTTGTTACCGGTGAAATGTGTGAAGAATTGGTTCTTTCTGGCGCTGATATTGTGAAAGTCGGTATCGGTCCGGGCTCTGTATGTACTACCCGTGTGAAAACCGGCGTGGGCTACCCTCAGCTTTCCGCTGTTATCGAATGTGCCGATGCGGCACATGGCCTGGGCGGGCAGATCATTAGTGATGGTGGCTGTACCATGCCTGGCGATGTGGCTAAGGCATTCGGCGGTGGTGCTGATTTCGTGATGCTGGGCGGTATGCTGGCAGGTCACGAAGAGAGCGGCGGTACCGTAGTTGAAGAAAATGGTGAAAAATTCATGCTGTTTTACGGTATGAGCTCTGAATCAGCAATGACCCGTCACGTTGGCGGTGTCGCTCAGTATCGTGCAGCAGAAGGTAAAACTGTTAAGCTGCCTCTGCGCGGTCCGGTTGAAAATACCGCGCGTGATATCCTCGGCGGCCTGCGTTCAGCGTGTACCTATGTGGGTGCTTCACGTCTGAAGGAACTGACCAAGCGTACTACCTTTATTCGCGTACAGGAACAAGAGAACCGCGTGTTCAATAGCCTGTAATGCCTCTCGCTGGCGCATTCGCGCCAGCGTTTATCCGCCCATCCCGCTAATGGCATCACCCAGATGAAAAATGGGTAAGTACATTGCCACAACCAGCACTCCGACAATCGCTCCAGTTATCACCAGCATTATAGGTTCAAGTAAGGTTGCCAGGTTATCTGCCTGCTGATGCGTTTGCTCACTATGATGGCGAGCCAGATTCTCCAGCATAGTATCCAACGAACCTGAAGCTTCACCGGTACGAATGAGTTGTAGACAGAGCGGTGTAAAACCTCCGCTATGAGTCAGCGCCTGCCAGATGGGTTCACCATGGGTAATTTGCAGACCGACCTGCTGGAGCCTTTGTCGCCATAACGGGCAGCTTAGGGTTTCCTCCACGCTTTGCAGGCCCTGTAAGAAGCTGATACCCGCGCTTTGCGTTAACGCAAGTACGGTGAAAATCTGGCTAAGCCGTTGCCCACTCAGCAATTTACCAAATACTGGCAGCGCGTGGAGTAGCTTTTGGCGATGCAGCAACCAGCCCAGTCTCTGGCGAATCAACCGATTAATAATTGCAGGTAAAATGACCAGTACAGCCAGAACAGGCCAATAGTGAGTTAGCCCATCGCCGACGCTCATCACCGCTCGGGTCAGTAATGGTAGCGGAGTATTGAAGGTTTGATAGATAGCGGCGAACTCCGGTAAGACGAAGCACAGCATCCCCATGACCACCAGCAGCGCCAGGAATAAAATAATAATCGGATAGCGCAGCGCTTTTTTCACTTTCTCGCTAAGAAGAAGCTGTTCTCGCTGCTGAAGGGCTAACTGTGTGCAGCAAAGTTCCAGCTTGCCGGTGAGCTCACCGGTACGGATCATGGCCAAATAGAGTGGGGGAAATACTTCAGGCCATTTCTCCAGGGCAGCCGAAAGCGAAATGCCTTGCGCCAGGTCATCAGCCAGCGTTTGCAGCAGGGCCTGCCATTGTGCATTGGGTTGCTGTTGCGCCAGCAGTTCCAGCCCCTCCGCCAGTGGGAGGCCAGCTTGCAGTAGCGCGGCTAGCTGGCGGATGATTTCACCGCTGTGGCGTGGATGCCACAGTGAATTTTGCACGCTACAGCGGCGCAGCGTCAGTGGGATGATTCGCTCCTGCTGCAACATCTGCAATGCCAGCGGGCGATTCTCTTTCCAAAGCGTGCCCTGACAGGGGACGCCCTGAACATCGATACCACGCCAGCGCCACAGCCGCTTAGTCGCCATGTGGGATCCCCAGAACGCGAACCACCTCTTCGAGGCTGGTCAGTCCTCGTTCCACGGCCAGACAGCCGCTCTCAAACAGCGTCATCATTCCCGCTTCTCGCGCCAGGGATTCGATTTCGGTAGCGCTAAGCTCCTGAGTTATGGCTTGCCGTAGCGCGGTGTTAACGGGTAAAAGCTCAAATAGCGCCAGTCGCCCGTAGTAGCCGTGATAACAGTGCTGGCAGCCTGGAGCCTGCCAGCGAGGAAGCGCTCGTGGCCACAGGCTATGCGGGACATCGGCCGAGCTGCCGGTTTCCCGGCGACAGTGTGGGCACAATCTGCGCACAAGGCGTTGAGCAACAACCAGCGAGAGTGCTGATGAGATCATCCAGCGAGCGACACCCATTTGCTGCAGGCGCACCAGGGTTTCGCTGGTCGAATTGGTGTGTAAGGTAGAGAGGACCAGGTGTCCGGTTTGCGCCGCTTTTATCGCAATTTCAGCCGTTTCCGCATCGCGTATTTCGCCCACCATTACGATGTCGGGGTCCTGACGCAGCAGGGCGCGCAGTACGCTATGGAAGGTTAGCCCGGCACGGGGATTAATCTGCGTCTGATTCATCCCCACAATCGGAATCTCCAGCGGATCTTCCACGCTACAGATGTTGACCTCATCGCGATTTCTCGCCTGCAGCGCGCTATATAAGGTGACGGTTTTTCCGCTTCCCGTTGGGCCTGTGACCAACAGCAGACCCTGCGGTTGGTTAAGCGCCGAGCGAAAGTCAGCAAGCTGTTGAGAGGAGAGCCCCAGCGCTTCGAGATCCAGAGCTTGTTCGACCTGGTGTAATAAACGCAGAACGATTTTCTCTCCGCCGCGGCAGGGAAGCGTGGCGATACGAAAAGAGACCGGTCTTTCTGCAAGCGTAAGAGTAAACTGACCGTCCTGCGGTAAGCGGTGCTCGGCGATATCCAGATTACTCAACACTTTCAGCCGGGCCGTAATCGGTGCGGCAAGCTCCGGGGCCAGAGGCGAAAGCGGGTGCAGCACGCCGTCTACCCGCAGGCGAATTCTCAGGTGGTTTTCGCCGGGTTCGATATGAATATCGGACGCGCGTTGACGTAGGGCTTGCTCCAGGATGTGATTAACCTGTTCAACTACGCTTGCCGAGGCTTCATTATGCATTGGGGCTACCGCTATCCCTGGTGTCTGTAGCCGTTTGTCCATCCGGTCCTGACTCCAGCACTCAATGTCGATTCGTTTCTGGGTCGCGAAGCGTAGTGCTTCCATAAGCTCTGGTGCTGGCGCATCAACAACGGCGATGGCAATAGTGTGTGCATCGCTATTGAGCAGTAATGCCCGGTAGCGCTGGCACAGAGGTATCAATTGTTCAGTTTTCATTGCCTCACCCTCAGTTAAAACGGAATACGTCTTCGCAGGCTTGCTTAAGCGCGCTGTCGCCGGTAATGCTGCAAACGCGCTGCCAGCCGGTGATGCCGTTAGCGTTATCCCAGCTTGGTGTCATCGTGACGCTTAAGCCATTGAGGCTTTCCTGGCCGGTGAGCGTGACAACGCCGGTGGCGATGCTCATTGCCGAGACGTAACGCGTGGTGGCGGGTGAGGGGATGCCATTGCTGCCGCCATCACAGGTTGTTAATCCTCCGTGCTCTAGCGCGCAAAGCTCAATGGCGGTGCGAAAAGGTACAAAGGTTTGCAGCATGTCGGTGAGAGCCGCTTTTCGCAGGTAGTTCTGGTAAGCAGGAATGCCGATAGCGCTGAGAATTGCGATGATCCCAATGACCACCATGAGTTATGCTAAAATATAGTTATGGTTTAATACGGAATAGCAACATATGAGAACTAAAATGGCCTATTGCTACTGTAGGGTATCTTCAGGGCATCAGACCACCGAAAAGGGGGGTTATGGCATGTCCCGCCAGCAGGGAATGTTGATGGACTATGTTGATGAATACTCCGATAGTGATGGCCTCGGATATGGATTGAGTAGTGAATCGGTTGTTTTCCTAAATGCAGAGGGAGTGTCTGGATTTTCAGGAGCAAATCTTGCTAAGGGTTCAGTACTGCTAGCGTTTATCGAGGATGTTAAAGCTGGAAAGATCAAAAATGCGGTTTTATGTATTGAGAATATTGATAGGTTTAGCCGAACCAACCCGCAAACGGCAGCTTTGTCATTTTTACAGTTGATCGAGGCTGGCTGTAATATCCATGAGGCAGAAAACGGGATAGTGCATCACAATAATTCGGATTTAAACCTCATAAGCTCAGGTTTGATCCGTAGCCATCGTGAATCATTACGGAAACAGAAGCTTTCCCTTAAAAATTGGGACAAAAGGTTTGATAAAGTAGTTAGAAAAGAAGCAGTACTGACGGCCCGTTGTCCAAGTTGGTTATATGTTGAAGATAATAAGTACCTTGAAGTTATAGAACATACGAAATCAATTCGATTAATATTCGATTTATATATTAAAGGTTTTGGTCAGGCATATATCCGCGATGAATTGAATAGTCGTCAATGGCTTTATAATGGGAAGACGTGGGGTAGTTGGAACGTTCACCGTGTTTTGAATGATGTTCGTGTGACAGGAAAACATCGAACACAATCTGATTTGCGAAAGAATTTTGATGGGCTGGTAATATATCCAGCTATAATCTCCGAAATGGATTTCAATTCTGTACAGCAAAAATTGAAAAGTCCTGGTCGAAGTAAAAAAATTAACAGGCGAGCTAATAATTTATTCTCTGGGTTGCTTATGTGTGGTCATTGTAATACGGCTCACATCTTGCTACAAGTAGATAAAGATAAACGCTTTGGTCGTTGTTCTTATGCGACCGCAGGGAATAACAGGTGTCATGCTAGAGGATTTAAATATGAAATTATTGAGAATGCTTTAATCGAGCATTTACGTCATTTTGAAATACAAGATTTAAAAGAAGATGAACACAACTTAGAATTACATAACTTACAAGATGAACTCATTTACCACAACAATTACTGTGCTGAAGTACAGCATATAGTTGATAGTGTTGATATACCAAGTGATCGAGATTATAGAATCCTTAAAAATATTGAAGGTAAAATTCGTGAGATTGAAGGTAGGATTGACGAAATCAAGGCTGCTGGTAATGTTGTGTATGAGTTTGAAAAAATTGTTGAGAGTATTAATTTAGATTTAAAAGATGTTAATAATGTTTCTATTCGTCAGGAGTTCAATAGTCGCTTACGTAAAGTTATTAAATCAATCAGTGTATTCAGAAGTAATGAACTTATACTTTTGTCTATAGATTATTACGCATGTAAGGATTATCAATGGATTAACATAAATCCAAAAACAGGTGTTCTACAAGGTAATCTGTACGTTGAAGAAGATCATATAGTAATACAAACAAACAGTGGGATTGTTACATACAGCACAACCAATCGGCAGTATTCTCTCAATGAAAACGTTATTAAGGAAGATGAAGCACTGAAAGTGCTACAAGAGCACATTCAGTAGTGAGCATTTTAGCTTCGTAGAACTGACGCTGCGAAGCTTGTTGTATAAGATCACACCTTACCTTATAGTTCTGAGCGGCATGGTATGTGTTACATTATGATTTAAAAGGAAAAAATCACACATCCTTACATCATGTCCTTACATATTAAACGCTAAGATACTCTCAAAATCATAAATCAATGCAATGTATATTGATGTACAGGAATACTATTGAAATCTTATATGATTGTACTAGCAATAAAGTACGGAGATACTGAAAAATCTTAGATACTTTCGACTACCATATATAAAGTTATTATGAATGAAATGATTATTACTATTCCTTGATCGAGCCAATTTTTCCCGTTAACATATAGTCATTCGAACAAAACATCAGCCGTAGGAGGTAAATCATGAGATGAATTTTAATTTAGAGGGGTAAAAAAATGTCAAAGAAAAATAGTAAGGTATCAGCAGCAATTGTTAGTGAAATCAATCGGTTATTCAATGAGCTAGCAGGGTTCGATGTCACTATCCAACGTAAGAAGACCGAAGCTAAAGCCTACATTCAGGTTTTGGATCGGTATCAAGGTGATGAGAGGATTCACACAATCTATCTGAAGGGCGACGAGATTTGTTATCGTGGTCTAAATATTGATCATGGCAATATAACAGAAGTCGATATAGAAGATAACGAAGTGAAGTTCATTATGTACTCAACATTGGTAATGAAACTTCCCTTGGCATACGAATCAGTGAAGCAGCTTCTGTCTATTGTCGATGTGCACAACCTTGAAGTACTCGCAACACCTAAACATTCATAACAAAAAGGACAAAAGGTCGGTTTACAGGAATGAAACGACCTTTCTAAACTTATCATAATGAAGAAAATAATGAATAATTCTGCATCTTTCTTTCCTGCTCGCAAATTTATTTTTCTATCCCTAGTGATTCAGGAAATCAAGCCAAGGTAATTAGTAGACAGACAGGAGGAGTTGTTTTTATGGCTGTACAAATTGATGATATAAAATTAGTGGCATACTTGAATATTAATACTTGATTTTTTGTATTCAGTGAAACGAATATAATTCATATGGTATAATATAGGTCTTAAGCTGCTGCTTAGCAGTGTTGATGTACCGGCAATTAAATCCTGACTTTATCGAAAAGTAGATTGCAGATGAAATTTCTCACGCTGTGAGTACTTTATAAACTGATGCTGATTAAATAATTTCCGTGCCAACATCTAAGCAAAATAATAAAAATGGCCTGAATGCTTGAACAAATCAGACCAGTCTTAATTAGTGATTTACAGGATTATTTATGGCAAGAAAAGAAATTAAACATGACAATTCAGAACTGGTACTACTATTCGATGGAACAAGAAACTACGTATATCTAACTGATGATGGGCGTAACATACTAAAGAGTGTAATTGATGGTGAAATGAAAAGTAGCCGTAGGAAGTATGCTATACGCGATATTTTCTATCTGATCCGTTCGATGAATGAGATCAGTTTAGCAACAGTGCGGCACTACCTAGACCTACGTACAGTGAACAAGCGTACAAGGCCGCTTTCAGCCGAGAGTATCAAAGTCTATAAGCGTGTATGCGTGGCAGTCTCTAAGGCGATGCGAGATGCTCACCAGAAGGGTGTACAGCTACTTGTACCGGACGATAGCCAGTATCTCAGTACGCAGCAGACAGCCGAACTACGCCAGATGATCAAGAGCAAGAAACCACTAGACGCTATGATCGAGTACTTAACAGGTTTAAAGAATTAGGGTAACTTTTTTGGGTAGATTCGGTTCTATATTCCTAAAACCAATTTTTTGGACCTTTTGGATGTAACATACAAAGTTTAATTAATTGATTTATAACGGTATTTTATATTTAAATTAATTAGGGTAACTATAATAATAAAATAACTTAATTTATAACCTTAATTATTAAGTGAATTTATTACTATTACTCATTATAAGAAGGTCAACGCCTCCGGCCTTGCCCTTGTTAAAACAAATAATAGATCTTAACTTTGCGTTTTTCTCGCGAGTACTCGAAACAACGCAAGGCGTTACTACTCGCTTTCGCTCAGACAATTAAAAGTACTGACACATAATAATTGTGTCGGCCCTGTGGCCTAAAGTTCGCTTCGCTCTTTTTGAAGTATCTACGCGGACTAAGTCCTTGTCGGGGTTATCGGGCTGTTTAAGCCCTTACTACGATCTAAACATTGAATCTGATAGCAAACAACGACATGATTAACGTTGAATGTCTAAATGAAGTACTTCAGCAGGAGCTGATATGAACAGAAAGCAATTCATCCAGTCACACGGAGCGACTTGCAGTAACTGGACGTGGAGTTGGTCATTTGTAAACCACGAAAAGAAGATGGTCATCTTTGGTTCATGGGATGTTGAGAACGAACAAGAGCGATCTGTAATACTCCGGGAGAAATGGGAATTTAACTCAAACAACAAAAAACAACCTGGCTACACACAGGCACTGGAACACATCCGGTTAGCCCATGAAGGCTACGAACTATACACCTTCAATATGGTTTTCGCAGAACACCCGGATAATCCTGAAATTGCTGTAATCAAGGATTTTGAGCGTAAATTAAACAAACGGTATCTTCGTAAAGAAGGCTATGTATGGTACGCAGACTTCCTACCGAATCCATTCCCTGATGAAATTCCTTCAGGAGAGAGTTTTGTTGAAGGTGCAAAGACACAAGTAACAGTTAACTACTACGAACGCGATCCAAAGGCCAGACAAGCTTGCATCCAACATCACGGTAATACGTGTAAGTGTTGTGGTTTCAATTTTGAGAAAACGTATGGCAAGCATGGGAAAGATTTCATTCATGTGCACCATATCAAGCCATTGCATACAGTTGGTGCTGGCTATGTTTTAGACCCAATTAATGATCTCATACCTTTGTGCCCTAATTGCCACGCAATGATACATAGAGGAAATAAAGTACTGTTACCCAGTGAGTTGATTAAAATACTTTCCAAATAATGTGTGTTGTTAGTGATGATTTATTTTTGTGATTATTTTACTTAAATATTGATTCTCAATTACCTAGGTAAAATGGGAATCAAATTTATTATAAGAGAATGCAAATGATGCTTAGTTACTGGCCTTAAACATGCCAAATAACCAAACCTTAGACCTATCATCACAGAACTGGAAAGTTTAAGGGATTACATACGTAAATTAAAAATGGAGTATTTTTTAACCTTATTAGCTAACAGTTGATCAGCCTGGTACAATAAAAAACCAGTACATAAAAAATCAGGATGGTAGTGATGATCACACAGTATCTTGCACAACCTGTAATGAGCACAGATCAGAAGCTGCTTGGGGTGGAAGTACTGACTAGATTTCAGGAAAACGGTTTTAACGTGCTTAATCCAGCACCAGCGGAGATAATTCAGGGCTGGACTATCCACGAAAAAAGAGCTTATCTAATTGATTTAATGCATTTCATTAGCAATGAAGAAGAGTTTTTCCTTGAAAATAAACTGTTTTGTTCTCTCAATATCGATCAGAGCACCGCATTGATTTTGAGGCATGACGCATACATTCAAGTACTTCTACAATCAATGCCATATGTTAAGTTACAGATCTCAGAGGATTTTCTAAAGAGTGAACAGGGGCTAAAGAATCCAGTACTGAAATCACTTTCACATAGTAATAATGCTCTTTTCCTCAATTATCTAGGCGTTGACAATGTAAGAACTGGTGTTAGTACCATGTTTGAAGTAGTTAAGATTGATGAAACCTTGTTCAGTACTCAATTCTACAAAAGCAGCTTTCCAGTACTACTAAAGGATATAATGAAGTATTGCCCGAGGATTATCGTATCAGGCGTATTTGATAATGAAATATTGCAGTATTTAAAAGAATGCGATGTTTGGGGTGTGCAAGGGGAGTTATACGAATCAGTACCGCTACAAGATGTGAGTATCGTACTCTGATATTATTTAGAAAATACAAAGTGGATCTCTTTGGGGGAAAGATAATTAGTCAAAGAAACAGTCCTCTGTTGCTATCAGTTATTATTCTCCAATCTTGTTAATAATAAAAATAAGAGGGAGGAATAACCCATACACTAAAAATAAGTATGGGTTAATTATCTGTCAATATCTCATTAAAAACATATCATGTTGTTCCCCAGGATATTTTGGAGTTAATAGAGTGTCGTTTTTATCACCTGAGTATTTGTATTCGGTTGATGAAAAGATAAATTGAAAATCATATTTTTCAGATAGCACCTTCAAATTGATTACGAAATTATCTATATCTTCATAATGTATTTCGTGCTGTTTTGGAGTGTCAAATATCGCAAACATAAAAGACTTGCTATCAAGCTCAAGCATGCTTTCGATTAATGCACTTCGATATGCAAGTATTGCTCTTACTTTAGTACTTCCTTTTAATTGATCTAGTGTTTCATAACCCATGATAGGGTTGAAGTCATTTTCAAATGTAACATTAAAATCAATATTCGGAGTTTTTAGCACTTTGAGCCAGTTGATGAACTTATCTCTTAATGTAGTTTTAACTTTAGCCAGTCTTGGAATTGATTGTCTGTTTTTATCGAGGCCAGCTAATTTATCTAATGCATTTTCACGTTTATTAAGCATCTCGACATACTTATCCTCAAGGATAGCTATTTTGTTTAATTCACTTTTATCTAATTGCAGCTTAAAGAGCATAGATGTTATTTCTGAGATAGCATCAATTACCGAGGATATATCTTCTTCCTCTATGATGTTGTTTCTTAACGTATTTAGATCTTCAATGGTTTTACTGGAATATTGTATTTCTTGTTTTATTTTATCGTGCCGATTACTATCTAAATTTAAACTCCTTTCAATATCTTTGATTTGGTCTTTAAGATATAAAAGATGTTTCGCATAACTTTCAGAACTGCGAGAAAACATTTTACAATCAACTGATGGACAAATCTCCTCAAAAGAACGAAATATTCTCTTCGCTTCTTCATTTAGATTTAGTGTGTTGATTTCTGTGTTTATTTCTTTCATTATTTGTATTAAAGATGATTCCCTTCTTTCCATGAAATTTAATTCAGAATTCAACTCTCTTAAGTTTTCTTTTTGTTTTTTTATGATTTCTTCTATGCTAAAAAGAGAATCATTCTTTAATGATTTACTATTTTTTAATTGATTCAGCTCATTCTTTAAGTTGTTGATTGAGTCATCAATTGATTCTATATTTTTGTCATTATGAGCATCTTTAGCTATTTCAATATCTCTTCGTTGAACTGCTAATGAGTTATCTAAATATTTGATTTCCTCTGAGATGTTAATAGCCTTCTTTTTTGCATCGAATGAGTGTTTCTCAGGTAGAGAAAATATTATCCGTAGCATTTCGGAAAATTGATCTTTTATAAAATTACTTGGCGAATAATAAAATTTTGAATAACCTAAGTCTTGATCTAGGTAGAATATAGGGAGAATAGTCGATAAATAAGGATATGACTGTTTATTCTGCGTTGTAAGAAGTGATGGGTAAGCTAATGATAGCCTTTCCATTATATATTTAGAGTAATCAGCTTGATTGTAAAATTTTAATGTTTCTTTCTCGCTTTGTAAGGTTAAAATGAAGTCGGTATGTTCAAACTCTCTAGTGGCTTGAAAAGTGTCATTAGCTATAGTAAATGTAAGAATCGCAGATTTACATAGCTTATAAATATCATCTCTAAACTTACATGGATATCCTAGACAATAAGCGATAGATTGTAATAATGGTGTTTTTCCGCATCCATTTGGCCCATAAAATTCAGTAATATGTTTTCCAAAAGTGAGTTCTTCGGACTCAAGTCCAATAATATCCCTACCCTTGATTTTTATACTTAGCAGTTTCATAATATCTCACCGTCCAATTTTGAATCAACACAGTAATTTCTATATGACCTTTCTATTAATGCGAGATTATAAGATAAATCAGTTTCATATGAAAATGCCTTATCAATTATTTTTTTTCCTAACTTAGTAATATTCAACTTCTTATTACTCTCATCAACTAGGATTAATTGTACAGATTCAAGGAAATTTAAAGCAGTGACTGTACGTATTCTAAGATTTGCAGACCATCCAAGTAGTTGTGATGATCCTTTGAATCCCAGCATAACATCTTCTAAAAGTTTACCCACCAAACTACCAACCTCACTTGCCCGAGGTTTCACTCGATTTTTAGATAAAAGAAGTATTATGAGAGCTATTAATGGCAGTTGGAATAGGGCTTCATTATTTAATCCTACGCTCTCTTGTTTTTCAATATCTTTGATATCGATTCTGATTTGTTTGTTAGATACAATCTCGAAAAATTCATCGTAATTCATTTTGAACGCTCAACTAACCTAGCAAAAAGACTTCCAGTCAAAGCCTCTTTGTCTAAAGAGTGAAGTAAATTATTTACATGTAATGAATCATGTAATTCATTAATGAAGTCTCTTAAACTTGCTAAAAATAAATTTCCATGCATAAATGTCAATTTATCTAGAGTTGAGTTGATCTCTCTGTCAATTGTGATGTAATCGAACTCAGATATTATATGTCTGTTATTTCTTAACCACTGATCCCATTTTATCTTACATCTTGTGAAAAAATCTATTTCTACGTCGCTAGCTCCTGCTTTTCTCAATAGCCTCTCAATTACAGATGCTGATTTAAGGGCATGTTCATCCCCATTATCTAAAAATTCATAATAAGCACGTTTCGAGATACTAAGTACCTCTAAAAGATCATCAATACCTATACCAGAATATACTTCAAGATTTTTCCTTGAGCAATTGTTGATTTTTACACTAGATTTTGCATTTACAAGAGACAACAGAGAAAATAATATTTCCTTCGCTTCTATATGTGATAATTCTATTTCACTGAATCTAAATATTTTTTCCTTTGCAAGTATCTCGAATGTTTCATGCTTACTCTTAATATATTCAACATCGGTTTCAAATTTTAATTTCTTGAGATTGAGTTTTATTGCATCAATATCAAGGTTTTTTTTACCATCTTGAATTGATATAAAACAGTTATTAAATGAATCAATAATAAGTCTGCAATGCGTATTAGAAAAGGAGTCAGATAAGATATCATTAACGATATCCTCAATATCTTCATCAATATGAGTATTTGTAAGGAAGACTACTTCCTTGCAGGAGTCCTCAAAGTTAATTGTATGTTGTAATAATTTTCCAACGAAACTATCTCTGATCATTTCATCCGTTTGCGGGTTTTTTTTGCTTTTTCTTTTTAAAATTCCAAAAACATCTCGAAGTTTCCATATTTCTCGCAGCTTCTCTTTGGTTTTGACTTGTACAAAAGTGTAATGAATATCATTAGCAATGACTTTTTCAATCACAAAGTCATCATGAAATTCGCAAAAGACACGTTTAACATCTTTGCCTTCCAATATGGACAAGCATGCGATACTTGCTGCTCTAATTTGAGCATTATATCGTTCTAAAGTGTCTCTTCCCGCTTGTTCTCTTGGTTTAACATCATGTAACTCAGCCATAACATTTCACATTGTCCTAAAGAAACATAGGGATAATGCAAAGGTAACAGCCATTTTTGAAAACAAGAAAGGCTGTAAAAGTGAACATGGATACAATAATCAATAACTGGTTTTATATCCAGTGTTTTTTTATTTTTGACTTTAAAAAGGGGAGAAATGCCCTTAGAGGTAGCCTAAGCCTGTCTTTGGTACATCTGTTGCTATCCGATCAGCATTGAATAGTAAGGTGATTATCAAGCAAACTAATGATTCAGAGAGTGTAAAGGGTAATGAACGACGTCAGCCATCCGTTCTCATTTGGGTATACCTCAAGCATACCAGCACAGATCATCACTAAGTTGGTTCATTAAGTAGATTTTACAACTTAAAACGGACTATATATAATGAACTACTTAAAACAGACCAGTGGTGAATATCATGCGGGTATGGGCATATCTTCGAGCATCAACGAAACAGCAGGATGCTGACAGAGCATTAAACGAGCTAGAGGCATTTGCTCATTCACATGACCTGAAAGTATCAAAGTACTTCAAAGAGAATGAATCAGGTGCAAACCTACAGCGGCCTCAATTGTTCCTACTCCTGGAGATCGCTGAACGTGGCGATATTCTTCTTTGTGAACAGATTGACCGTATCAGTAGGCTTACTGGTGAGGACTGGAAAACTCTAAGGGCACTTATCGAATCAAAGGGGATCAGGGTCGTGTCATTGGATTTACCAACGAGCCACCAGCTTTTGAAAGTGCAGGATGAATTCACCGCTCGTATGTTTGAAGCAATGAATTCTATGATGCTTGATATGCTGGCAGCTATCAGCCGAAAGGACTATGAAGATCGGCGTAGGCGGCAAAAGCAGGGTATACAAAAGGCAAGGAGTGAAAATAGGTACAAGGGGCGTCCGATAGATCAGGAACTCCATCGCAGAATTGCTGAACTTTTGTCCGATGGTAAAAGTTGGAATAAAGTACAAGATTTAATCGGCTGCTCAAGGGCTACTGTTGCGAAAGTATCGAAAAAAATGGCAATTACAGCACTGTAATAACTGAAAATTTCTGGAAATACCTATTTTATAACAAACAGTTATAGCGGTAGGGGGTAAAAAAAGGACATATGGCAAATAGCCGTCCATATATCCTTTTGATATCTATATGAAATACTAAAAGTACCGACTGGTTTCTGATGGATTTTTATAGATTATTTTCTTTATATAATTTCTCTAAATTCAGTGTGATATTCTTTTTATTCAATTCTTTTTCTATACATGACCAGCGTTTACGCTCAGCCTCCTTAAGGGTAGCAACAGTTTTATCACTATCAGATTTACTCATGCTACTGATATCTGATTTGAAATCAAAACTAAGATCATCATATCTCTGGTGTTCCGGTTTACAAACTCCAGAAATTGCTTTATCTAAGTACTTGCTATCTTTTTGTGCATCATATGTCTTATACGCGGCGAAAGTTGTAGTACTGAATAATAAAGTGAGCAATAATATTTTTTCATTTCGTGCGATCTTTTTTATTTTGAGCATGTTTGTGTCAATGTCATATTGGCATTAAAATCGATCATAATTACTTTTATAGTATTGTCATTCAATACATATACAAAGAAATTACTTGATGAATTCCCATATTTTCTTGAACCATCATCTGCAATTTTATTGAATTTTGCTGTTTCAGTACTACTCTCAACTTCACGAGAGGATAGTTGAGTTGTCAGTACGCTATCGGTGATAGTATATGTGATGCGAGTGGCAGCATCAGAATAGAAACCAGAATTATGCTTTGTACCTTGGCGAGTTTGGGTAATGGCATCAAATTTATTGCAGATATAAACGTTCTTATTTTTTTCGTTAGAACGGTTATAGGTAGTGTTTTTTACCTGAACAGGGTTCTCGGAAATTCCCCCCCCCACATTAGAAGGGAAAAATCTGGCTACGCCGATGCTCATTGTGAGCATGAATAGCAAACTACTTGATATCAATGCAGTCAAAAAAGTCCTAACATTACCTCTGCCTTTGTTACGGCAACTATTCGCAATCTTCTTATAGGAAAGTACTGAAATAAAAATACAGATAACAATGACAACTAAACCAATCATGTAGATCCCTTTTAAGTCATATCATTTCTGAATGAATAAACGTAATTGAATATTCATCAACTAATTTTTATCACGTTACCTTTACCGTCAACGGTTACTTTTATGTTCTTTGAACAATTCCGGCATTGACCAACTCCAGTACCATTTTTAGATACTCCGGTCTGAACGGTTGTAGTACTGCCGCAATGTGGGCATGTAATCGTAAAGTAATTCGCCACTATATATCCTCTTTTATCGTCAAAATTTAATAACGTTCAGGCCAGATAACATGTACTGCCACATCGATATAAGCGGCAATAATTTGCTCTCCTTTAGGCCAATGTCTTTCGAGAGCGTTATACAATGTTCTCTCATGTAACCCATTTTCTCTTGAGAGTTGTGCAAGCGTGCCTCCTTTTTTCTTGATAGCAGCAAGTATATCGGCCCTATGCCAGTTCTCAGTACTGGCATTTTGCACCTTTTTCTGACATCCTGATTGTTTATGAATACTCATAATGACCACTCGTTACTTACATTGAGAACATGATTGATCATTATAAGGTATAAGTCAAATCATAATAAGGAACATTCTTTCCTTTAATTGAACGGATAGCAGGGTGTAAATGGCTGACAAGAAAGAGAGCATTGTACAGTTCAGTGAAAGACTGAAATCGATTGTTCCCTCTGGTTCTGGACGGGAGTTCGCGAAGAGAGCTGGGATTGGGTACAGTACTGTACATAACTACCTTCAGGCAGTTTCAAGCCCTACCTTGGAGAATCTTGTACTGCTTGCTAAGGCTGGGAATGTATCAGTAGAATGGTTGGCTACGGGCAAGGAATTTCGGGATGTAACTATTAAAGCAGCACATGAAAGTTACAACGAAAGAGTATGCAAAATTCCTTTTTATGAAACCAATGAGTTCCTTTTTATAGATGCTGAAATTTTCGCGTTCTCCCTGACTAAAACTGAGTACCTAACTGCACTTCGTGTCGATACTGACGTAATGGAACCTACTTTTACGGTTGGTAGCGTGTTAGTCATAGATCAAAGCCAAAAGCATCTTAAAGAAAGTAAAGTGTTTGTGATGCGTAAGGGCAGCAGTTATTTGTACAAGAGAGTGCAGATAGTTTCTGATGGGTATCGCTTGAATAGTGATAATGACAGAT
Organism: Klebsiella sp. RHBSTW-00484; assembly: GCF_013705725.1. NCBI lineage: Bacteria > Pseudomonadati > Pseudomonadota > Gammaproteobacteria > Enterobacterales > Enterobacteriaceae > Klebsiella > Klebsiella sp. RHBSTW-00484. The sequence goes on along the minus strand of NZ_CP055481.1, from coordinate 5,077,299 downwards.
ACAACGAAATAGTCGTCACTGAAAAATCTCTTTCTGGTTTCGATATTCTGGGAGCGGTGGTGTTAGTACTGAATTATTCTTAGTGTTGAGGGAGTAAGTAGTTGTTAGGTATATTTAATCTACAGGATGAGTAATATGTCGAAGAAATCGAAAGAAAAGAGTCTTTACCCAAGTACGCTTATTCATTTTACTAAAAAGTATGATACTTTGGTAAAAATACTAGAGTGTTCTTATTTTATAGCTTCTCACTCGACCGAGGAGATTCATGGTGAAAAGGTGAGGTCAAGAAAGTTTGCAATACCAATGGTTTCATTTTGTGATATTAGGCTGTCTCATCTTTTAGAGCATACTATTAAATATGGTGGGTTTGGCATAGGGTTAAAGAAAACATGGGGTATTGAGAGTGGATTGAACCCAGTTTTCTATGTTAGTAATAATTGTTCAATGGTTGATTGTTTAAATGATGCGTTGCGTAATTTTAAAGAAGAAAATTTAGCTGATTCAAAAGACAACCCTGATTATTCGATCCGAAGAGCACAGTACAGGGCTTTTATTAATCCTTTGCGTTACATGAAAAATTACGAAGGCACGTTAGCACGAAGAAATGAAGAGCCAATTTTTAATTATAGGTTTGCAAATGAGAATGAATGGAGATATGTTCCAGATATCCGTTCTGAGGTTGTACCAATACGGTTATCAAAAAATAAAATCTTGGGTGATAAATTTTTGGGAAATCACAAGGAATCTATGCTTCCATTTTCTCATGATGACATAAGGTATATTTTCGTAAAGAATGATTCATATTTAAATAGACTTATTAATATCATAAGTGAGAAGTATTCAGAAGATGTTCGTAATAAATTACTGGCAAAGATTTTTGTAACCTCAAATATTTTTGCTGATTTATAATGATTTAAAATTACTTGTAAAGCAGGATGATCTTTATTGCCAGTTCTTTATCATATTAAAACCACATTTACATAATGTTTTTAATGAAAATTTTAGTAGTGCTGATCGACAGTTTTTTCTTGGAAAAGAAAACTCTGTATCAGAGAGGTATCGGTTCTGCAATGGCATGAAGGTATCCGAGCTAATTTTTGCGATTCACCATTCATTATGGTTGCTGGTGATTCTTATGCAAAGAAGGCCAGCATTTGGCCTCTGCTTCAATCTAATGAGTCGTTGTTAAATGTATTATGGTTGAATCTTTTTACTTGTTCATCTTTAACTGAAATCAATAGGTTGGTTACGGGAGTGATATATTCTTCCCATCGAGATTTGCTATAAGTGGAAATAATTCTGTATACAAGGAGTTCGGTGTCGTGTGAATAGGAATAACTGTTGAAATGTTTATTTCCTATCCTTTCTTTTAATGTTTCGAAATAATAGTGATAGTCAAATTTATTACTGCTGTTTTTAGGTAGTTCATGGCTCTTGATATTTTTTGAGGTTTCGATTATTTCTAAGGTTTCTTTTATTTTCCTTTTTATATCCTCAAGCTCACGAGTTAAATTAACTTTTCCTTCGAGGGTGGCAGTTTTTTTCAACCAGCCTTCATATTTTAAAATGTATTCTTTGTGATAATTGCGGATCATTTCTTCAGTTATGTCATCGAGCATTATTTTTAAATTAAATTCTGGTAGGCCTGTTGAAAGCTCAGGCAACTTCAGACCATCTTGAGTTATCTTGAAGCTAGTTACATGCTCAGTTATTATTTTTATTATATTAGAAATTTCAGCGGGTAAAAAACTCCCCTTGTATGTTTTTTTTATTGCCGTTGATATATCCGATTCGGAAACATCTCCATCTATTATACCAATCACTTTCAGGGCTTTACCATTCCCCGAATCTATTAGTTCTTTTTCATAAAGCAAGCATCCAGCGAGTGCTTTTATGATGTTATGCCATACTCCACAATGTATAATTTTGAATGCACCATGATTTAACTCTTTGTAGGATAGGGCGTTAATTATCATGGACTCTGCGAATTTATCCTCACAAAATAATATAACTTTTGGTATTAGATGGCTTTTTTGTGAGCCGGATAATGTGATTTCATATTTTGTGCTGTCGCCACTTTTACTTTTTGATTGACTCTTAATACCAGTTACTCCAATGCCCGTATTTAATTTGATTGGATTCATAATGTAACTCCTGTGTGAAAAATACTTCTGATATATTTACACTGAAAACAATAAATGTATTTTGTGCAAGATTTTAAAAAAGAAAGTGATAATAAATTGGGGGGGATAATATATTAAGATGTGTAACTAACACAAGAAGAAAAGTGATTTATTGTTAATCAAAATTGTTGTGTATGGTAATAATAACGGTGCTGATTATGTTTTTACATCTGAAATTTTAATGTGGGATTAATTCATAATGCAGGGTGCCGTGACAATTGCACTGAGCTATATACTGGTATTGGCAGAGACGGCTATTTCGAAACTGTCTCATGTGGCTTCGTCACGAAGGGCTGGCGTGTGTTGTCAGGGCTTGGTTTTCGTTGCCGATGGTTTAGTCATGATTCACTTCTGAGTTAAGAGTTTACTCACTTAGTCGGGTGTCCATTATTCGCGGGTAGGATCAATCAGTGTCGTTATCTATGAAGGCAGATTTTTATACTATAAGTGCATACTTGATTTCGTGTAATTATTTTACTTTAAATTAGCGTACATAATCACCATCAGTTCAATAAGGGTAAAGCCACGTTGTTTATCCATAAGTTGCTCCTTGTTGTTTTCGGGAGCACTTTGCCGGGCTTTAATCCGCAGTGCGAGTCGCTGATCGCGCCTAAGGAAGCAAGGTTCCAGGCTTTTTTTGCGGGTTGCAGTGAGGGATTATCGGTGTGCGAGTCGGCTCGCAAAAAGAGCCCCGGTGCAGGATATCAACCGGGGCAGGACAGCTAGCGGAAACGCATTGAGAGATCGAGCGCGCGAACGTGCTTGGTTAGTGCGCCAACGGATATGTAATCGACGCCGGTTTCGGCAAATTCACGGATAGTATCGAAGGTGACGTTGCCGGAAACTTCCAGCGCCGCCTGACCATTGGTGCGCTTCACTGCTTCACGCATCAGGTCGGTGGTGAAGTTGTCGAGCATAATGATGTCAGCGCCCGCTTTCAGCGCTTCTTCAAGCTCTTCAAGGGTTTCGACTTCGACTTCGACCGGAACATCAGGGTGCAGCCAGAACGCTTTTTCTACCGCCTGGCGTACCGATCCAGAGGCGATAATGTGGTTCTCTTTGATCAGAAAGGCATCGGACAGACCCAGGCGGTGGTTCTCCCCGCCTCCGCACAGGACCGCATACTTCAGCGCCGTGCGCAGACCAGGCAACGTCTTACGCGTATCGAGAAGTTGGGTTTTGGTTCCAGCAAGCAGGTCGACATAGCGGTGGACTTCGCTTGCCACCCCGGATAATGTCTGCACGAAATTGAGCGCGGTGCGCTCGCCGGTTAACAGAACACGGGAGGGGCCATCCAGTTCAAACAGCGGCTGATCTGCCTTAACCGCGTCGCCATCGGCAACATGCCAGGTGAGGTTGACATCATCTCCGGCGAGCTGAATAAAGACCTCTTCTACCCAGCGTTTACCGCAAAATACGCCGTCTTCACGAGTGATCACCACTGCGTGCGAGCGCGCGTCTTGCGGCAACAATTGTGCGCTAATGTCGTTATTAGCATCCACTTCACCGCCCAGATCTTCCCGTAGGGATTGGGCGACGGCGTCAGTAATATCATGATTAACACGTTCCAGCAGCGCGTCACGGCGGCGGTCGGGATTGTAGCGACGAGGCGACATGATAAAGCTCCAGATAGATAGGATTCAGAAGTGGGAAACATGCTAACCTGAACCACGTTTCTGTACCACATCCACTTCATCCTTCTGGCGGCTTCACCGTGGGTCTCAAGTTAGTTTTGTGATGAGTGATAGTGCGTATAACAGCAGGCATTCTTTGGCCCTCGGGCGTTGCGAATGCGCAGGTTAGTAAAAGGAGACTCGACATGCAGTTGAACGGGGGATGGCTGGTAGATGCGCGTCGGGTTCCTTCGCCGCACCACGATAGCCGCCCGGATAATGAAACCCCTTCTTTGCTGGTGGTGCACAATATCAGTCTGCCGCCCGGCGAATTTGGCGGTCCATGGATTGATGCCCTGTTCAGCGGTACGCTCGATCCCGATGCTCATCCTTTCTTTGCTGAGATAGCCCATCTTCGCGTTTCGGCGCATTGTCTGATTCGCCGGGACGGTGAAATCGTGCAGTATGTGCCTTTCGATAAGCGCGCGTGGCACGCGGGCGTTTCCAGCTACCACGGACGCGAGCGCTGTAATGATTTTTCAATAGGCATTGAGCTGGAAGGGACCGACACACAGGCCTATACCGAGGCGCAATATCAGCAACTGGCGGCTATTACCCGACAGCTTATTTCGCTCTACCCGGCCATTGCAGACCATATTACCGGCCACAGCGATATTGCACCTGTGCGTAAAACGGATCCCGGCCCGGCTTTTGACTGGGCAAAATTTCGCGGTTTGTTAACCTCGTCGTCAGATAAGGAGATGCCATGACGTTGTTTACCACGCTGTTAGTGCTTATTGCCGAGCGTTTGTTCAAGCTGGGCGAGCACTGGCAGCTTGATCATCGGCTGGAAGTGTTATTTCGCCGGGTAAAGCATTATTCGCTGTTTGGTACCGTACTGATGACGGTTGCAGCGGTAGCGGTGGTCTTTATTATTCAGCGCTTGCTACAAGGGCAGCTATTTAACGTTCCGCTGCTGGTGTTCTGGATTTTGCTCGGCCTGCTGTGCATTGGTGCTGGGAAAGTCCGCTTGCATTATCATGCGTATCTGAAAGCCGCTGCCCGTGATGATAGCCGCGCCTGCGACGCCATGGCCAGTGAGCTTACCCTTATCCACGGCGTGCCGCCGGGTTGCGATCAGCGTGAATATCTCAGCGAGCTGCAAAACGCACTGCTGTGGATTAACTATCGCTATTATCTTGCCCCGCTGTTTTGGTTCGTTGTTGGTGGACCGTGGGGCCCGTTAACGCTAATCGCTTATTGCGTGCTGCGTGCCTGGCAAACGTGGCTGGCGCGTTATCAGACGCCACATCATCGTTTACAGTCGGGAATCGACGGTATCCTGCACGTAGTGGACTGGGTGCCGGTACGCCTGGTTGGCGTGGTTTATGCTCTGGTAGGGCACGGAGAAAAAGCGTTACCGGCCTGGTTTGCGTCGCTGGGCGATCGCCACTCTTCGCAATATCAGGTATTAACCCGTCTGGCGCAGTATTCGCTGGCTCGCGAGCCGCACGTCGATAAAGTGGCTACGCCGAAAGCGGCGGTTTCCATGGCGAAGAAAACGTCGTTGGTGGTAGTGGTGATTATGGCGCTGCTGACGATTTACGGGACGTTGATTTAACAACCTGAGATGCGCTTTGCCGGGCGGCGGCTTACGCCTTGCCCGGCCTACAAAACCCACCCCTGCAAGCGCAGTGCTACAACGTATCAGCCGCTGGGATGCCAAAATCAGGCATCCCATTTTCTTGCCAGCGAACCAATTTCAGACGGGTATGACGATTCGGATCGTACAGCGGATCGCCTTCGATTTCGGTGTAGTTGCGCGCGTGATACACCAGCACATCTTCTCCCTCCGGCGTTTGTGTAAAGCTGTTGTGTCCCGGCCCATACTGACGATTTTCGTAGCTGGTGCGGAACACCGGCTGCGGTGCTTTATGCCAGTTTTCCGGCTGGAGCGGATCGGCGTTGATGTCTATCCACAGTAAGCCCATGCAATAGTTTTCATCGGTAGCGCTGGCGGAGTAGCTGACGAACAGTTTGTCATCGTGGAACAGCGCCGCCGGACCCTCGTTGACCAGAAAGCCGCGACACTCCCAGTCAAACTCCGGCTTACTCAACATCACTGGTTCGCCTTTTAGCGTCCACGGGTTTTCAAGTTCAGCCAGATACAGGTTGGTGTTGCCCGCAATATCCGGGTCTTTTTGCGCCCACAGGTACCACTGCTTGCCCTGATGGTGGAAGGTGGTGGCATCCAGCGCAAAGGTATCAAACGGCGTTTTTACCTGGCCCTTTTCCTGCCACTTGCCGGTTAGCGGGTCGCTATCCGCGCATTCCAGAGCGAACATGCGATGCTGGAACATGCCCAATTCATCGAGATCGTGCGTGTGGCTGGCGGCAAAGTAGATGTACCATTTACCTTCGATTTCATGTAGTTCCGGGGCCCAAATCAGCTGACTCATTGGGCCGCTCTCCGGCTTGCGCCAGACCACCACCGGCTGCGCGTCGCGCAGGCCTTCAAGGGTTGCAGAGCGGCGAATTTCCAGTCGGTCATACTCCGGAACTGAGGCAATAAAATAGTAGCAATCCTGATGGCGCAGAATAAACGGATCTGCGCGTTGTTCAATAAACGGGTTTGGCCAGTTTTTCATCAAGCTTTCCTTACGTGTTCACTGGTTTTGTGATCCTGGAACTCATTTAGTTCGCTGTAGTTGATGCGGCGTTTCTCCAGGTCTGACTGAATTTGGCGCATGAACTCGCGATTCACTTTCAGCATGCGCACGACACCGGCGGTAATCAGGTAACCGACGCCAGGGATGACGCTAAACAGCAGCACAATACCGTTAACAGCTGAGGCGCTCTGCTCTTTAGCGCCAGCATCGTAGCCGTACCAGGAGAGCAGGAAGCCAACCATTGCCCCGGCAATCGCCAGTCCGACCTTCAGGAAGAACAGGTTACCGGAGAAGCTGATGCCGGTAATACGTTTGCCGGTCTTCCACTCGCCGTAGTCGTCAACGTCAGCCATCAGCGACCAGTGCAGCGGCGATGGGATTTGATGCAGAATATTCAGCAGGAAGTAGAGCACCATAATCATCATGGTGGCATGCGGATCGAAGAAGTAGAATGCGCAGGAGAAAATGGCCAGCACGATATTGGTCCAGAAAAATACCTGCAGTTTGCACCAACGGTCGGTCAGTACTTTTGCCAGCATGCTGCCAATCATCATTCCCACCACGCCGAGGCTGATAAACAGCGTCGCGAAGTGGGTGCTTTGCTGCATGACCCAGGTGACGTAATACATGGTGGCGGCCATGCGGATAAAGCCCGGACAGACGTTGCACAGGGTTAGCAGCAGGATACGTACCCACTGATCGTTCTTCCAGACGTCTTTCAGATCTTTTTTCAGTTCGTCGTTAGTCTGCACCGCCGGGCGTACGCGTTCACGAACGGTAGCGAAGCAAAACAGGAACATACACATGCCGATAAAGGCGAGCACCGTCATCGCCATCTGGTAGCCTTTGGCTTTATCTTCACCGCCGAACCAATCCGCCATTGGCAGCAGCGTCAGAGAGAGCAGCAGGGTGGCGATACCGACCATGACAAAACGATAGGACTGGCAGGCTACACGTTCCTGCGGGTCATTAGTAATCACGCTACCCAATGAACAGTAAGGAATGTTGATCGCGGTATAAGTCAGTGAGAGCAGGAAGTAAGTGACGAAAGCATAGATAACTTTGCTGTTGTAGGTCCATTCGGGGGTGGTAAACATCAGCACGCTGAACAGCGCGTACGGGAAGGCAATCCACAGCAGCCATGGACGAAAACGGCCATATTTACTGCGAGTACGGTCAGCCATTGCGCCCATAATCGGGTCGGTCACGGCATCGATAACGCGTACGGAAAGCAGCAGGACGCCGACCAGGGCCGGTGCGAGCCCGAAGATATCCGTATAAAAATAGTTAACAAACAACATGATGGCGCCGAAGATGATGTTACATCCGGCATCGCCCATCCCGTAGCCAATTTTCTCTTTAACTGAAAGCTTATTGCCATTCATGGTGGAGATCTCCCCGTTGCGGTATGGAGAGAATTATTAGCTGGATAATGGATAAATGCGTTGCAGGAAAAGGTCAACGATATGGACAAATAGGTTGTTGCGAGGAAAGTGTGAAGCAGATAACAATGCTCTGTGCCCGCAAAATGGCGGCGGGCACAGATTCTGGAGATGTATGATTATGCTTTTATGGCGTTAGCTGTTTTTTGCTTAAACAGATAGCCAATGCCAAGGATCACAATCCATACGGGGATCAGGTAAACTGAAATGGCCATACCCGGAGTCATTAGCATGATGACCAGCACACCGACCATAAACAGCAGGCAAATCCAGTTTCCTAGCGGATAAAACAGCGCAGGGAAGCGGGTGACTACGCCTTGCTGCTGTTTGGCGCGACGGAATTTGATGTGTGCCAGGCTAATCATCGCCCAGTTGATCACCAGCGCAGAAACGACCAGCGCCATTAGCAGACCAAACGCTGATTCCGGTGCGAAGTAGTTAATCAGGACGCACAGTGCGGTCACTACTGCGGAAACCAGAATGGTGTTAACCGGTACGCCGCGTTTATCGACGTTCATTAGCGCTTTTGGTGCGTTACCCTGCTGTGCCAGGCCGAACAGCATCCGGCTGTTGCAGTAGACGCAGCTGTTGTAAACGGAAAGCGCCGCAGTCAGTACCACGACATTCAGCGCGTTGGCCACAAAAGTATCGCCCAGTTCGTGGAAGATCAGGACGAACGGGCTGGTGTCAGCGGTCACGCGGCTCCACGGCAGCAGGGAGAGCAGAACGGCCAGCGAGCCCACATAGAAAATCAGGATACGGTAGATAACCTGGTTGGTGGCTTTAGGAATGCTTTGCTCCGGATTATCGGCTTCTGCTGCCGTAATACCGACCAGCTCCAGACCGCCAAAGGAGAACATGATAATCGCCATCATCATCACCAGCCCGGTGAATCCGTGCGGCAGGAATCCACCCTGCTCCCACAGGTTGCGTACTGTGGCCTGCGGTCCGCCGTTGCCGCTGAACAGCAGCCAGCCGCCGAACAGGATCATCGCCACGACGGCGACGACTTTGATGATTGCGAACCAGAATTCCATCTCGCCAAACACTTTGACGTTGGTCAGGTTGATGGCATTGATGGCAACGAAGAAGATGGCTGCAGAAACCCAGGTCGGGATTTCAGGCCACCAGAACTGGACGTATTTCCCTACGGCAGTGAGCTCTGCCATGGCCACCAGAACGTAAAGAACCCAGTAGTTCCAGCCGGAAGCGAAGCCTGCAAAGCCGCCCCAGTATTTGTAGGCGAAATGGCTAAATGAACCTGCCACAGGCTCTTCTACCACCATCTCACCCAGCTGACGCATGATCAGAAAGGCGATGAAACCGGCAATTGCGTAGCCCAGAATAATACCTGGGCCTGCGTTTTGGATGACGGATGCACTACCCAGAAATAAACCGGTACCGATAGCGCCTCCCAGCGCAATAAGCTGAATATGGCGGTTTTTAAGGCCGCGCTTTAGCCGATCGCCATGCTGTTGACCTTCCATCATGAAACCTCGTGTGTGGTTATGGTTATTATGTTTGTACGCGTCATCCTTCAGGTGACTTCTTCACCGTCTGTCCCTGCCTGATAGCATAGTCAGCGAAATTTCAGCGAGCCTGCGCCCCGTTTTACCCTGAGTGATACGACGCACATATTGTTGTGTTTGTGTAATTATGAAATTCCGTTTCTGTACTTATTTCTTTACGCAAGGCAGGGTGGTAATTCATGAAAAGGCCTTTCGTATCATGGAGAATAGTGATAAGCGGCAGTGAATGCACCTGCTTTATGAAGGGATGATGACGAAGCGAGCAAAAAGAAACCATTTGTAAATCATGCCTGCATACCCACTACCTACCTCTTATTTTCTTTAAATTCACAAAAAATGAATTTTTATTCACTTGGTGGTGAGGTGAATCGGTTCAGATAGCGTATTTTTTCGTTTCGATTAAGTTAACGCTACCTCATTGTGGGTAAACATAACATTTGTGCAAAGTTACATTTTTGAAATGTTATTTCTGTATGTTTGTTAAAACATGCTGGGTTTACTGATTTCAATCAAAACCTGTATGGACAGAAGGTGAATACTTTGTTACTTTAGCGCTACGAACTATGAATTGGTAAGACCAATTGACTCCGGGCTAATGGCAGAGACAGGGAATATGGCCTACAGCAAGATCCGCCAACCAAAACTATCCGATGTGATAGAGCAGCAGCTGGAGTTTTTGATCCTTGAGGGGACGTTGCGCCCCGGTGAAAAGCTCCCGCCTGAACGCGAACTGGCAAAACAGTTCGACGTTTCCCGCCCCTCGCTGCGTGAGGCGATTCAACGCCTCGAAGCCAAGGGGTTGTTGCTTCGTCGCCAGGGAGGTGGAACGTTTGTACAAAGCCGCCTGTGGCAGAGCTTCAGCGACCCGCTGGTAGAGCTCCTGTCCGACCACCCTGAATCCCAATTTGATCTGCTGGAAACTCGGCACGCGCTTGAAGGCATTGCGGCTTATTACGCAGCGCTGCGCAGCAATGATGAAGACCGCGAACGTATTCGCGAGTTGCATCAGGCCATAGAGCGAGCCCAGCAGTCCGGCGACCTTGACGCCGAATCCGACGCCGTCGTCCAGTATCAAATTGCCGTCACCGAAGCGGCGCACAATGTGGTGTTGCTCCATTTGCTACGCTGCATGGAACCGATGCTGGCCCAAAACGTTCGCCAGAATTTTGAATTGTTGTATGCCCGCCGGGAGATGCTCCCGCAGGTCAGCAATCATCGCACTCGGATTTTCGAGGCGATAATCGCCGGGGAGCCGGAGCAGGCGCGTGAAGCCTCGCATCGTCACCTGGCGTTCATTGAGGAAATTTTGCTGGATCGCAGCCGTGAGCAGAGCCGTCGTGAACGCTCATTGCGCCGTTTACAGCAACGAAAAGATGAGAACTCCGGTTCTTAAGCGCCATTTTTAGAGCGCGGCAACTAAACGCAGAACCTGTCTTATTGCACTTTTAGTTGTTCAAAATAATTTTGGGTGTATCGCGGCGGCAAGCGCGCGAATCCCCGGGAGCATAGTGAACTATGTGACTGGGGTGAGGAAGCGAAGCCAACAAAGAGACAGCCAGAAGTATGAAGAACAAAGAGCGCAATGGGACAGGTTCCAGATTAATCAACGATTAGATAGATAAGGAATACCCCCCATGTCAGAACGTTTACCCAATGACGTGGATCCGATCGAAACTCGCGACTGGCTACAGGCGATCGAATCGGTCATCCGTGAAGAAGGTGTTGAGCGCGCTCAGTATCTGATTGACCAACTCCTTTCTGAAGCCCGCAAAGGCGGGGTGAAAGTGGCTGCTGGCACATCGACTGGCAGTTACGTAAACACTATTGCCGTTGAAGATGAACCGGAATACCCGGGAAATCTGGATCTGGAACGTCGTATTCGTTCTGCGATCCGCTGGAACGCTATTATGACCGTTCTGCGCGCATCGAAAAAAGATCTCGAACTGGGTGGCCACATGGCTTCCTTCCAGTCTTCCGCGACTTTCTACGAAGTGTGCTTCAACCACTTCTTCCGTGCACGCAACGAGCAGGATGGCGGCGATCTGGTTTACTTCCAGGGCCACATCTCTCCGGGCGTATACGCACGTGCATTCCTGGAAGGTCGTCTGACTGAAGAGCAGATGAACAACTTCCGTCAGGAAGTTCATGGCAAAGGCCTGTCTTCCTACCCGCACCCGAAACTGATGCCGACCTTCTGGCAGTTCCCGACCGTCTCCATGGGTCTGGGCCCAATCGGTGCAATCTACCAGGCTAAATTCCTGAAATATCTGGAACATCGTGGCCTGAAAGATACCTCCAAACAGACCGTTTATGCCTTCCTGGGCGATGGCGAGATGGATGAACCAGAATCCAAAGGTGCGATCACCATCGCTACCCGTGAAAAACTGGACAACCTGGTCTTCGTTATCAACTGTAACCTGCAGCGTCTTGACGGCCCGGTCACCGGTAACGGCAAGATCATCAATGAACTGGAAGGTATCTTCGCAGGTGCTGGCTGGAACGTTATCAAGGTTATCTGGGGCGGCCGTTGGGATGAACTGCTGCGTAAAGACACCAGCGGTAAACTGATCCAACTGATGAACGAAACCGTTGACGGCGACTACCAGACCTTTAAATCCAAAGACGGCGCTTACGTTCGTGAGCACTTCTTCGGTAAATATCCGGAAACCGCAGCGCTGGTTGCCGACTGGTCTGACGATCAGATTTGGGCTCTGAACCGCGGTGGTCACGATCCGAAGAAAGTTTTCGCTGCACTGAAAAAAGCGCAGGAAACTACCGGCAAAGCAACCGTCATCCTGGCCCATACCATCAAAGGTTACGGCATGGGTGATACCGCTGAAGGTAAAAACATCGCTCACCAGGTTAAGAAAATGAACATGGACGGCGTGCGTCACATTCGCGACCGTTTCAATGTGCCGGTAACCGATGAGCAGGTGGAAAACCTGTCTTACATTACCTTCCCGGAAGGTTCTGAAGAACATACCTATCTGCACGCACAGCGTCAGAAACTGCACGGTTACCTGCCGACTCGTCAGCCGAACTTCGATGAGAAGCTGGAACTGCCTCAGCTTGCTGATTTCGGTCCGCTGCTGGAAGAGCAGAACAAAGAAATTTCTACCACTATCGCGTTTGTTCGTGCTCTGAACGTGATGCTGAAGAACAAATCCATCAAAGACCGCCTCGTGCCGATCATCGCCGATGAAGCGCGTACCTTTGGTATGGAAGGTCTGTTCCGTCAGATTGGTATTTACAGCCCGAACGGTCAGCAGTACACCCCGCAGGACCGTGAGCAGGTTGCTTACTACAAAGAAGACGAGAAAGGTCAGATTCTGCAGGAAGGCATCAACGAACTGGGTGCTGGCGCATCCTGGCTGGCTGCTGCGACTTCTTACAGCACCAACAACCTGCCGATGATTCCGTTCTACATCTACTACTCCATGTTCGGGTTCCAGCGTATCGGTGACCTGTGCTGGCAGGCCGGCGACCAACAGGCTCGCGGCTTCCTGGTCGGTGGTACTTCCGGTCGTACGACGCTGAACGGCGAAGGTCTGCAGCACGAAGATGGCCATAGCCATATTCAGTCTCTGACTATCCCGAACTGTATCTCTTACGATCCGTCTTACGCGTACGAAGTTGCGGTCATCATGCATGATGGTCTGGAGCGTATGTACGGTGAGAAACAAGAGAACGTTTACTACTACATCACTACCCTGAACGAAAACTACCACATGCCGGCAATGCCGGAAGGTGCCGAGGAAGGTATCCGTAAAGGTATCTATAAACTCGAAACCATCGAAGGTAGCAAAGGTAAAGTTCAGTTGCTGGGTTCCGGTTCTATCCTGCGTCACGTGCGTGAGGCCGCTGAGATCCTGGCGAAAGACTACGGCGTAGGTTCTGACGTTTATAGCGTCACCTCCTTCACCGAACTGGCGCGTGATGGCCAGGATTGTGAGCGCTGGAACATGCTGCACCCGCTGGAAACTCCACGCGTTCCGTACATCGCCCAGGTGATGAACGACGCTCCGGCTGTGGCATCGACTGACTATATGAAACTGTTCGCCGAGCAGGTTCGTACTTATGTACCGGCTGATGATTACCGCGTACTGGGTACCGACGGCTTCGGTCGCTCTGACAGCCGTGAGAACCTGCGTCACCACTTCGAAGTTGATGCTTCCTACGTGGTAGTTGCAGCGCTGGGCGAACTGGCTAAACGTGGCGAAATCGATAAGAAAGTGGTTGCAGACGCAATTGCCAAATTCAATATCGATGCAGATAAAGTTAACCCGCGTCTGGCGTAAGAGGTAAAAGAATAATGGCTATCGAAATCAATGTACCGGACATCGGGGCTGATGAAGTTGAAATCACCGAGATCCTGGTCAAAGTGGGCGACAAAGTTGAAGCTGAACAGTCGCTGATCACCGTAGAAGGCGACAAAGCCTCTATGGAAGTTCCGTCTCCTCAGGCTGGCGTTGTTAAAGAGATCAAAGTCTCTGTTGGCGACAAAACCGAGACCGGCAAACTGATCATGATTTTCGATTCCGCCGATGGTGCAGCAGCCGCTGCACCTGCGCAGGAAGAGAAGAAAGAAGCGGCTCCGGCAGCAGCGCCAGCGGCAGCAGCGGCTAAAGACGTACACGTACCGGATATCGGCGGCGACGAAGTTGAAGTTACCGAGATCATGGTCAAAGTGGGCGACACCGTTGCGGCTGAGCAGTCATTGATCACCGTAGAAGGCGACAAAGCTTCTATGGAAGTCCCGGCACCGTTCGCAGGTACTGTGAAAGAGATCAAAATCAGCACTGGCGACAAGGTATCTACCGGCTCCCTGATTATGGTCTTCGAAGTGGCGGGTAGCGCACCTGCTGCTGCTCCGGCGAAAGCGGAAGCTGCTCCGGCAGCGGCTGCACCGGCGGCTTCCGGGTCTAAAGAAGTTAACGTACCGGATATCGGCGGCGACGAAGTTGAAGTCACTGAAGTGATGGTTAAAGTGGGCGATAAAATTGCCGCTGAGCAGTCACTGATCACCGTAGAAGGCGACAAAGCTTCGATGGAAGTTCCGGCACCGTTCGCGGGCACCGTGAAAGAGATCAAAATCAGCACTGGCGACAAAGTGTCTACCGGCTCCCTGATCATGGTCTTCGAAGTAGAAGGCGCTGCGCCTGCCGCAGCACCGGCTGCTGCACCGGCACCGACTGCTGCACCCGCTCAGGCCGCTAAACCTGCTGCTGCCCCTGCGGCAAAAGCGGAAGGCAAATCTGAGTTTGCTGAAAACGATGCTTACGTTCACGCAACTCCGCTGATTCGCCGCCTGGCGCGCGAATTTGGCGTTAACCTGGCGAAAGTGAAAGGTTCTGGTCGTAAAGGTCGCATCCTGCGCGAAGACGTTCAGGCTTACGTGAAAGAAGCGGTTAAACGCGCTGAGGCGGCACCGGCTGCTGCTACCGGCGGCGGTATCCCGGGCATGCTGCCATGGCCGAAAGTGGACTTCAGCAAGTTTGGTGAAATCGAAGAAGTGGAACTGGGTCGCATCCAGAAAATCTCAGGCGCTAACCTGAGCCGTAACTGGGTGATGATCCCGCACGTTACTCACTTCGACAAAACCGATATCACCGATCTGGAAGCGTTCCGTAAACAGCAGAACGCCGAAGCTGAGAAGCGTAAACTGGATGTGAAATTCACTCCAGTAGTCTTCATCATGAAAGCCGTTGCCGCTGCGCTTGAGCAGATGCCGCGCTTCAACAGCTCGCTGTCTGAAGATGCACAGCGCCTGACGCTGAAGAAATACATCAACATCGGTGTGGCGGTTGATACCCCGAATGGTCTGGTTGTTCCGGTCTTTAAAGACGTGAACAAGAAGAGCATTACCGAACTGTCTCGCGAACTGACCGTGATCTCCAAGAAAGCGCGTGATGGTAAGCTGACTGCTGGCGAAATGCAGGGCGGTTGCTTCACTATCTCCAGCATCGGCGGCCTGGGTACCACCCATTTCGCACCGATTGTGAACGCGCCGGAAGTGGCTATCCTCGGTGTGTCTAAATCCGCGATGGAACCGGTGTGGAATGGTAAAGAGTTTGTTCCGCGTCTGATGATGCCGATCTCTCTGTCCTTCGACCACCGCGTTATCGACGGTGCTGATGGTGCGCGCTTTATTACCATCATCAACAACACCCTGAGCGATATTCGCCGCCTGGTGATGTAAGCGAAAAGCCGGCCTGACGGCCGGCTTTTTTCTGGTAATCTCTTCTGCGTTTTGAAGTTACCAGCAATAAAGGACAAAATCGTTTGCCGTTTGTTGTTTCAAAATTGTTAACAATTTTGTAAAATACTTGCGGATAGAACGTCCCGGTGGACATGGGCGTAAAAACAATAGCGTCAGACCCGCCGGAAATAAATTACAGAGGTCATGATGAGTACTGAAATCAAAACTCAGGTCGTGGTACTTGGGGCAGGCCCCGCAGGTTATTCTGCTGCCTTCCGTTGCGCTGATTTAGGTCTGGAAACCGTAATCGTAGAACGTTACAACACCCTGGGCGGTGTTTGTCTGAACGTCGGCTGTATCCCTTCTAAAGCACTGCTGCACGTTGCGAAAGTTATCGAAGAAGCGAAAGCGCTGGCCGAACACGGCATCGTTTTTGGTGAGCCGAAAACTGACATCGATAAAATTCGTACCTGGAAAGAAAAAGTTATCACTCAACTGACCGGTGGTCTGGCTGGTATGGCCAAAGGCCGTAAAGTGAAAGTGGTTAACGGTCTGGGTAAATTTACTGGTGCTAACACCCTGGAAGTCGAAGGCGAAAACGGCAAAACCGTGATCAACTTTGACAACGCGATCATCGCGGCGGGTTCCCGTCCGATTGAACTGCCGTTCATTCCGCATGAAGACCCGCGCGTATGGGATTCCACCGACGCTCTGGAACTGAAAACTGTACCAAAACGCCTGCTGGTTATGGGTGGTGGTATTATCGGTCTGGAAATGGGTACCGTGTACCATGCGCTGGGTTCAGAGATTGACGTGGTTGAAATGTTCGACCAGGTGATCCCGGCTGCCGATAAAGACGTGGTAAAAGTCTTCACCAAACGCATTAGCAAGAAGTTCAACCTGATGCTGGAAACTAAAGTCACTGCCGTTGAAGCGAAAGAAGACGGTATCTACGTTTCCATGGAAGGCAAAAAAGCGCCGGCTGAAGCGCAGCGCTACGACGCCGTACTGGTGGCTATCGGTCGCGTGCCGAACGGTAAAAACCTCGATGCCGGCCAGGCAGGTGTTGAAGTTGACGAGCGTGGCTTTATCCGGGTTGACAAACAGCTGCGTACCAACGTGCCGCACATCTTTGCTATCGGCGATATCGTCGGCCAGCCGATGCTGGCGCACAAAGGTGTTCACGAAGGCCACGTTGCCGCCGAAGTTATCTCCGGCATGAAGCACTACTTCGACCCGAAAGTGATCCCGTCCATCGCCTACACTGAGCCAGAAGTTGCCTGGGTTGGTCTGACTGAGAAAGAAGCGAAAGAGAAAGGCATCAGCTACGAAACCGCCACCTTCCCGTGGGCTGCTTCTGGCCGTGCTATCGCTTCCGACTGCGCAGACGGTATGACCAAACTGATTTTCGACAAAGAATCTCACCGCGTTATCGGCGGGGCGATTGTCGGTACCAACGGCGGCGAGCTGCTGGGTGAAATCGGTCTGGCTATCGAAATGGGTTGCGACGCTGAAGACATCGCGCTGACCATCCATGCTCACCCGACTCTGCATGAGTCCGTTGGCCTGGCGGCAGAAGTCTTCGAAGGTAGCATCACCGACCTGCCGAACGCGAAAGCGAAGAAGAAATAATTTTCTGAACGGCTATGCTGGATGGCGGCGCAAGCGTCTCATCCGGCCTACAGAGCAGTAAGCCTGAAATAATCCACCCGCTATGCAGGTGGATTATTTCACAACCCAAAACAAACGAACCGACCCCAAAAACATGCCAGACCGTCGCCAGCCAGAGGCGTTCACCACAAGATGGGTTAATGGTCACCATCCACATCACAGACAAAGAAAGGGCCTAATGCTGATGTGAAAAGAATATCACCGGACGGCAGTCGGGTGAGTGACATCGTTCTTTCCACTTCGGTACTGATAAAAGACATATATTTATTAATCTCCTCATCATGAACATTGTCAGCCCCTGACTTCCTCACATCGGTAACCTTAAGCAAAAATTTTCCTGGTGAACCTTTTACCTGCGAGTAGCTGAATGTTACCGTCCGGTTCAGGATATGCATTTTTTCATTACTGTACGCTCTGCCATTAATCATATTAATGACGCTATCAGGTGCCTTTGATATTTTATTGACACTCAGGTAGGTAAACTCATCAGAGCCATAATGTTCTGCATGGTATATGACCGCACTACAGGTTAAATGCGACTTTTTCCAGACGACATACTGCAGGCTGCAGGTAAGTAAAATTAGCGTAAAGAACAGAGCGCAACAAATAATCTTCCATTTTCTTTCCATCGTTCCTCCCTGTTCACCATCGGTTGTACTGGTAATTAAAACAGGCGTTTGGTCCATCATCATTTTCTGTACATTTAGCCAGCATGACATTACCGGAAACACCATTTTCAGCACCACGGTTGATGCTCATATAAAAAGATGAGTTTTGCGAGCAGATAACATTATGCTGGCTGACGAGTTCATCAAACCTTTTGTTATATAGCTCTGCTCGTTCATTGGAAAGCAGATAGTGAAGAACGTATACGGGGCATCCCTTATAATGCTTTAGCAGGGTAGAGGTTTGCGGTGGATAGGTATAGCCTCTGATGATTGATGTGTATGTCACCGCCACAGAAATAATGCCTATAATTAAAAAAGTGCAGACGACCATAGGTATCTTGATGGTGCTTTTTCGGCCATTAATATGCTTAACGTCAGAAACCGGTTTAGTGGGCAGCGTGGCGCAAACACTCTTCAGTTCGATATCAATTTCATCAGATAGATAATAGCCCTGCCGGGGGATAGTAATGATAACTTCTGTATCCGGAATGTGTGCTTTAAATATCTTCCTTAAATTACTCAGATATTGCACTACCGTATGACCAGAGCCACTGTTAGCCGTTTCTTCCCATCCGTTTTCCAGCAGTTGCTCCTTGCTAACAATTTCCCCCTGATGCCTGACCAGCGTCATCAACAGGCGATTTGAAATAGGTGTCAGAGTCATCACTCTGTCATCTGGTTCATCCGATACCCTGATAACAGATGCTTCCGTGTCATAGATTATTTTTTTATTAATGATATAAATCATCGTCCCTCCAACTGACAACAGAAATGAAATATTGTAAATCACAATTATTTAACATTCACATCACTTATCACCACATTACGGTTTCCGTGCCTGCTTTGTAAATCTTTTACCTGATATGTATGGTTTTTTTAAAGAAGGTCACTGGAACATTATAGGGGTATCCCTCTTTATGAATCTATTCAATGCCTATAATTAAGCATATCCATCCATAATTATCCATAAATACACTATATAGTTTCAATATTTGAGAAGATGCCTACAATGGGCTCCGATTCAGAAAATTGCAGTGTGGTCGTTGTAACGCCCTCAGAATACCGAAAGAGAGAAATATGTATGTTCAGACTATTCAGTGATGACCAGTACCTGCACTTGGCCATATCGGCGCTGCCTCGGGCACTGGAAAATAATGCACATGTGCATCTAATGGATGTGGACAGAATTGGGGATCTCGGGGCCATCAGAACCTATCTGAGTTCTGTGCATGTGAATAAAAACGATCTGTTTATTACATTACGGAGAACCGGGCTGTTATCAAAGAAGTTAAGTCTGCATGGTGGTGTTTCTTTAAACCAGACGGTGGGTGGATTTTACGGTGAGATAATGAATGTAAAAAAACAGGTGACTTATATTGACTGGAACAGACAATTGGCCACTTTATTGATAAGGGCCAAAATACCTGCCCGGCAGAATTATATCATCGGTCTAATGGAAAAGGGTTGGGGGGTGGAACGTATATCCCGGCATCTCTGTATTTCTCGTAAAACGGTGTGTGCTCATCTTGCCAGAGCTAAAAAAATATATAGTGCCAGAACTCATGCCGGTCTGCTTCTGAATATTCGAATGATGAAGCATTAACTTCAGAATATCTTGCGCATTTAAAAAATATGACTTGACCATTATTGTGGTCACTGCGCCATTCCCTGCATCGTTGAGGATAATTGTACTGAATTCAGTAAGTGCATATCCATCAATAGGTAAATGGAACGTGGTGGCTATCGTGTTATCTGAATTGGCATCATTTTAGAAAATGATTTTTAAATATTTATGAATACCATGCGTTACGAATAGGAATTAATTTTTATTCGTAATGCATTCAGTCTGATTAATTCTGAATAAAGGATTAATTTAATGTTAATACTAAGGATGTATCAATGAAAAAGTTTTTTTCTGTTGCAATTATTCCGGCCCTGGTCATGGCATCCACTTGCGCTTTCGCGGTAAGAGAAGGTGAAACTAGCACGGTAACATTTAAAGGTTCTATTAAAGAAAATACCTGTGTACTGACCAAAGCTTCAGCAGCACAGGTGGTGATTCTGGGGGATGTGGAGTCCAGCGTTTTGGCCTCAGCAAATAGCGCGTCCCAGCCAACCAATTTCACTATCTCACTTGACGAGTGCGATTCGGCCAATGCCTCCATCACTTTCAGTGGCACCACCGCAACTGATGAGGTGCTGAGTATCACTGGCAAGGAGAGTGTCGCTTCAGGCGTGGGGATTCAGATCCTGAACAGCAGTACTTATCTCCCAGTGAAGGTGGACGGCTCAGCTCCCGCAGCGACTATGGAAGTGGGCGCTGATAAGGCAAATGAGTTCAACTTCGCGGCCCGTTATTTCGCTCTGGGCGACAACATTTCAGCTGGCGAAGCTAATGCCACTGCGCAGTTTACCGTGAAATATCAATAATTTCAGAGTCCTCTGTACTTCCGATGCAGGGGACTCTTTTTGTCTGGAGAGTACTATGTTTCTTCACTCATATCGTAAGCCACTGTCTGCCTTACTGTTATGTTCAGCCCTGATTTTACCTCACCTCGCGTCGGCGGGAGGCATTGTTCTGGGAGGGACCCGCGTGGTGTATCCGGTGGATGTTAAACAGGTCACCCTGTCTGCACGCAATTCTTCAAAAGAGGTCAGCTACCTCGTTCAGAGCTGGGTAGAGAATGCTCGTGGCGACAAATCCACAGATTTTATTATCACTCCGCCGCTGTATGTCAGTAATCCCGGGGACCAAAATATGCTGCGTGTAATGTTCAGCGGCCCCACCTTGCCACAGGATAGAGAAACCCTCTATTACTTCAACGCCAAGGCTATTCCATCAGTTGATAAGTCAAAACTGGAAGGCAAGAACATGCTGCTGCTGGCTGCCGTGACGCGTATCAAGATGTTTGTGCGCCCCAACGGACTCGACGCCCCGATTGATAAAGCGCCATCGATGCTGACGTTCAAACGCAGCGGGAACCAGGTGCAAATCAGCAATTCTTCTCCGTATCACGTGACGCTGGTTCAGGTTGCGCTGGATGGCCGCAAAGCGGCTGACACCATGGTGGCTCCGTTTAGCACGGAATCTCTGACAGCATCAGGAAGCCCCCGGACACTGACCTACAGCACCATCAATGACTACGGTGCCGTTTCTGCTCAGCAACGCCAGAGCCTGTAAGGCTCTGAAACGAATTTGTCTGTCTAACCTGTTCTGCCTCTGATTTTGATTATTATGAAAAAAAAGTCACCTTTAGCGATTACCCTGGCGAGTTTGTTTTTTCAGGCGGGTTTTACCGCTCATGCCTCTGAGCTCTATTTTCCTCCTGAATTTATGGGCGCAGATGCTGAAGCTGCCGCCGCCCTGCATATCTTTCAGTCAGCCGGCGCCCAGCGACCGGGTGAGTACCTGGTTGAAGTTTTTTTGAATGACAGAACACAAGGACAGCGCACGCTGACCTTTACCCCGCGCGAAATCCCGACGCAAGGGTATCGCAGCAGGGACAATACCGGGCTATCGGCATGTCTGACACGGGAGTTGATGGCATCTCTGGGCGTGAAAATCGATCTCTTTCCGGCGCTGGCTTCCCTCGCAGAAGACGAATGCGTGGCACCGGAAAAAGCGATCCAGGATGCCTGGGCTCGCTTCGATTTCACCAGAATGCAGTTGTTTATCAGTATTCCACAGGCCTCATTGCATCATCAGGCGCGTGGATATATTGAACCTTCGCTCTGGGATGAGGGGATTAATGCTGCGTTGCTGAATTATAACTTCAGCGGTGGAAATACCTTTGCCGGAAAATCTGACAGTAATAACTACTTCCTGAACCTGAACAGCGGGATAAATTTCGGGGGGTGGCGGCTGCGTGATTTCCGGACCTGGAGTTACTACAGCAATGAATACCAGACCCAGCAATCTCGGCAGCGTCTTAAAACATATGTTGAGCGTTCCGTTATTCCCCTGCGCAGTAATCTGGTGATAGGGGAGAGTTCGACCTCAAATCAGGTTTTTGACTCAACGGGATTTAAGGGCATCAGTTTGTCCACCAATGACAACATGTATCCGGATACCATGAGGGGGTTTGCCCCGGTGGTCCGCGGCGTGGCGGAAAGTAATGCGCAGGTGATGATTCGGCAGAATGGTTACAATATCTACCAGATGAACGTCTCTCCCGGGGCGTTTGAGATAACCGACCTCTACCCCATGTATAGCAGTGGGGATTTGGAAGTCAGCGTGAAAGAAGCCAGCGGCAACACGCACGTGTTTACCGTGCCTTACTCCTCCGTACCGATGCTACAGCGTGAAGGGCGGGTGACGTACAGCTTGACGGCCGGCCTATTTTCCGGCAGCAGTGACCGTTACGATGACCCCGCGTTCGGAGAAGCTACGCTGTTATGGGGATTGCCTCATAACGTAACGATCTATGGCGGCGTACAGTACTCTGATAACTATATGGCGGAGCAACTGGGGTTGGGCCTTAATATGGGCGCAATCGGGGCATTTTCTGCGGATGTGACGCATGCAGATAGCACACTTGCTGATGGTTCCCGCCATCAGGGACAGTCGGTCCGGTTTCTCTACGCACACTCCTTTAGTCCAACAGGAACAAACCTCCGTCTTACCGGGTATCGCTATTCTACTAAGGGCTTTCATACTCTTGATGAAACCGCGCTGAAAACTATGCGCGGTCGTTTATACGATCATGACGAATATGATGAGTACGGTAACCTGAACCAGGATACCTACTCTGATTACTACAACTTGTACAACACTAAACGAGCCAGGCTGGAAGCCAATATCTCGCAGAGTCTCGGCAGCATCGGCTCTCTGTACATCACCGGTGTTAAGCAGACTTACTGGAACTCTGGGGATTCCTCCACCTCTTTGCAGACCGGCTACAGCAGTGCTCTGGGGCCGCTCAGCTACTCCCTATCTTACAGCTATAACCAGCAGAAGAATGAAAGCAACCCATCATGGACTGACAAGACATTCAACCTGTCACTGTCGGTGCCGCTTGATCGGCTGTTTTCCTGGAAAAGCGATTCTCGCTCAGTCTATGCCACGTTTTATGGCAGTCGGGATAATCACGGCAACCTGAGTCAGCAGGCGGGGCTGAGCGGAACGGCTCTGGATGGCAATACCCTGAACTGGAATGTCTCTCAAGGCTACAGCCACAGCGGTAATGGCAACGGCAGCGGCGGTACCGGGAATGCCGGGATCAATCATCGTGGTGGCTATGGCGCCTCCTCGCTGGGGTACAGCTACAGCGAGGATTACCAGCGTGTGAACTACGGTCTGAGCGGGGCGCTAGTTGCACACCGTAATGGCCTGACGCAGGGGCAGCAGGTGGCGGACAGCGCGGTGCTGGTTGCCGCTCCGGGTGCCAGCGGCGTCAGCGTGAAGGGAGCAACTGGTGTCTCCACGGACTGGCGAGGTTATGCAATAAAGCCTTATGCCACTGCATATCGCGAAAACAGCGTATCTCTGGACACCAGTACGCTGGATGACAAAACCGATATCGACAGCGGAGTGGCGCGGGTGGTGCCAACCAAAGGGGCGATTGTTCGGGCCCGTTTTGATGTTCAGCGCGGCCATCGCGGCATCATGACCCTCACCCGTGACGGAAAACCGCTGCCTTTTGGCACCATGATTGCTGGTGAGAAGATCAGCGGCATTGTTGGTGATGGTGGTCAGGTGTATCTGTCCGGCCTTCAGGATAAAGGCACGCTGACGGCGAAGTGGGGCGACAAACACCATCAACAGTGCGCCATTACTTACCGGATCAGCGATCGGGAGCAGAACGCCGCTATTGCGTATATCAGCGCCATATGTCGCTAAGATGACCCCGGTGAAAAGGAAATAAAAATGATTAAAAATAATACGTTACGAAAACTTATGTATGGAATGGCGCTGGGGCTACCCTCTCTCAGTTTTCCTCTACAAGCTGCCAATATAACGTCAACCCAGTTTACCATCACTGGCGTTCTGGAGGCGAAAACCTGTTCGTTCACCGAGGCGACCCAGACAATTAACCTGCCGGATGTGAATACCCGAAGCCTGGCCACCAGTAATGGCATACATGGAAAAACGGAGTTTTCCCTGACGCTGAATTGTAGCGGCGGTGTTTCAGGGGTCAGCATCACGCCCTCCGGCACGGCTGTTGGGAGTGGTGATAGGACGCTGTTTATAAATACCGCTTCAGCCAGAAATGTGGGGTTGAGACTGCTGGATAACAGCGGAAAAGTACTGACACCCGATGGTCAGAGTAAGGTGACCTTTAGCTTCGATGAGTCGGGTGGTAAATACACATTTGCTGCGGGTTACGCCGGAACAGGGACCGGGCGCGTGAGCGGCGGTTCGTTTCAGACTGTGGTGACCTTTTCGTTGAGTTACAGTTGACGATTTTGCTCGAAGGAGATTGAAAATGAAAAAAATACTCGCATTAGCTTTACTCATCGTCAACAACACTGAGGCCACAACACTCCGATGTGAACAAAACATCGCACACTCATATGCGGATATGAATATTGGCTTACCAATTGCTACGAGTGGTGGTGCTAACATCATGTACGGTACTGTCATCGCAACAATCCAAAAAGGAAGCGCCTTCCTGAAATTCCCGCGCACAGCGTCCGCCACGTTAACCCTCCCAACCCTGGCGGAATCGTCTATTCTCGAAGCAAACTACCTACACTTTTGCCACCACTCTGGCGTAAGCAATCCCTATATTATAACGTGTGTGCAAGGTCCCCTTATCACCGGTTCCGCAAGGACAATTACGGCTACCTTCCCGATAACGAACTCAACGTCTGGGGTCATGACCGGCTACCTGGTTCTCTCCACAACACCGGGCATACCTATCATGGGAGTACACATTAACCGGCGACCAGCGTCATCCATACAGCCGGTTGTAACAACGAATGTCACCCTCCTGGACGCTTCCGGAAAATCACTCTCTGCGACGCAAGACTCCCACTTTTCCATTATCACGACGCCGAAGACCACGGATTCTATTACCATTCCCACGACGATAGACCTCGGAACATTGCAAGTGGGAGTCAACGTGGTGGACACGCCCGTCGTTACAGAAATCAATACTAATTCCCTCGGACTGAAATTCACGTCGACTACAACGGCTGGCGCGTCATTTTCGGTGAATGGCAAAATAGCCCAGGCCGGGACGGTGTATAAGCCGCCATTCAAGCTTGGGATGAATCTTGAACCCACAGCCAGACCCGGTACCTATACGTCCAAAGTAACCGCCACCTGGACATGTCCGTAAACCGCGATTCAAACCCTTCAGAAGCAGGCTCATCGCCGTAACTATGATTACGGATGAAAAGAATTAAACGGGGCTGGCTTACGAGCATCAGTAACAGATATGGGCGAAAGGGTTGCCTGGCGCATTCTTTTTGCCCGAAGGAGATTGAAAATGAAAAAAATACTCGTGTTGTCTTTACTATTGATCGGCACTAGCCAGGCGGGCACGATGGAATGTACTGTTCCCTACCTATCGCGATTTAAATATGGAGCATCGACTGAACATGCAGGACACATCGCATCCACGGCACAAAATTCCTCGACTATAAGCCTCAAATGGATTCGCAAAGTACGAGTGATCATCTCCCATGACGACGCATTATCCACCGCACTCCACGGCGTATGGGTGCATGTATGCTTGCGGCCAGGATGGCGACCGACTACTTGCATGCCGCTATCAACCCAAATCCAACGCAACACGATAACAACTGACACTGGTATCGTCACCGCTATCCCGTCAATGCAAATCTCCGGTGGATACTCAATTGACGCCGTATTATCCGCCTCATCGACAGACGCGATGCAATATCCAATCGCACGCCCAGCTTTCCTCCCTAACCGTATATTCAACGTAAACGCCGGCGTCTACGCCTACGACACAAACGGGAAACAGATCAGTACACAACCGACCTCTCGCATAACTCCGGACGTAACCGATTCTATAGTAAGCAGCATAACGTTCCCAGATATGATAAACCTCGGCACACTAATGGAAGGGCACAACAATGCTGGGACCGCCATCGAACCCGCCTACGTTTCCCCACCCCCCATCGTATTCGCGACGAACAACATTGCTGGTGCTTCGCTAACGGTGAATGGCAAAGTAAACCAACCAGGAACGCAACACAGGCCCCCACTCACTATGGGGATGTTTGTGGAGTCAGGCTCCAAACCTGGAAAATACTCAATGAATGTGGTCGCCACCTCGACATGTCCGTAAATACCATGCAGATAACATGAAAAAAACCGTCAGAGAATTGATGGAGGTTAGTGTCGTACACCCACTGGATCGTTCAGCCGAATGGTGGACCGCTTTTATGCCCCATCTATTCTTCTACAGGTTTCCACGGTTCATGTTCACCGTAGCGATTTATTGCCGCAGCTTTCTGTTCCGTCGCTTCCCCCAGGTCCGCCTGATAGACGTTGTCATCCTGGCTGACAATAAAGCTCATCACGCCTGTTTCACCCCAGCTCGCAGGCCAGGCGAGCAGGGCGAAGCCTTTCTCGCTATCGCTGGGAATAATGCGGAAATGATAACCGTGGTATCCCTCGCCCGGCATAGCGGGACTGAAGGCAGGCCCTAACGGACTGGGCGCTTCTCCTGGA
Organism: Klebsiella sp. RHBSTW-00484; assembly: GCF_013705725.1. NCBI lineage: Bacteria > Pseudomonadati > Pseudomonadota > Gammaproteobacteria > Enterobacterales > Enterobacteriaceae > Klebsiella > Klebsiella sp. RHBSTW-00484. The sequence continues at coordinate 5,050,678 of NZ_CP055481.1, read as the reverse complement.
GTCGCAGGCCAGTAGAGGCCATCTTTCTTGCCATCACTGCTGATAATCTTCTGCGCCCAGGCGTGATTTAACTGATAGAAATCCTGTTGGGCATCAACATAAGCATGCATCGCCTGAATCGCTGAGAGCTCATTGCGGCCAATAGCGCGGGTGACAATTTCATCTTCTGCGGCAGCCATATCAAAATGCCAGCCATCATCGCCCTTGATGATGGGAATGGGCAGTCGCCACTCTTCCTGGCCGACGTCCAGCCACGCGCTATTGTCCTGGCGAACAACGTTATGTTTGACTTGCCAGTCACGCTGAAAACGGTCTACCGCATCAGGCGCAATGCCGTCCGGCGGTAAGAACTGCTGCCAGTTATCACCGAGCAGCGTATCCAGCGCAGATTCATCATGCTGATTGATTGCCTCAGCCAGCGCGTTTGCAGCTTGTTCAGGCGTGGAGAATTGTTGCTGTGCCAGAGCCATCATCGGTGCCATGACCAGCGCCAGCAGCGTCATTTGTAGGTGCTTTTTCATCTTCTTATCCTCAGCGGCGACGCAATTCACGATGTTCGGAAAGATGTTCTCTGGCCGCGCTGCGCTGCTCGCTGTTTAAACCTGAGATATGACGACTCTGTTGCCCTCGCTCTTGTTGAGATTGCCAGGAGGGGGAGCGGCTGTCGTTACCGCTTAGCGCATTGGCATGCAGATTACCGAGCTTCTGCTGACGCTGTTCAGGCGTTGCAGACTGGAACTGTTCACGGCGCTGTTGTTGCTGCGCAGTGGGGTGCTGAACCTGCGCTTTCACCGTCTCCCGATGCTGCTGTTGGGCTGTCGGGTGTTGAAGCTGGTTTTTGGCTGCTTCCCGACGCTGCTGCGTGGCGCTATTTTTTACCGCAGGCGTATTGTCATAGCCACGATAGTTATTACGCTGGGTGACCTGGTGTAGCTGCTGTGAGGCGGCCTGGCGCTGCGCGTCACGGGAAGGGGAGTGCGTTGCCAGATTACTCGCCGTTGCCGTGGTACCAGTGCGCTGCTGCAACTGGGTCATTGCCGCCTGACGCTGCTCATTACGATCGACCGGTGGATGCTGGGTGGCGCTAAGCCCGCCTGGAACACTGGTCTGATGGAAATGCTGCGTGACGTTGTTATTCGGGTAAGGAATATTGCCGCGATAGGCTGGGTTATGCTGCCAGTTGGCATTATTGCCCGGCAAGTTTTGTCCCGTTATGTGATTGAAGTTGTTTACATTGATGTTGATGTTATCACCGTTATGCGAGTAGCCGTCATGGTGGTCATCATCGTGATGGTGATAGTCATCATCATGGTGGTGATCGTCATCATCCCAATCGATGTTGCTGAATAACGCGTACGTTGTGGCGACGCCAAGGCTATAACCAAAACCTTTGACGAAGCTATCGGCGAACTGCTCCCCCGGAGGCGGCGGTAAATAGACCGGTGGATAGGCGGTGTTGGCCCAGGTACCGTAAACGACGGCTGGATTGTAGTTGGGAACATAGACAACCTGCGGATCGGTGGATTCTATTTTGATGACCGTCGGAGCCGGTGGAGCTGTCGAAACGACCGTTACCCCATTCTTGGTTTGGGCGCGCGGTGGTGGGACATTTTTCACGCTGGTACTGACTTTCTGCTGCGGTGTCGATTTCAACGTTCCGGTTTGCTGGGCGATAGCGCGCAAGCGCTGTACCGAATCCATCACATCCTGCGGTTGGGCGAGAAACGCGTTACCCAGATTCTCCACCCACGGCGGGTTTTCTCCCATTAACGCTAACAGCGATGGGAAGGCGACCAGCGATTTTACGCTGGGATCCCAGGGTTGATTGGCCACCGCCTGTACCGCCGGATCGCCTTTCATGGTGGGATTATCCTGCGACCACTGCACCGCCTGTATTACGTTGCTTGGGTAGGTGGAGGCCATCAGCACCTGTGACAATAGGTTGTCCGGATACAGCGCGATTGGCGCCACCCACTGATCGATCTGCGCTGGGGTATAAGTGGTCGTCACTGGTTGAGCAGCGGCTGGCACAGGCGCGGCCTGCGCCACGACCGAAGGTTCGGGAACGGATTGTGGTTCCCGGCTTTTAATATAGAGCGTACCCGCGGCGGCTAATAACCCGGCGCTGCAAAGCAGTGCGAGCACATGGGGTTTGAAAGGCAGCGTCATGATGACTCCTGGCACAGAAGTTGGCCCGTTTCGACATAGTATTGTCGAAATACGGGGGATTGCCTGAGTATAAAGAGACCCTATTTGCGTTTTTGATTTTTGTTGGGATTTTGGTCAGCGATGTGTAACAGAATTAATTTTATATTCCAGTAAACTGACAGAAAACCTGCAATATTCTGCCCTTAACGATTCAGCTAATTTTTAATGTTGCTTTTTTGTAAACAGATTAACACCTCCCTAAAATCCTGCTATGCTGCCGACGCGGTATCGGGCATTTACCCTACAAACTGCTGTCTCACAGGAGCGTGAAGAGATCGCCGACCGCATATGACAATGAGAGCGAGGAGATACCGTCGTGCTAAAAGAATATCGTGAGCACGTAGCTGAGCGTGCCGCCGAAGGGATTGTTGCAAAACCCTTAGATGCAACCCAAATGGCCGGCCTGGTTGAGCTGCTGAAGAATCCGCCTGCTGGCGAAGAAGAATTCCTGTTAGATCTGTTAATTAACCGCGTACCGCCGGGCGTCGACGAAGCCGCCTATGTTAAAGCCGGATTCCTTGCCGCAATCGCCAAAGGCGAAGCGACTTCCCCGCTGGTGACCCCTGAAAAAGCCATCGAACTGCTGGGCACCATGCAGGGCGGTTACAACATTCATCCGCTGATTGATGCGCTGGACGACGCAAAACTTGCGCCGATTGCCGCGAAAGCACTGTCCCATACCCTGCTGATGTTCGATAACTTCTACGACGTAGAAGAGAAAGCCAAAGCAGGCAATGAATATGCCAGACAGGTGATGCAATCCTGGGCTGACGCCGAGTGGTTCCTGAACCGTCCGCAGCTGGCGGACAAAATCACCGTCACCGTTTTTAAAGTCACCGGTGAAACCAATACCGATGACCTGTCTCCGGCCCCTGATGCCTGGTCCCGCCCGGATATCCCGCTGCACGCTCTGGCGATGCTGAAAAACGCCCGTGAAGGAATCGACCCGGATCAGCCTGGCGTTGTTGGCCCGATCAAACAGATCGAAGCGTTGCAGCAGAAAGGTTTTCCGCTGGCCTACGTTGGCGATGTGGTGGGGACCGGTTCATCACGTAAATCGGCCACTAACTCGGTGCTGTGGTTCATGGGCGATGACATCCCGAACGTGCCGAACAAGCGCGGCGGCGGTCTGTGCCTCGGGGGTAAAATTGCCCCTATCTTCTTCAACACCATGGAAGATGCGGGCGCGCTGCCGATTGAAGTGGACGTCAACAAACTGAACATGGGTGACGTGATTGACGTTTATCCGTTCAAAGGTGAAGTGCGCAACCACGAAACCAACGAACTGCTGGCTAACTTCGAACTGAAAACCGACGTTCTGGTCGACGAAGTGCGTGCCGGTGGCCGTATTCCGCTGATTATCGGTCGCGGCCTGACCACCAAAGCGCGTGAAGCGCTGGGTCTGCCGCACAGCGACGTTTTTCGTCAGGCGAAAGACGTGGCGGAAAGTAGCCGTGGTTACTCCCTGGCGCAGAAAATGGTGGGTCGCGCCTGCGGCGTGGCCGGTATTCGTCCGGGTGCTTACTGCGAGCCGAAGATGACTTCCGTCGGCTCTCAGGACACCACCGGTCCAATGACCCGTGATGAACTGAAAGACCTGGCGTGCCTGGGCTTCTCATCTGACCTGGTGATGCAGTCCTTCTGCCACACGGCGGCGTATCCGAAGCCGGTTGACGTCACCACACACCATACGCTGCCGGACTTCATTATGAACCGTGGCGGCGTCTCACTGCGTCCGGGCGATGGCGTTATCCACTCCTGGCTGAACCGTATGCTGCTGCCGGATACCGTCGGTACCGGCGGTGACTCCCATACCCGTTTCCCAATCGGTATCTCCTTCCCGGCGGGCTCGGGTCTGGTGGCGTTTGCTGCCGCGACCGGCGTGATGCCGCTGGATATGCCGGAATCCGTTTTAGTTCGTTTCAAAGGCAAGATGCAGCCGGGTATCACCCTGCGCGATCTGGTGCACGCGATCCCGCTGTATGCGATCCGTCAGGGCCTGCTGACCGTTGAGAAGAAAGGCAAGAAAAACATCTTCTCCGGCCGCATCCTGGAAATCGAAGGTCTGCCGGATCTGAAAGTCGAGCAGGCGTTTGAACTGACCGATGCTTCCGCCGAACGTTCTGCTGCCGGTTGTACCATCAAACTGAACAAAGAGCCGATCGTTGAGTACCTGACCTCCAACATCGTCCTGCTGAAGTGGATGATCGCAGAAGGCTACGGCGATCGCCGGACGCTGGAACGTCGCGTGCAGGGTATGGAAAAATGGCTGGCGGAACCTGAATTACTGGAAGGTGATGCGGATGCCGAATATGCCGCGGTGATCGACATCGATCTGGCTGACATTAAAGAGCCCATCCTGTGTGCGCCGAACGATCCGGACGATGCGCGTCTGCTGTCTGACGTGCAGGGCGAGAAGATCGACGAAGTGTTTATCGGTTCCTGCATGACCAACATCGGCCACTTCCGTGCTGCCGGTAAGCTGCTGGACAGCCACAAAGGGCAGCTGCCAACCCGCCTGTGGGTGGCGCCGCCAACCCGTATGGACGCAGCGCAGCTGACCGAAGAAGGCTACTACAGCGTGTTTGGTAAGAGCGGTGCGCGTATTGAAATCCCGGGTTGTTCCCTGTGTATGGGTAACCAGGCGCGCGTAGCGGACGGTGCGACGGTGGTTTCGACCTCAACCCGTAACTTCCCGAACCGTTTAGGCACCGGGGCGAACGTCTTCCTGGCTTCTGCGGAGCTGGCGGCAGTCGCGGCGCTTATCGGTAAGCTGCCGACGCCGGACGAGTACCAGACCTATGTTGCGCAGGTAGAGAAGACGGCGGCAGACACCTACCGCTATCTGAACTTCGATCAGCTGGGTCAGTACACGGAAAAAGCTGACGGCGTGATTTTCCAGACCGCGGTGTAATGCGATAAGTCTATTTCGTACATAAACCCTTCAATGCCCGGTGAACTTTACATCACCGGGCATTTTTATTTCCAATCCCTCCGCTCGCTACGCTTTTTTTCTCTCTTACTGCTGCGATAATTACCCTATGGGTACAGTGCAGCGGTGACGCATTGCCCTTGCAGAGGAAAAGACTATGGATTACGAATTTCTGCGCGATATTACCGGAGTGGTAAAGGTGCGAATGTCGATGGACCATGAAGTGATAGGCCACTGGTTCAATGAAGAGGTTAAAGATAACCTCGCCCTGCTGGATGAAGTGGAGCAGGCCGCACGCACCGTCAAAGGCAGTGAACGATCCTGGCAACGTACTGGTCATGAATACACATTATGGCTGGATGGTGAAGAAGTGATGATCCGCGCTAATCAGCTGGATTTTTCTGGCGATGAGATGGAGGAGGGGATGAGCTATTATGACGAAGAAAGCCTCTCTCTGTGCGGCGTTGAGGATTTTTTACAGGTCGTTGCCGCATACCGTGAGTTCATGCAGCAGCGTTGATGACCGCCTCCCAATCGGGAGGCGGTTTTCGTTTAGTGGGTGAAGGTAAGATGAAACAACCTGGCGGTCAGTTTCTCCGGTAGTGAAATCATCAATTCATGTTTGTTGAATTCAGGCAGACAGAGCGCTTTGGCAAAGCGCGGGTAAACGCAGCTGGCTTGTGAGACGTCATCAAGCGGCAGCGTGATTGAGCCCTGTTCACTTTCCATTCGCCAGACCGCCAGCCAGGCTTCATTTTCGTTACGCAGGCCGAATGCCAGCCATGGTGAAGCGAAAGAGGGCATTCCTAGCGGCCAAAAAGGCTCCAGGTGGGGGATTTGCTGGCGAAACGATTTATACAGTGCGATCCCTTCCTGAACCAATGTGAAACGCTCTTCGCTCAGTTCCGCCAGATGCCCGCTTTGATGAACCCGCAGCAGCATGCTGTTAACCATGTTCATCACCACTTCTTCACGATCGCCTTCACGTAAGGGATAAGACCAAATGGCGGCCTGTTCAGGCGTGACCGCAGAGGCTGCCGCGGCGGCGATAGATGCCACTAAGCGGTAATCAGTCTGATCGGTTACGGATTGAATGCTGTGCTGCTGCAAAAGCGCGTAATCCATGCGCAATCCGCCGCTGCCGCAGTTTTCAATCACCAGTTGCGGGTAGCGAGCCATGGTGTTTTTCAGCCAGCTAAGATAAGCCCTATTGTGCTGTAGCAGTCCGTCGCCGGGGCTATCGGCGGCGTAGTCGGTCCCGCTGCCCGCATTGATGTTGTAATCCATTTTGATATAGCTGATTCCATACTCCTCAACCAGGCGGGAAATAACCCGGTCGGCATGCTCCAGAACTAAAGGGTGGCGAAAATCCAGCTGATAGCGCTGGTGGTCAATGACCCGTTTGCCGTGGCGCAGGAAAAAACACTCATCAGGTAAGGATTGCGCCAGCGGACAGGCAATTCCCATCACTTCCAGTTCCAGCCACAATCCTGATTTCATACCTTTGGCTATAATATAATCGAGCGGTTCGCGGATCCCTCCAGGGAAGCGCGTTGGTGCGGGGAGCCATTCGCCGACACCATCCCACCATTCACCGTCAGAGTACCAGCCGCAGTCGATACAAAAGTATTCACATCCCGCCTTCGCGGCGGCATCAATCAACGGCAGCAGTTTCGCGGTAGTCGGATCGCCGGACAGACAGTTCATATAGTCATTGAATATCACCGGGAGCCGCTGGTTATCCGCCGACGGGCGCACTATTTTTCGCCGATAACGAGTGATTTCCTGTAGTGCTTCTTGTAACCCCCCCTGGACCAGTGCAACGGCGACCGGCACGGAAGTGAAGGTTTCCCCCGGCGCAAGATTTTTCCACCAGTGGCTTTCATTCTCGGTTGGTCCGCTGACCTGCAAGTAGAGTCGATCGCGGAAATCGCCGATTTCCCACTGCCATGAGCCGCTATGTTCAATCTGCCACAGTAGCGTGGTGCCTGCTGAGGTATCCTCAAAAGCGGCGCAGGGTAAATAACCGATGCTGGACCAGGTGCCGGTGTTTTCTATCGAGAGACGATCGAGTGAAAAATGGTTTACCTTATCCAACCCGAGTTCCGGGAGCGTGCGGCTCTTCCATTGAGCTTCGCCATACCAGTTATTGTGCGGTAAGTGCAGAAGCGTGGTTTTTTCCCACGGCTTGCTATCAATGGCAAACAGCGTTAAGGAGCTGATATATTCCAGGCCGATGTGTTCCGGGGAGTCATTGCGTACATCGCTCCAGACTCGCACCGAGTGCGTGTCGCGAAAATGCTGAAGATGCCAGCAGACGCCGATCGCTTCACCGCTAAGGCTGATTTCAAGCTTCTTGCCCAGCTTATTTTCGCTAAAACGATGGGACTGGTAGCGTAACGATGAACCCGGTTCGCTGCCGGTATGCTTCCGGGCATGATGATCGTTTTGGTTGTAGCCGCTGGCATGTACCTGTACCAGCGGAAACTCCCCGTGTGCTGCAGAATCCGAGGTTGTTGAAAACCGGCTAATATAAATTTGCTGTTTTTCATTAAGCGAAAAAGAAATATGCAAATTATCTTCAGTAAATTCTATAAAATTCATGTCCGATACTCCCTTTTATCATCGGCCAATGTTGCGTAATTTTTTTCCTGCCATTAGGTTCTGTTCGATTTTTTCCAGTGAAATATTTTTGGTTTCAGGAACAAAGAAATAAATAATGATAATGGCTGTGAGATTTAATAAAGCGTATAAGTAGAACGTATGAGCGCTACCTAATGTATTGAGTAGCGACAGGAAGGTCGCACTGACAATCATCCCGGCGATATGGCAGGTAAACGTGGAGCAGGTAATACCAAATTCGCGCCCTTTTAATGGCTGAATTTCGGAGCACAATAGCCAGATTAACGGGCCTGCTGACATAGAAAAACCGACGATAAACAGCAGTAACATGGTGACGGTAACGCCTTTCTCCAGAGTCGATAACGCGTCACCACCCAGTAGTGAACCAACCACGCTCATCGCAATACCCATGGTGATAAAACCAATATACAGCATAGGCTTACGTCCCCAACGGTCGACAAAGCCGACGGCGATAAAGGTAGCGATAGTCATCACCAGGCCAACGATTACCGTTCCCCACATTTGGTCTGCCGTGGAGCTAAAGCCAATTTCATGGAAGATGCGTGGCGCGTAGTACATCATCACATTGACGCCGGAGAACTGTTGCATGATTTGCAGGACGACCCCTAATCCGACGCTACGGCGAAAGTGTTTATTTTCTTTAAATAAATGCCAGCCGTGTTGTTTAACTTTAAGCTGTTCTTTAATTTCCTGCAGTTCGCTTTCAACCTCTTCGCGGCTGTTGCGCAGGCGTAGCAATACGACTCTGGCATCCTCTTCTCTGCCATGCATCATCAGCCAGCGTGGGCTGCGAGGCAGGAACAAAGCGCCAAAAAGGAAAATCAGTGATGGGATAGCCACAACCAACAGCATTCCACGCCAGTTGCCGCTATAGCTAAACGCAGTATTGGTCAGAAAGACAATTAAAATTCCGAGAGCAATCATTAACTGATAAGCGGAAATCATCGCACCACGGATATTTTTTGGCGTAATTTCAGAAAGATACAGAGGCGTTGCGTAAGATGCGACTCCGAGTCCTACGCCGAGAATCAGGCGCCCGGCGATTAACATATCCGCGCTGACGGCACAGGTGCAAATAATGGCACCGATACAGAATGAGCCAGCAGCAATTAACAGGGCATATTTACGTCCTAACCGATAGGCCAGAAAACCGCTGCACAGGGTTGCTGCTGCGGCACCGACCATCATTGAACTGACGATCCATTCTTGTTGGTTATCAAGCAGATGATATTCTTTGGCGATAAGCGGGAGCGCGCCGGAGATGACGCCAATATCCAGGCCAAATAACAAACCGGCGAGGGCCGCCAGCAGACAAATCCAGATCACCTGCGGCCGTGTTTTATTGACGGATGCCGCAGCAGGAAGCGGGCTATCTAATTGCATAGGGTTTACCTTTGTTAGTTTTGTTTATACCCGTCATACTTCAAGCCGCATCTTTGTTGGCTGCCTGCGCTTACCCCGGTCACGTACTATTTGTACGTTCCCAGGGATGCGCTTAGTTGCCGCCGTGATGCAACTCGAATTATTTAGGCTATAGAGATATATAATAAAAATACTTAATCGATTTCGTATTATTTTATGCTAGATCTGAAAAATATCGATGGCAATGGTTTTGTCTGCGTAAATGTGATCTCTGCAACATTATTATGTCGTGTTAAAACGCTTTTTTATTGTCATCGGAAAATTAATGGTTTAGATTGGCAAGAATATCCTTGTCCGAAGCAATTTAGTCCATAAAGAAAAATGAATATTAAAGAACTGGCTGAGTTTCTGAATCTTTCGACAGCGACGGTCTCGAAAGCGTTGAATAACAAAAGCGATATCAGTAGCCATACGCGTAAAAAGGTCCTTGAGGCAGCGGAAAAACTGGGGTATCGGCCAAACGCTTCCGCTCGCTATCTGCGTAGCGGTAAAGTCGGTGTCGTGGCGTTGCTGCTGCCTGCCGCCGATGGTGGAAATATTCATACCGCATCTTTCTTTATGCGTATTGCCAGAGGATTACAATGCAGTCTTAAAGAGAGCGGTATTGACCCGGTTATCCACATCACCACGGACCGGCAGGGCGAGCACCTGCTGTTGCAAAAAATCATTGAGCAAAACCGTGCTGATGCGGTCATCCTGACGGATACGCGTATTGATGATGAGCGTATTTTGCTGCTGAACGATCTGCGGTTTCCTTTCGTCACGATGGGACAAAGTCGGGTGCTGAACGGTCACTTTAATTGGGTTGATTTTCATCATGAAGAAATGGGGCGTCAGTGCGTCCGCTATGCATTGCGCCAGGGGGCAAAGCGTATTGCTATTGCGACGCTAGGCGCTGACAGCATGCACGGGCAGCAGTTTCTTGATGGGTGCTTACAGGAGTTACATCTGCAGGGTCAACAACCTGATGATGGACTGATCTTTTTTGGCGCGGTGACCGAGCAGTCTGGTGAAGAGGCTGCCAGACAGTTTATGCGTCAGGCTGAAAAACCGGATTTTATTATCTTCATCAACGATTTTCTTCTGATGGGGGCCAGCCATTATCTGGCGGCATTGCCTGATTGTGGGCTGACAGATAAATCAATGCTGTGCGCTGCGGCGAGCAGTGATTTCTCGGGAAAGCTGTCATCGACAACCTGCATGTTTACCGTCGATCATGAAGAGATCGGCCGTCAACTTGGCGAGGCGGTGCTGCGTGTCACTGAGGGAAATAAAGAAACAAGGGCGGTTTTGTTAGACCTGCAGGTTAATATTTGATAAGCGGAGCTTCCCTGCTCCGTCAGAGATTTATACCGTCGGAATATTTCTGGCGTAGTAAATTTCGCGCATTTCTTTCCAAAGCTGGTCGGTAATGACCTTGCGCTCTTCTTCTGTTAAATCTTCCGGTTTAGTGTGGAACATATAGTGTTTAAGGTCGAATTCCTTAAGCAACATCTTGGTGTGGAAGATATTTTCCTGATAAACGTTCACGTCCACCATGTCATACAGGGACTTAATATCGTCAGACATGAAATTCTGAATGGAGTTGATTTCATGATCGATGAAATGCTTCATGCCGTTCACATCGCGGGTAAAACCACGAACCCGATAATCGATGGTGACGATGTCTGATTCAAGCTGATGAATCAGATAATTCAGGGCCTTTAGCGGCGAGATGACCCCACAGGTGGAGACTTCAATATCGGCACGGAAGGTACACAATCCACCTTCAGGGTGGCTTTCCGGGTAGGTATGAACGCAAATATGGCTTTTATCGAGGTGCGCGACAACGGTTTCCGGCAGCGGGCCCGGGTGTTCGGTTTGATCGATAAGCTGCGGATCAATCGGCTCTTCGCTGACCAGTATCGTTACGCTTGCGCCCTGAGGCTCATAATCCTGACGCGCGATGTTAAGAATATTTGCGCCGATAATGGAACAGGTTTCTGACAAAATTTCAGTCAGACGGTTGGCATTATAGAGTTCGTCGATATAGGCGATGTAACCATCACGCTCCTCTGCCGTTTTCGCGTAGCAGATATCATAAATGCAAAAACTCAGGCTCTTGGTCAAGTTGTTAAAGCCGTGCAGCTTCAATTTTTTCAATTTAGATCACCCCCTTACTTAACGGTGGACAGCGCATCCTGTAGATATTGCGGTAAAGCAAATGCCGCCGCATGAATTGCCGGATTGTAATAACGGCACTTCAGATTCAATTTATGAAAGCGCGCCTGGATGATTTCACTGGAGAGGTGGCGCAGGGCTTCGTTATCCGTGGCCCATGCGAAGGTCATAATGCCGCCGTAATAGGTTGGAATCGCTGCCTGGTAGAAGCTCACATCGCTAAAGTAATGGCTGAGCTTGCGGTGGCTACTGATAGCTTCATCTTGCTGTAAGAAGCAGACGCCGTTCTGAGCAACGAAGATCCCACCAGGGTTCAGGCAACGCTTACAGCCTTCATAAAATGCGGAGGTGAATAAGCTCTCACCAGGACCAATAGGATCGGTGCAATCGGAGATAATAACGTCAAACGTTTGCGTCGTCTGATTAACAAAATTGACGCCATCATCAATAACCAGTGTAAAACGCGGATCGTCATATGCGCCTGCGTTGTGGTTAGGGAGATATTGACGACAGAATGAAACGACTCCAGCATCGATTTCCACCATGGTGATGGTTTTGATATTGCGATGACGGGAGACCTCACGCAGCATGGCGCCGTCGCCGCCGCCAATAATCAGCACATGTTCCGCCTGGCCGTGGGCCATCAGAGGAACATGGGTCATCATTTCATGATAGATAAATTCATCGCGTTCAGTGGTTTGCACCACGCCATCCAGTGCCATCACGCGGCCAAAGGCGGCGTTTTCGAAAATGATCAAATCCTGATGATCGGTTTTTTCATGATACAGCACGTTATCAACGCTGAAATACTGACCAAAATGGTCGTGCAACGTTTCATGCCACAGATTGTTATCGGCCACAGGCAGATCCTCCTTTGTTAACATCTGTTACACCCATAAAAAATGAGCGCAACATCATAGCCAACTATACATGAGGATGCACGATGGATGTTTCAGCAGATGAAGTATGACGTATGTTGCCATTCAGAAAATGGGGGAAACGCCTCCTCTAACAGGAGGCGTCGGGATCAGGGTTTTTTAGCCTGGGGTTCCGCCGCAGTAGCATCAACGATTCTGAGCGAATAAATCATAGTCGCTCCCGGTGGGATTTTGGGTGGCCTGCCTTCACTACCGTAAGCCAGGTCTGGAGGGATCACTACCGTAATCGAACCATGATTTCCCAGGCGCTTTATGGGGCCGAGGAATATGGGAGGATAGGATTTTAGCGTCTGGGACCAGACTTTGCCTTCCGCTTCCATATCGTTAATGACGGTTCCGTCGGTGAGCGTTTCCTTGATAGTTACGGTGACGGTATCGCTGTCGAGAATCCTGCCTTCGCCAGCATAATCAATCCGACTGTAGACGCCATCTTTGAATACAACGCCTTTTTGTTTAGCGAACTTCTGCTGATATTTTTTCCCGTCACTCACGGTTTGTTGTTCGATCTTATTCAGATTTTGAAAGACTTTTTTAGAAACATCGAACAAAGCTTTATTGCGGATTTTCTCATCAATGGCAATTTTTCCTGAAAATGTATCCAGAATCCCTTGTAGTACGGTGTCTTTGTCGACATTTATGCCTTGAGTATTTCGGGTAGACAAAACCTTGAGCGCTTCATCACCCATTGATACACCGATAGAGTAAGCCTGCTGCTGGGGCTCTTTAGCAAGATCGATAGTCGTAGATTTCTTATCCGGTTTATTCTCAGCATCAGCCAGCCTGCTCTTTAGCTGGTTAATTTCATCTAAGCTGGTTTGCAGTAGGGCTTTATCTTTTTCAGCCTGAAGGCGAGAAGAGTCCTCGTCACGAATTGACTGCTGTTTGCTGATGGTCAATGAATCCAGTTTTGCCGTGAGCGCCTGTTTTTCTGCTGTACTGGTGGTGAGTTGAGTTGTCATCTCTTTCTGAGCAGTTTCAGAGGTGTCCAGCTTAGTTTTCAGCACCTGCTGTGCTGCATCTGTTACTGCGAGTTTTGTCGTTAGAGCTTGTCTGGCTGTTTCAGCGGCGGCCAGTTTCGCTTTCAGCGCTTGCTGCTCTGCGTCCGCAGCCGCGAGTTTCGTTGTCAAAGCCTGCTGGGATGTCTCTGCCGCAGCCAGTTTTGTTGCGAACGCTTGTTTATCCGGGGCTGAGGTCGCTAATTTCTCTGCAAGTACTTGTCTTTCTTTTGTCTCAGCGGCGAGCTTTGTCATGAGCGCTTGTGTCTCTGATATAGCAGTCGCGAATTTTTTTGCCGTATTTTGCTTTTCTGTTTCTGCAACAGCAAGTTTCTTTACCAGCGCCTGTTTTTCAGTGGTAACTTCAGTCAGCAGAACCTCAAGCTTTTGTTTTGCTGATTCTGCTGAAGTCAGCCTTTGCTCTTGCTGCAGGATTTTATTTTCTGCAGCATCAAGTTTTGATGTGCTCTTTTTTTCTTCAGCGACAACAGAGCGTTCTTTATCTATTAGTTTTTGTTTTTCTGTTACAGCAACAGTTAATTCTTCCTGAAGCTGATTAATTTTATCTGTCAGCTCTTTTTGATTGTCTGGTACAGAGTCAACTGCCGCTGACTTAGCATCAAGTTGCTGCCGGAGTTGGCGGATGGTTTTATCTTTTTGAGAAATTATTGCAGCCTGACGGGAAGCTTCATTGGTTTTCTTGATGTTTTTTTTATTCGTTGTTTTCGTATTATTGTTTTTGTCCTCAGTGGCTTTAACAGACTCATTATTTTTCTGAGTCTGCTGTTCTTTGGCATAGTTCAAAAAAGCAGGACCTGAATCGTCACTATTTGAACTGGCCGTGACGTTTATCAGTGCGTCTTTCTCTGCATATGCATCAGGTGATGATGATAGCGCCAGCACAAGCACTGCTGCCAACGGTATCGCCTTGAAACGCCAGGCCATTATCCTGTTCATGGTTGAACATTTTCGCCACGTTTAACAAGGCTATCTATCAGTTCTTTTTCAATGTCAGCGCACAGCTTGATTGATTTGAACTGATACATCGAATCGATCCCCTGCTTTGTGGGTTCTGCAACTTTACTACGTACAGAGTTATATTGAGACGCGGCGCTAATGAGGGCCGTAAAATCATTACCGAGTTTCGCAGCCTGCTTTGGATTCACTTCTTTCAACGATTCCAGTGCCTGGCGGCAAGCATCTATACGTGCTTGTTCCTCTGCCATTCTCTGCTGTTCCGTTTGTTGTTGGCTTAATGTCGCATCAGGTAATGGTTTCATTAATCTTGAGGACTGTCGGGATTGCGTTGAATTACAGCCAACCAATAAAATTACGGCAAGAGGAGCTATACGGGTAAATAAGGATATGTTCAAAATTTTATTCCATTGGTAATCAGAGGTCATTATCGAGCGATAATAGTGTGCAAAAAAAATATTGCAATAAAGACTCTTGGTTTTTTTAAAAGATGATTATAGTTTTATTAAATGAAAATATTAATGAGTTATTGGTGTGGTGAATAAGTTGAAAGGTAAATTAATTAAGGTTGTTAGATGAATAGTTACTTAAATGAGATATTGTGGCCGTGCGTATTAGCACGGTCACCTATTTTAGAATATGAATTGAGATACTTATTTCACATACGCAAGCAGGCTGAGTGAGTCACGCGCCAGTGCTTTACATTTTTTTGTCGTCGGGATTTTAATTCCACTGAGATCGCGGTAGCTATCTTCGCCCAGCGCTTTCATATTGAAGCTATCGTAATTGCTTAAATCCCACTGGTTTTGCTGAGCAAAGAAGACCAGCGCGCGGCGGATTTGAGTGTTTGGTAAATTTTGATAACCACAGTCATTTTTCAGAAAGACAAATACTGCTGTTAAATCAGCCATATCTTCCGCTTCGGACTCGCTTAATGCATAGCTATTGGCGGATAGAGTAAGCAGGCTGCCAAGCACTATTGTTCTGAAAAGCGTCTTCATTTTCTCTACCATTGAATCACGGACAAACAACGTTAGCATACTTCTTTACACTACGCCGAGCTTTATTCTTACTCTTCTGCTTGACCTTCCCGTTGGTGGAAGGTTTAAGCTCAAATATTCGCCAGCAGAATAAAAAGGATGTGAAAATGCAACGTCGTGAATTTCTCAAATTAACCGCTGCGGTCAGCGTGGCCAGTGCCTTGCCGCTATGGAGTCGCTCGGTTTTTGCTGCCAGTCGTCCAGTATTGCCTATACCGGAGCTGCTGACTGCCGACGCACGTAATCGCATCACCTTAACTATCCAGGCAGGCAAAACACAATTCGGTTCTCACCTGGCTACCACCTGGGGCTATAACGGCAATTTATTGGGGCCCGCGCTACAGCTTAAGCAGGGAGAAACGACAACTGTTGATATCCATAACCGCCTTGCAGAGGAGACTACCGTACACTGGCATGGTCTGGAAGTTTCCGGCGAGGTCGATGGAGGCCCACAGGGAGTGATTGCGCCTGGTGGCTCGCGCACGGTGAGTTTTACTCCCACACAGCGAGCGGCAACCTGCTGGTTCCACCCGCACCAACATGGGAAAACGGGGCGTCAGGTTGCGATGGGACTGGCTGGATTGGTACTGATTTCCGATAAGGAGATCGAAAAGCTGTTGCTGCCAAAGCAGTGGGGAATCGATGATGTACCGGTGATTGTACAGGATAAGAAATTTACCCCAGCGGGAGAGATTGATTATCAGCTCGACATCATGAGTGCAGCCGTTGGCTGGTTTGGCGATACGCTGTTGACTAATGGATCGCTTTACCCCGAGCATGCTGCGCCTCGCGGATGGCTGCGTTTGCGTCTGCTTAACGGCTGCAATGCCCGCTCTTTGAATTTCTCAACCAGTGATAATCGGCCCATGTACGTAGTAGCCAGTGATGGCGGCCTGCTGGCTGAACCTGTGAAACTTAATGAGCTACCGGTGTTAATGGGGGAGCGTTTTGAAGTCCTGGTGGATACGACAGACGGTAAACCTTTTGATCTGATAACGCTGCCGGTGAACCAGATGGGAATGGCAATTACCCCGTTCGACAAGCCGCAGCCGGTATTGCGCGTGCAACCACTGACAATTCAGGCCTCCGGCAAGCTGCCAGATGTTCTGGCCGCGATGCCAGCGCTACCCTCTCTGCAAGGGCTAACCCAACGTACGCTACAGCTCTCTATGGATCCGATGCTTGATATGATGGGCATGCAGGCGCTGATGCAAAAATATGGCGACCAGGCGATGTCCGGAATGGACCATGGGATGATGAATCATGGTGCGATGGGAAATATGAATAATATGAACCACGGTGACATGAGCCAGATGAATCATGGCGGTATGGCGCAAATGAAGCACAGCGATAAAGGCTTTGATTTCCATAATGCTAACCGGATTAATGGAAAAGCATTTGATATGAATGTTCCCATGTTTGCTGCGACAAAAGGGCAATATGAACGGTGGGTTATTTCCGGTAAAGGCGACATGATGCTCCACCCGTTCCATATACACGGTACTCAGTTCCGTATTTTATCGGAAAACGGCAAAGCACCGGTAGCGCATCGTAGCGGCTGGAAAGATACCGTACGGGTAGAGGGCGACGTCAGTGAAGTGCTGGTGAAATTTGACCATGATGCACCGAAAGAGCATGCCTATATGGCGCACTGTCATCTGCTGGAGCATGAAGATACGGGGATGATGCTTGGGTTTACGGTGTAAATGTTATTCCTGAAGCAACCTTAATGACCAGGTCAAAGAGCTTGATTTGAATCATAAAGAAAAGGCCCGATTTCCGGGCCTTCTGTTTTTACTTCGCGTCGTCAGGCAAAGCGTAAGCAACGATATAGTCGCCCATCTTCGTGCCAAACGAACCGTGACCGCCTGCGGAGATGACAACATACTGTTTGCCATTCACTTCATAGGTCATCGGCGTCGCCTGACCACCTGCTGGCAAGCGTGCCTGCCATAGTTTCTCACCGTTGCTCATATTATATGCGCGCAGATAGTTATCCGCAGTTGCACCAATAAACAGCACATTACCCGCTGTGGAAATTGGGCCGCCCAGCATCGGCATACCCATCGTGAACGGCAGCTTAATTGGCATCGGGAACGGCAGGCTATCCTGCGGTGTACCGATGCGTTTTTTCCATACCACTTCGTTGGTTTTCAGATCCAGCGCGGAGATATAGCCCCAGGCTGGCTGTTTGCACGGCAGGCCAAACGGCGACAGGAACGGATTTAGCGTAACGCCGTAAGGGACGCCGTACTGCGGCTGAATACCGGCTTCGGTACCAGAACCTTTGGCGTCCTTCGGCTGCTCCATCGGATTACCGGGGCCGCGAGGGATCAGTTTTGACACAAACGGCAGCGCCATTGGGTTAGCAATTGCTACCTGACGATTTGGATCGACGGAGATGCCGCCCCATTCGAACATCCCTAAGTTGCCTGGGAAGACTAGCGTACCTTGCTCTGATGGCGGTGTGAAAATACCTTCATAGCGCAATTTATGGAAAATAACGCGGCACACCAGTTGGTCGAACATGGTGGCGCCCCACATATCGGCACCGGTCAGATCTTTCTTCGGTCGGAAACTCAGATCGGAGAACGGCTGAGTTTTCGAGACGTAATCACCTTTGGCTGCACCTTGTGGGACCGGTTTTTCTGGCGCCGGGACAACCAGTTCGCCAGTACGACGGTCGAGGACAAAAATGTTGCCGGTTTTCGCCGGGGCGTAGATAACCGGAACGGTTTTGCCGTTAACATCGATATCCGCCAGCGTCGGCTGTGACGGCATATCCATATCCCACAGGTCGTGATGAACGGTCTGATAGCTCCACACCAGTTTCCCGGTTGTCGCATTCAGCGCCACGATGGAACTGGCATAGCGTTCCTGCTCTGGCGTACGGTTGCCGCCCCAGATATCTGGGGTGGTCACGCCCATGGGCAGATAGACCAGGTCCAGCTTCGCGTCGTAGGCAGCTGGCGCCCAGGAGTTTGGTGAATTGAGTGTGAAATGATGTTCATCATTCGGGATAGCATTCGGATCTTTCGCGCCCGGATCGAACGCCCACAGCAGTTTACCGGTATTGACATCAAAACCACGAATAACGCCAGACGGTTCGCGGGTTGAGAAGTTATCAGTGACGGCTCCGGCGATAACGATAGTTGTATCGGTAATAATCGGCGGTGAAGTGGGTTCATACATGCCTGGAGTGGTGACCGGCATATTGGTTTGCAAGTTGAGGATGCCTTTGTTGGCAAAGGATTCACATAGCTTACCGTTGTCGGCGTTGATAGCGAGCAGGCGACCATCGTTGACCGGTAGAATGATACGGCGCGGGCAATCTGCAACCACATCCGCCGGTGCATTATCCGCTTTGGCTTCGTGATAAGAGACACCGCGGCAGGTCACGTGCTGGAAGGACGGATCCGAGTTAAGCTGCGGATCGAAGTGCCATTTCTCTTTACCCGTCGCAGCATCAAGCGCGAACAAACGCTGGTGGGCAGTACACAGATAGAGGGTGTCGCCAACCTTAATCGGCGTCACTTCATTAGTGATTTCACCCGGATCGTTAGGTTGCTTGAGATCGCCAGTGCGGAAGACCCAGGCCTCTTTCAGATCCTTCACGTTGTCAGCATTAATCTGCTTCAGCGGTGAGTAGCGTTGGCCTTCCTGATTACGGCCATATGCTGGCCAGTCGCTGTCAGCAACGGTAGAAATTGGCGCGGTAGGCGCGGCATCGGCGCTCAGCGTGCCGTTGACTTCCTGCGGGTCGTTGAAACCAGCCCAGGTCAGAATACCACCACTGATAAGCAGAGCGATAACCAATCCGGTAACCGCACCACCAGATGGGATCGGCAGACGACGCCAGACAAAAGGCAAAATAAGCCAGATGCCGAAGAAGACCAGGATGTCGCTACGAGGCGTCAGCGCCCAGAAATCGAAACCAACTTCCCATACTCCCCAGATCATAGTGGCAAGCAGCAGCGCGGCATAAAGCCAAAGCGCAGAACGCTTGCCGCGCAAGAGCATGACGGTGACGCCCAGCATCACCAGACCGGCGATAGGGTAGTACCATGAGCCGCCAATCGCGACCAGCCAGGCTCCGCCCACTAAAAGATACAAGCCACAGAACGCTGCAAAAAGAGCTGTCAGCGTCACGAGTAGCCGTGATTGTTGAGATTTTGTTTCTGCCATAGAAAGATACTCGTTTGTTTGTTAATTTTTTAAATGCAATTAATTATAGGATTTAACAAGTGTGATCGGAATCACAAAATTGGCTTTATTAATCCCTGCACCGCAGATTTCTTTTTGCTGGTATACTTTATGGCTTGCCGGTCAACGTCGGTGCAACCGCAGCGGCTTTGATGATTTACATTAAGAATCAAATGGTTAGTTTTATGAAACATACTGTAGAAGTGATGATCCCGGAAACCGAGATCAAAGCCCGTATTGCCGAGTTAGGTCGTCAAATCAACGAACACTACAAAGACAGCGGCAGCGAAATGGTGCTGGTGGGGCTGTTGCGTGGGTCATTTATGTTTATGGCCGACCTGTGCCGTGAGGTTCAGGTGCCGCATGAAGTCGATTTCATGACCGCCTCCAGCTACGGCAGCGGCATGTCCACTACTCGCGATGTCAAAATCCTTAAAGATCTTGATGAAGATATCCGCGGTAAAGATGTACTGATCGTGGAAGACATCATCGATTCCGGCAATACGTTGTCGAAAGTGCGCGAAATTCTGAGCCTGCGCGAACCTAAATCCCTGGCGATTTGTACGCTGCTCGATAAGCCAAGCCGTCGTGAAGTTAACGTCCCGGTTGAGTTTGTTGGTTTTGCGATCCCGGATGAGTTCGTGGTGGGTTACGGCATTGATTACGCTCAGCGCTATCGTCACCTGCCGTATGTTGGCAAAGTGATTTTGCTGGACGAATAAACTTTGGCGATATATCCCGGATAGCGGTGCGGTATAACGCGTCTTATCCGGGATAAAAAGTGAGTGCGTCGGTTACTTGTGATTGGCGTGCTTACTTTTAAGGTTGGAAATTCCCTGGCGATAACGTTGCTCCAGCGTTTCGCGGCTGACGGCGGTTACGTCGAGATCGCGTAACATGCCATCGTGGATTCCGTAAGCCCAGCCGTGGATAGTCACTTTCTGCCCGCGTTTCCACGCTGACTGCATGATAGTTGAATGGCCAAGGTTGTAGACTTGCTCCATCACATTCAGTTCACACAAAGTATCAAGACGACGCTCTTCCGGCATTTCGCCAAGCAGCGAGCTGTGCTTAAACCAGATATCACGAATATGCAGCAGCCAGTTATCGATAAGGCCGAGCTCGGTATTTTCAATCGCTGACTGCACGCCGCCGCAGCCGTAGTGACCGCAAATGATAATATGCTCGACTTCCAGTACGTCAACGGCATACTGCACAACGGAAAGACAGTTCAGGTCGGTGTGAATCACCAGGTTTGCGACGTTACGGTGTACGAAAAGTTCGCCCGGCTCCAGGCCGGTCAAGCGCTCAGCGGGGACGCGGCTATCAGAACATCCAATCCACAGAAAGCGCGGCTTCTGCGCTTGCGCCAGTTTTTCAAAAAAACCGGGGTCTTCCTCCACCAGCATTTTTGACCATAGTGCATTATTGCTGATGAGTGTATCTATATCGTTCATGGATGTTTACGGGCCTGTAACCAAGTAAGTGCGTTGCGCTAATATAGGTTAACCTCACATTTTTTAAAACAACCCATCGCGTGTCACGACGTGAGAAGAGACATTTAATGACCATTGCTCTGGAACTAAAACAGCTCAAGAAAACCTACCCTGGCGGGGTTCAGGCGCTGCGTGGAATCGATCTGCAAGTTGAAGCGGGCGACTTTTATGCGCTCCTCGGGCCAAACGGTGCGGGTAAATCGACCACTATTGGTATTATCAGTTCGCTGGTGAATAAAACCTCCGGCGAGGTCAACGTGTTTGGCTATGACCTGCAAAAAGATGTGGTGAACGCCAAGCGCCAGCTCGGCCTGGTGCCGCAGGAGTTCAACTTTAACCCCTTTGAAACCGTACAACAGATTGTGGTGAATCAGGCGGGTTACTATGGCGTTGAGCGCAAAGAAGCGATTATTCGTAGCGAAAAGTACCTTAAACAGCTCGATCTTTGGGGAAAGCGCAATGAACGTGCACGGATGCTCTCCGGTGGGATGAAGCGCCGCCTGATGATCGCTCGGGCATTAATGCATGAGCCAAAATTGTTGATCCTCGATGAGCCGACCGCTGGGGTGGATATTGAACTCCGCCGTTCGATGTGGGGGTTCCTGAAAGATTTAAACGATAAAGGCACCACGATTATCCTGACTACCCACTATCTGGAAGAAGCCGAAATGCTATGCCGCAATATCGGCATTATTCAGAGTGGCGAGCTGGTGGAAAACACCTCGATGAAAGAACTGCTTTCCAAGCTGAAATCAGAAACCTTTATTCTCGATCTGGCGCCGAAAAGCCCGTTACCGGTGCTGGAAGGTTATCAGTATCGCCTGGTGGATACGTCGACGCTGGAAGTGGAAGTGCTGCGTGAGCAGGGAATTAATAGCGTGTTTAGCCAACTGAGCGCGCAGGGAGTACAGGTTTTAAGTATGCGTAACAAAGCTAACCGTCTTGAAGAGCTGTTTGTCACGCTGGTCCATGACCGGAAAGGAGAGTCAGCATGATGCAGCTTTATTGGGTCGCGCTGAAAAGCATCTGGACCAAAGAGATCCACCGTTTTATGCGTATCTGGATCCAGACTCTGGTACCGCCAGTGATTACCATGACGCTCTATTTTGTTATTTTCGGCAACCTTATCGGCTCGCGTATCGGTGAAATGCACGGTTTTACCTATATGCAGTTTATCGTGCCGGGCCTGATCATGATGGCGGTGATCACCAACGCTTATGCCAACGTGGCCTCATCTTTCTTCAGCGCGAAATTTCAGCGTAATATAGAAGAGCTGCTGGTAGCGCCGGTCCCCACGCACGTGGTGATTATCGGGTATGTCGGTGGTGGGGTTGCACGCGGCCTATTCGTAGGGATTTTGGTGACGGCAATTTCGTTATTTTTTGTCCCTTTCCAGGTTCACTCCTGGCTGTTCGTCGCCCTGACGCTGATACTGACCGCGATACTGTTTTCGCTGGCGGGCCTGCTGAATGCGGTGTTTGCCAAAACCTTTGATGATATCAGCCTGATTCCCACCTTTGTTCTGACGCCGCTGACCTACCTCGGTGGGGTGTTTTATTCTCTGACCCTGCTGCCGCCGTTCTGGCAGGCACTGTCGCACCTGAACCCGATTGTTTATATGATCAGCGGCTTCCGCTACGGTTTCCTGGGGATTAACGATGTTCCGCTTGTCACCACTTTCGGCGTGCTGGTGGTATTTATTACCGCGTTTTATCTGCTGTGTTGGTATTTGATCCAACGCGGGCGCGGCCTGCGTAGCTAAGCGAGGAGGGCGACGATGTCGCCCTTTATTTTAACGAATTTGTACTTCCAGCGTGGCGGTGGCTTCATATTGCCCGGTATGCGGGATATGACCGGTGGTATTGACCGGAGCAGCAGTGAACATTGAGGTACCTGCTCCATTAGTGTAATAATTAATCGGTAATGCGCTATCACCGTTCGGTACCACAACGTTTCCGTTTTGATCGGTGATTTTTATCCCGATATCCTCATTGGTTGTTTTTAGATAATCGTTGTTGTGCGAATCGTTTTCCCCATAAAGCGCGATGGAGAGATTGGTGCCGTCGGCAACGTTGCTGCAGGTGAAGACAAACTTTGTGCTTTTTTGCGTTGGGCTATCGCCGATATTCTTAATATCCTTACCTAAAATATCATCAAAATTCACTTCGATAACCTGTCCCGCTTCAATGGTACACGACTGTGGGACGATGATGGTGCCTGAAATATGCACCTGAGTCAGCGGTGGTACCGGACCAGGAACATTATCTCCGCTGCTGGCTGATGATTTTGATAAATAGAGATTGGCAACGACGGTGTCCGGGATGGTGATTTCGCCGACTAATGGATGAGAAATATAGATGCGGGCATTGCCGCTATAGCCTGCGGTCAGGCCTTCCATCGTAGCGCCCGTACAGCCCCCAGCCCCGCTATCGTTGTTGCTGACGGCGGAAAACGGTACGGGAACATATTTATTCAGTTTTCCGGCAACGTAGATTTCTGTGCCGATCTCCAGTTTGTTTTGCAATAAAACATAATAATCCATCGTTCCATAGGAACGGGATTCGCTGTAGGTGCCTTTTTGCGTCAAGGCGCCAGTGGTCGCGGAAAAATAATTATAGCCCCGGTAGCTGGTACTATCACAATCGCATGAGGCGTTGTAGTAGCCACTTCTGGACCACGATGCATCGATAATGTGACCTGCCTGGTTGCTGGTGGTATCGGTAATCGTTTTATTGACGCTAAATTCAACGATATTCGTCCCGCTATTTGACTGGCACCAGCCGGTGCCGTTGCCAAAATTTTCCGCCATCACATGGCAAGAGCCGACAAGCAGTAGCAGTGTGAGATATTTCATCCATTTCATATCGATACTTTCCTTTACTGGCAGTGGGCATTGCTGGTGACGATGCCGTTCATATTTTTTTTAGGATCAAGGTGATAGCTGGCATGGCAGGTTTCATCTGGCTGGTTTCCCCATTTCACCGCGAGCTTGCCTTCCTCTGGCAGACCGCTAAGAAATACCAGCCCGCTATCGCCGACGATATTTGCCAGCCCATCATCAGCTTCACTTATGCTTGCTGTCGCGCCGAAGGGGACCGGCGTTCCGTCAGCGCGGGATAGCGTCATCAGCGTGCGGTAGCCTTTATGCGTGCTGAACGCGGCGCGAACGACGGCGTTACGAGTGGGGTAGACCACCTGGTTGTTGACTGGCATATCGACATCATCGGCAAAAGTCTGGCTGTCCAGAGAGATGTCATAGCGGTAGTACGGTGTGACGTTTGGGATCAGCGTATAGCCGCGAAAATCGGTTTTGACGCCAGTTTGATTTTTCACCGCAACGCCGCTGGCACCCGGCGCCGCGACCAGAATTGCGGCTCCGGTTATTGGTTGGCTTAAGGTGATGCCATTTTCATGAGCGATGATGCCTCCGGCCATTCCATAGCTGAGCTGCTGGGAATCCGCTGACCAGCTGTAGCCTGCGTTGAGGTTGCCGTAGGTTCCTTTATAGCTGGCGCTGACACCGCCAGCATCGCCGCTGTCGGTATTGTAGCTCTCCTGGGCCGACCAACTGAGATTATTGTCGGCGAGTGCGGTTCCGCTCAGCGTGGTGCTATTGGCTGTAGAGCCGTGCTTACGTGTATTGAGCATATAGCTGGCATACATACGGTTGCTAAATAGCGAGAAAGGAATATTGATGGAGACGCTGAACTGTCGATCGTTACTGCGGTAGCTGCCATCATCGTCGGAGCCCGTATTTTGCCAGGTGTTCTGGTTGTAGCTGTAGTTCAGCGCGTAGCTGATTTGCCGCCAGCTGTTGTTGTAACCAACACTGATAGACTGCATTTGCTGGCTGCTACGCCAGTAATCTTCTTTCACCCAGCTTAACGAAAGCGCGCCAAGACCAGGGCTAAGTTGCTGGTTGATGGTGGCCTCAAAGCGGTTTCGCCGTTTATCGCTGGAATAATCAACGTCATTGTCAGCATTCAGGCGATCTTCCAGAGAATTAAAGTGTTCACTGGCGTAACGGTAGCCAGCGATAGAGACGTTAGTACCGGTACTCAACAGACCTTTGCTATAGCGGATGCGCCAGGACTGCCCAGTTTCCTTGTGGTCATCGGCAAATTTTGCGTGTGACCAAATGCCATCTATCGAGATAGCGCCCAGCATTTGCATATTCTGTCCCAGACCAAGGGCCAGCGACTGGTAGCGGTCGCCGGAGATCTGGCTACCGCCATAGGCGGTGATACCCCATGGCAGGCCATAGAGCAGCGTTGCTTGCGTAAAATTCTCTCTGGCCTGGTTGTTATTGTCGCGATATTTGCCCGTGGTGACGCTGTATTTTAACCGACCTTCACGTTGTAAATTGGGCAATGAGGCGTAGGGGATAACAAGGTGCTGCTCGCTGCCATCGGCTTCTTTAATCGTGACATCGTAGTCGCCGCTGCTGCCGGTCGCGAACATATCGCTGATTTCAAATTCACCTGGCGCGACCGCAGTCTGGTAGGCTATCCGCCCGTTTTGCCGCACGATGACCTGAGCGTTGCTTCGTGCGACGCCGTGGATCGTCGGCGCATAGCCACGCATACTGTTTGGCTGCATTTGATCATCGCTGGCTATCTGCGCGCCGCGAAAGGGGAGGCTGTCAAAAATTTCCGATGTAGTCGTACTATCCCACAGCGTCAGCTGGCTCTTCAGACTGATGATATCGCGCTGCAAATAGTTATAAACCGTACTCCAGCTACTGTCCTCTCCCTGAGTGCTCCAGTTGATGTAGTTGCGAAACCGCCATGCCCCAAGGTTGATGCCAGGCTGAAGGGCAAGAAATTTGGTGGCGTTATTTTCGTTCTCCTCGCTGGTGCGAAGGTCCTGATAGCTGTTGAAACTGTAGTTAAGTAGCAGGGCGGGGATCCCTTCATCCCATTTATCCTGCGGTACGTAATCACGAATGCCAGAGGAGAGATAGCGCTGTGGGATGCTAATACGCAACTGCTGGTTCTGAAAATCAAACTGCTGGCTTGCGGCCGGGATAACGGCCAGATCGGCGCAATCTTGCGGGGTGTTCAGCGCAGGAAATAGGGCCGTTTTTATGCCGTAGCCGGAGAGCGCTTCCGTCGACAGGCATCCTTGCAGGGCTTGCCTGCCGCCGCTTAATTTTGCCAAATGAAATTCAATATTGCGTGATTCTACCGTCACGCCGTTAATCAGTATGTCAACGTAGTAGCGCCCCGGCAGCAGGCTTTGGTCGGTGCTGAATGCGGATAAATCGGTTGGGATAGCGCTATCCTGCGGACGCTTTTCCAGAAATGCCGGGTCGAAGTGATCTTCAGCATGCGCATGTGCGCAGAATATCGCGACCATCAGCGCGTACCGGGCAAACGGGACGCGGGTATTGACTCTTTTATTCGCGTTCATAACCTGCATCCTTGCCGGTAATTACAGCGGTTGTTTATGCACAGGGCCGACGCCGCCGTAGTCGTTGATGATGGTCCAGTTCACCGCACCGTTGCTTGCGGCGGCTAGCGTGTAGGTTTCCTGACTGAATGGCGCGACGTACTGCGGGGCTTTAAGCTTCTGGCTTCCGATGGTGATATCAGCAAAATTCATATAGTAGGCGGTAGGGTTTTCAACCGTTAAGGTATGGCCCTGTTTCTTCCAGCGCAGTTGAGTCGTGAGCTTCTCCGGCGTCTCTTTCAGTCCGTTTGGACGATAGATCAATTTAAACTCTGTCTTTACCGCCAAACGTATTTTATTGTGATTATCGTTATTGTTACTTGATGGAATTGATTTAATATCAAGCCAGTACAAGGATTCACGATCTTCCGGTAAATTACCTCCGGTACGTATTACGCGTAATACATTTCGCTGTCCGGAGTTCAGACGGAAAAGAGGCGGGGTAACCATAAATGGCGCAGCGGCATTTGAACCATCATTATTGATTTTTTGCGCCCATGATTGAATTAAATAGGGTTCTTTGTCGTCATTAATTATTGTGACGGACTCATCCCTGGCATCGCCATGGTAAATAACGCGCGTCACACCAATAGTTACCCCTGCGTGAGAAAAAGATGAAAACACCATTATGCCGAATAGCAGTGTTTTGATAAATTTATTCATATTATCCCTTCCATGGGGAAAGTGGCAGTCTTAGCAAGACTGCCGAAATAAGTCATTAATTGTATTGCAGATAGAACGTTGCCGTGGTGTCTACTGTACCCGCGACGATGCCAGCCATGCTCTTGGTCGCGTAATAGCGTGCGGTGAACGGAATTTGCGGGTTGCCCTCATTATCCAGCAAGCTGGTGTTCGTTGTGGACCAGCCGCTGTGATCGGTGAAATCCATTGGCGTCCCATTATCCAGAATTTGGACGCCGATGCCTGCTGCATCGCCAGTGTTAGCGAGAACAGTGCTGCCCCCCGTTGCATCGGCCATTCCTTCAAACCTTACTCTTACATTTTCATATGAACTTGAATTGCAATTCTCTAACTTAATTTTAAACTCTTTCTCCGCCGAGGTATCACCCATTGCGGTAAACGCGCTGGTATTTCGGTCTTCCAGCAGCACGTCAATGGCTTTTGAATCGCTGGCTACAGTACAGGCGCTTTCAATAATATTACCTGTAATATGGACTTGACCATCACCTGAGTTATCTGCCGCAAAAGCCATAGGTGAAGATAATAATGATGCAATGATAAATACGCTTGCTTTAACTTTCATTTCTCACTCCTTAAGAAATATATTAATTGCGAAGTGATTATCTTTGTATGATGAGTAAAGGTAAAGAGTGAGGTTAATCTTAATTTCTTTTCTTTAATCATTTAAGAAAAGGATTATGTTTTTTATTTATTAATTTCTTTTGGTGCATAGATGATTCTTATTGATTATAAGTAGAATGTCCTACAATAAGATAAAAGTATTAGTTGATTCATGCATAAAACTGGAGCGTTATCACTAAAATTATTGCCAGGGCAAGATAGGATCCTAACCTTCAATAAGGAGGAAGTATGCTGGGTTGGGTGATTACCTGTCATGATGAAGTGGCGCAGGAGATGCTGGATCTTCTGGAGAAAAAGTTTGGGCCGCTGGCGCAATGTCGGGCGGTAAACTATTGGCGTAATCTCAGCAGTAATATGCTGAGCCGCATGATGTGTGATGCGCTGCACGAGACGGACAGCGGTGAAGGCGTCATTTTTCTGACCGACAAAACCGGCGCGGCACCATATCGTGTAGCGGCGCTGATGAGCCATAAGCATACCCACTGCGAAGTCATTTCCGGAATTAGCTACCCATTACTGGAGGATATGTATCTGTTGCGTCAGAGCCTGAGCAGCGAAGCTTTCCGTCACGCGATAGTGACTACCGGAGGCCCTGTAGTGAGCAGCCTCTGGCATCAGCAGCAAAAAAATCCCCCTTTCCGATTGCTGCACGAGCCGAACGGGAATTAAGCATTGGTATTGATACCGCTTTTGTTACAATAACGGCAGATTTGTCTATCGGCTTGATGCGCATGTTTGCCCGAACTCTCGCTTTACTCCTCTTTTTGATGTCTCTCAGCGCTTCCGCCAGTCTGTTAAGCCAGCAGGGAGTGCCTGCGCATTATATGCAGACCACCGAAGACGCCGATATTTGGGCGCAAGTGGGTAATCAGGTTGTCAGCGTTGGTAACGTGCGGGCAGGGCAAATTCTCGCGGTAGTGCCAACGGCGGCGGATTACTATGAGTTCAATTTTGGTTTTGGCACCGGTTTTATTGATAAGGGCCATCTGGAGTCGGTACAGGGCAAGCAGCGGGTTGAGGATAACCTGGGCGACCTGAATAAGCCGCTGAGCAACCAAAATCTTATTACCTGGAAAGATACGCCGGTTTATGACGCGCCTTCCGTCGGCAGCGCCCCGTTCGGCACGCTGACGAGTAATCTACGCTATCCCATTATCAGCAAGCTCAAAGACCGGCTTAATCAAACCTGGTTTCAAATCCGCATTGGCAATCGCCTGGCGTGGGTGAGCAGTCTGGATGCGCAGGAAGATAACGGTATTCCGATTCTGACTTATCACCATATTCTGCGTGATGAAGAAAATACCCGCTTTCGCCACACCTCAACCACCACTTCCGTCCGCGCCTTCAGCAATCAGATGACCTGGCTTCGTGACCAGGGTTATACGACTCTGAGTATGTATCAACTGGAAGGCTATCTGCGCAATAAAGTGAATCTTCCTGCACGCTCGGTAGTCATTACTTTTGATGATGGTCTGAAGTCGGTCAATCGCTATGCGTATCCGATTCTTAAGCAGTATGGCTTTCACGCCACGGCCTTTATTATCTCGTCGCGCATTAAGCGCCATCCGCAGAAATGGGCACCGAAATCGCTGCAGTTTATGAGTATTTCCGAACTTAAGCAGATTCAGGACGTCTTTGACGTGCAGTCACATACTCATTTTCTGCATCGGGTTGATGCTTATCGTCATCCGATTCTTCTGAGTCGCAGTTACCACAATATTTTGTTTGATTTTGAGCGTTCGCGGCGGGATCTGGCGCAGTTTAATCCGCATGTGCTCTATCTCTCATACCCGTTTGGCGGCTACAACGCGACGGCGGTGAAGGCGGCGAACGACGCTGGTTTTCATCTGGCGGTGACCACGGTAAGAGGGAAGGTAAAGCCGGGGGATAATCCATTCTTATTGAAAAGGCTTTATATTTTAAAAACGGATTCGCTGGAGACCATGTCGCGGCTGGTCAGCAACCAGCCGCAGGGGTAATATCACGCCACCTGTACCGGAATGGCTTTGGCCTGGCGCTTCATTTCGTTATCGCCTTCGAAATAGGCCACTTTCGGCTGCCAGGTGCGGGCTTCTTCATCTGGCATCATAACGAAGCTGGCGATAATTAAAATGTCGCCGACGTTTGCACAGTGCGCTGCGGCGCCGTTAACGGAAATAATTCTGGAACCGCGCTCTGCGGCGATGGCGTAGGTGGAGAAACGATTACCGTTGGTGACATTCCACAGGTGAATAGCTTCATTCTCCAGAATACCGGATGCATCAAGAAAATCCTGATCAATAGCGCAGGAGCCTTCGTAGTGCAGGTCGGCCTGCGTGACTTTAACGCGGTGTAGTTTGCCCTGCAGCATATTACGAATCATAACGTTTTACCTTTGAAGCTTAACGATAACGAAGCGGATGTAACATCCGCTTTGAGGAAATTCCAGGCAGTATTGCCTTATTTTTAACCGATGTCTACTGTGCGAGCACGACGTTTTGATTGTCGATCAAACGCGCCTGGCCGAGCCATGCCGCCATCAGAATCACCGCGCGCTGACTGTTTTCCGTGAGTTCAAGCAGCGTATCCGCATCGCGAATTTGAATATCGTCGGCGCGGAAGCCTTTCTCGTTCAGTTCCTGGGCGGCAATGGCGATAACTTCGTCCAGATTGCGTTCACCAGCCACCAGCTTCTCCGCCACGCGACTCATCACCTTATACAGCCCCGGTGCAATTTTACGCTGATCGGCAGTGAGATAACCGTTGCGCGAGCTGAGGGCCAGACCATCTTTGGCACGCATAATCGGCACGCCAATAATTTCGATGTCGTAGCCCATATCGGCCACCATCTTGCGAATCAATGCCAACTGCTGGAAATCTTTCTCGCCAAAGCAGGCGACATCCGGCTGCACGAGGTTAAACAGCTTGCTGACGATAGTGGAGACGCCGCGGAAGTGGCCCGGACGGCTGGCGCCTTCGAGCATCGTCGACAGACCCGGTACATCAACGTAAGTCTGGCTTTCGGTACCCTGCGGGTAGATTTCCGCCGTAGCTGGAGCAAAGACAAAATCGACTTTGCGTTTATTTAGTTTCTCACAATCGTCCTGCAGCGTGCGCGGATAGCGCGCCAGATCCTCGGGGCGGTCAAACTGCATCGGGTTGACGAAGATACTGACCACCACGATATCCGCGCTGGCTTTCGCTGCATCAACCAGCTTCATATGACCATCGTGCAGGTTACCCATGGTGGGAACCAGCGCGATGCGTTTACCTTCCTGACGTAAACGACGGATATGCTGGCGCAGCAGCGGCAGGGTTTCAATAATCAGCACAACAACACTCCTTAATGGAAACTGTGTTCTTCGCCCGGATAGACGCCGGACTCCACTTCGGCAACATACTGCCGCACTGCGGCGCGCATGTCGCCTGCCGTGCTAAGGAAATTTTTGGCGAATTTTGGAATATGGCCGCCGGTAATACCGAAGGCGTCATGCATCACGAGGATCTGCCCGTCGGTGACGTTGCCTGCGCCAATGCCGATCACCGGAATGGTTAAGGCTTCGGTAACGCGTTTTGCCAGCTCAACCGGCACGCACTCCAGCACCAGCAGCTGCGCGCCAGCCGCTTCTAACGCCAGCGCATCATCAAGCAGAATTTGCCCGGCGTCGCCGCGGCCCTGAATTTTATAACCGCCGAAGACATTCACTGACTGAGGGGTCAGGCCCAGATGCCCGCACACCGGTACCGCGCGTTCGGCAAGCATTTTTACCGTATCCACCAGCCACGCACCGCCTTCGATTTTGACCATATTGGCCCCCGCGCGCATCACGATGGCTGCGTTCTCGAAGGTTTGTTCAGGCGTGGCATAAGCCATAAACGGCAGGTCGGCGAGCAGCAGGCAGTTCGGCGCACCGCGACGCACGGCGCGAGTGTGGTAGGCAATGTCTTCTACGGTGACCGGTAGAGTGGAGTCGTGGCCTTGTACCGTCATACCCAGCGAGTCGCCGACCAGCAGCACGTTGATGCCTTCGTCGGCAAACAGTTTGGCAAAGCTGTAGTCGTAGGCGGTGATGGTGGCGAAGCGCTTCTTCTCTTGCTTACATTTTTGCAGCAGGGAGATAGTGGTCGGTTTCATAACGTTTCCTGATGATGAAAGTCATATTAATCGGCATTCTAACAGCAGCATTCAGGGGGGCAATGGTTTTGGGCAATCGATTACCACGATCGCCGTAATTGCTAAAATACGAAAGGATATTACCAAATGGCGGGTTTATCTGCGGCGAGGTTCGCCAGCACAGTTCGTAATGATATCCCGTCAGGGAAATGCAGCTCAGGGGCGATTTCAAACAGCGGCCACAACATAAAACCGCGGTTTTTCATATCATAATGCGGCACGGTCAGGTGCGGAGTATTTATCACTTCATCGCCAAATAGCATGATGTCGAGATCCAGCGTGCGCGGTCCCCAGCGTTCTGCTTTACGTGT
Organism: Klebsiella sp. RHBSTW-00484; assembly: GCF_013705725.1. Taxonomy (NCBI): domain Bacteria; kingdom Pseudomonadati; phylum Pseudomonadota; class Gammaproteobacteria; order Enterobacterales; family Enterobacteriaceae; genus Klebsiella; species Klebsiella sp. RHBSTW-00484. Next base: position 5,018,428 of record NZ_CP055481.1, on the reverse strand, counting down.
GCGGCCCTGCTGTAGTTCGATGCGCTGGGTGTGATCAAGTAGTGCTTCAGGTGTGAGCGAAGTTTCCAGCGCCACGGCGGCGTTGAGGTAATCAGGTTGATCCTGTGGCCCCAGCGGTGGTGTGCGATAGAAAGAGGAAACGCTTATCACCCGGCTGTCAGGAATTTCACCCAGCGCGCTAACGGCAGCGTTCACCTGCTCCAGAGGAGAGGCCAGATTGCTGCCGATGGCGATGTAGACTAACGTCATGCGCTGCCTTCGCGACGCGGGGCGCGCTTACGTGGACGACGGTGGCGGCGGCGCGGGGCCGGGTCGTCGCCCAGATCGTCAAGCATATCTTTCTGATCGGGCGGCATGGCCACCTGGAACTCGCCCCACCATTTGGTCAGACGCAGAAGCTCGCCGTTATTCTCCGCACCCGCGCGCAGTTCGAGAAGATCGTAGGCGGCGCGGAATTTCGGATGCTCCATCAGCTTCCACGCGCGTTTGCCCTGACGGCGAGACATCCGCAGCTGAAGCTGCCAGATATCGCGTACCAGCGTGGTAATGCGTTTAGGGATCGCCAGCGTGCGGCAGGCTTCATCCAGCACGTCGTTCATCGCCAGCGCGAAGGCGTCGTGGTAGGCCAGACCGCTCTCCTGGGCAATTTTCTGCGCCATCTCAAGCAGCGGATACCAGAACATCACCGCGAACAGGAACGCCGGATTAACGCGCATATCGTTACGGATGCGGTTATCGGTATTCTTCAGCACCTGGCTGATAATGCGCTCCATCGGGCTATCACCGCGCTCGGTAAAGTAGCGGGTGATGGTCGGGAACAGCGGCTGGAACAGATTGTATTCGCGCAGCAGCATGTAGGTTTGATAGCCATCACCCGCTTGCAGCAGCTTCAGGACTTCTTCAAACAGACGCGCCGGAGGTACGTCGTGCAGCAGCGTAGCCAGACGCGGGATCGGCTCCGCGGTCTCTTCGCTGATGTTCATATTGAGCTTCGCTGCAAAACGCACCGCGCGCAGCATGCGCACTGGATCTTCGCGATAGCGGGTTTCCGGATCGCCAATCAGACGGATAACGCCATCCTGCAGATCCTTCATGCCGCCGACGTAGTCGCGCACGGTGAAATCAGCGACGCTGTAATAAAGGCTGTTGATGGTGAAGTCGCGGCGTTGGGCATCTTCTTCGATTGAACCGAAGATGTTGTCGCGCAGCAGCATGCCGTTCTGGCCAAGCTGCGAGGTAACGCGATCGGTGGTATGCCCTTCGTGATGACCACGGAAGGTGGCGACTTCAATAATTTCTGGCCCGAACATCACGTGCGCCAGGCGGAAGCGACGACCGACCAGACGGCAGTTGCGGAACAGCTTGCGTACTTGCTCCGGAGTTGCATTGGTCGTGACATCGAAATCTTTCGGCTTTTTGCCCAGCAGCAGGTCGCGTACGCCGCCGCCGACAAGCCACGATTCGTAGCCCGCCTTATTGAGTCTGTACATGACCTTGAGGGCATTTTCACTGATATCTTTGCGGGAAATTGCATGCTGATCACGCGGGATAACCGTCATATGTCGTTGTTCGACGGCGGCTTCTGCCTCGCGCTCTTCACGGCTTAGCACCTTGCGGCAAAAATTAGCGACTCGGGTAAAAATGGTACACCTCGTAGTGTCAGACGGACTTCAGGACAAAAAAATAGCGGCTAATCATAGCTCAGCAGAACGCATTTGAGAATGCTGGATTTTCTCCGGCTGCCAGTTCACTACCGCATGCTTGAGTAAATCGTCAATATTCAGCTCTCGCCATTCCTGAATGACATCCTGGTTAAGAAACGTTAACGCTCGCACAATTTCCGGGCGTGGATCGCCTTGCGATAGCGCTGGAGCATGATTTTGCTTCGACAGTTTATTTCCCTGAGCGTTTAGCGCCAGAGGTAGATGAATATAGTCCGGCGGCTGCCAGCCAAAATGCTGATACAGCGAAATCTGCCGCACCGTGGGTTCAATCAGATCGGCACCGCGGACAATTTCGCTGATGCCCTGGAAATGATCGTCCACCACGACCGCAAGATTATAGGCGAACAGCCCATCGCGACGATGAATAATGAAATCTTCACGCGCCAGCGGTTCATCCGCAACGAGAGTACCGTGCAGTCGATCGTAAAACTCGAGAACCGGCCGCGTTTGCCGCAGGCGCAGGGCTGCGTTTTGTGCACCGAGCTGTAAATCCCGGCAGTGACCGTCGTAAAGACCGCCGACGGCATGAATGCGCGCGCGGGTACAGGTGCAGTAATAGCAGAGTCCCTGCTCGTGCAGCCAGGCCAGACGCTCACGATAGGCTTCGTGACGCTGCGATTGCCAAAGCACTTCACCGTCCCAGTGCAGGCCGTAATGTTCTAATTGACGCAGAATAGTTGCGGCGGCGCCGGGGACTTCACGCGGCGGATCGATATCTTCAATGCGCACGCGCCAGATACCGCCCTGCGCCCGAGCTTGCAGATAGCTGCCAAGCGCGGCAATCAGTGAGCCGAAGTGGAGTTCGCCAGAAGGTGAGGGGGCAAAGCGCCCAATATAGTGTGAGTCTTTCATGATGTGACTGATAAAGCATCAAGGCGGGAGCGAACTCCCGCCGGAGATACACCAGCGAAGTGGATTAGCCTGCCATCTGTTTTTCGCGAATTTCCGCCAGCGTTTTGCAATCAATGCACAGGTCAGCGGTCGGACGCGCTTCCAGACGACGGATGCCAATCTCGACGCCACAGGATTCACAGTAGCCGAAATCTTCGTCTTCGACTTTTTTCAGGGTTTTTTCGATCTTTTTGATCAGTTTACGTTCACGATCGCGGTTACGCAGCTCCAGGCTGAACTCTTCTTCCTGGGCGGCACGGTCTACCGGGTCCGGGAAGTTGGCAGCTTCATCCTGCATGTGCGACACGGTGCGATCCACTTCATCCCTAAGTTGATTACGCCACGCTTCAAGAATGCGCCTGAAGTGCGCCAACTGGGCTTCGTTCATGTACTCTTCGCCCGGTTTTACTTGGTACGGCTCCACCCCTGCGATGGAGAGAATACTCAGGGACGATGTTTTACGGTTTTGCCCTTCTTGCATGTTGCTTCTCCTTAACACGCACTATCGATCCCCGTGTAGGGGGAAAAATCAGGCCGCTATAAATAGCAGATGCTTTTCCGGATAGCAATTATCTAAACGTTACACTTGACAACCCTGTGAGGAAAAGCGTATTTGCGCTCGCGACCAGAATACTATTTAGCCGTTTATTTACCGGGGGTTAACACCACGGTAATCGGCTTATTCAGAGTCATTGTTTCGGTAGAAAGTTCCGCCTTGTATGCGAGAATTTCTACCCCCTTGGTTTGCGCTTCAATCAATAGCTGTGCGTATCTGGCATCAATATGATGCGCGGGTGAGAAACGGTCGATCGCCGAATGCAGTACGGCGAACAAAATTACCGCCCGATCGCCCGCCGCCGCTACGCTCATCAGCTCCCGCAGGTGCTTCTGACCGCGCTCGGTGACCGCATCGGGGAAGTAACCGTATTCTTTCTCCGCCAACGTAACCGATTTCACTTCAATATAGCAGTTTTGTTGGTAATCTGCCTGTAACAGAATATCAATGCGGCTACTTTCAGAACCATACTTCACTTCACTTTTCAGCGTGTTATAACCCAAAAGTTCAGGAATGTTTCCTGCCAGAATCGCCTCTTTCGCCAACGTATTAGCGCGTAAAGTATTAACACAAATTATTGCGCCCTGTACGGTTTCAGTTAATTCCCAAGTGTGCGCATATTTGCGCTTAGGATTATCCGATGTGGAATACCAGACGGTATCGCCCGGCGCGGCGCAACCGGTCATTGCGCCAGTGTTGGGGCAGTGCAGAGTTAGCTCACAGCCATCGGGGGTGACAACATCGGCAAGAAACCGTTTGTAACGTTTAATTAAGATGGCGGACTGTAGCGGGGGAGTGAACTGCATCAGCTTTCCTTGTCGAAAGGGTAACGTTCCAGAGCGGTGTAGCGGGTGCGCCCGCGGCTAAAGCTGGACTCGTAGAGGACAAATTCGTTGACCGCAAACGCCCAGTTGAAGCCGGGCGGCGGAATAGGCACCGCATGGCGCGCGTCGCGCAGTAGGGTGATATGCGGATGAAACGGCTGCGGACTCTGATAGCAGCCGCTGCGGGCCGCCTGAGCGCGCAGCATATTCGCCAGCTGAAGCACCCCGCGCGGTGGCTGGCGGGTGCCCAGCCATACGACGCGTGAACGCAGCCATTGTCCGGCATCATCAAGCGTTAAAGTAAAGCCCGGCTGGCGAATACGCCCGGCCATCGCGGACAGTGCGCGCTGTTTCTCCGTGCTCACCTCGCCGAGAAACGCCAGCGTCAGATGGAGATTATCCGCCGCCACCGGTCGACCCGCATCGTCGGGAAAGCTGGCGGCGCGCCAGTGAACAATTTGCCGCTGAACCTCTTTAGGCAGCTCAAGGGCGAAAAACAGCCTTTTCGGCTCGGACATGATAGAGACTCGGTAATGAATTATCAGGATGCTACAATGCTTGCCCTCAAATGTTAACCTCCGGAGCCCTTCGTGTCCTCATTGCCGGTTGCCGCCGTTCTTCCTGAACTTCTCACTGCCCTGCAGCATGCGCCGCAGGTACTGCTCAATGCGCCAACCGGTGCCGGGAAATCCACCTGGCTGCCGCTGCAAATCCTCGCGGAAGGTAAAATCAACGGACGCATTATTCTGCTGGAGCCGCGGCGGCTGGCTGCACGCAACGTGGCGCAAAGGCTGGCGGAGCTGCTGGGGGAGAAACCCGGCGAGACCGTGGGCTATCGCATGCGCGCCGAGACCTGCGTCGGGCCGAAGACGCGCCTCGAAGTCGTCACGGAAGGTATTTTGACGCGGATGATCCAGCGCGATCCCGAACTGACCGACATTGGGCTGGTGATCCTCGATGAATTTCACGAACGCAGCCTGCAGGCGGATCTGGCGCTGGCGCTGCTGCTCGATGTGCAGCAGGGATTGCGCGACGATCTCAAGCTGCTGATCATGTCGGCGACGCTGGATAACGAGCGTTTGCAACAGCTGCTGCCGGACGCGCCAACGGTGACATCCGCAGGGCGCGCGTTTCCGGTTGAACGGCGTTTTTCGCCGCTGCCAACGCATCAGCGATTTGACGAGGCGGTGGCGATTGCCGCCGCAGAACTGCTGCGCAGCGAAAACGGCTCGATGCTGCTATTCCTGCCCGGCGTTGGAGAGATTCAGCGGGTGCAGGAGCGGCTGGCGGAGCGGGTGGCGAACGATGTGGTTCTCTGTCCGCTATATGGCGCGCTGCCGCTGAACGAGCAGCGCAAGGCGATACTGCCTGCGCCGGCCGGGATGCGCAAAGTGGTGCTGGCGACCAATATTGCCGAAACCAGTCTGACTATCGAAGGTATTCGGCTGGTGGTGGATAGCGCCCAGGAGCGCGTCGCTCGCTTTGACGCTCGCACGGGATTGACTCGCCTGATCACACAACGCATCAGCCAGGCCTCGATGACCCAGCGCGCCGGGCGTGCCGGACGTCTGGAACCGGGGATCTGCCTGCATTTGATCGGTAAAGAGCAGGCTGAGCGCGCGGCGGCGCAGGGCGATGCGGAAATCCTGCAAAGCGATCTGTCGGCGCTATTGCTGGAGCTTTTACAGTGGGGATGTCAGGACCCGTCCCAGCTTCGTTGGCTGGATCTGCCGCCTGCGGCTAACCTGGCGGCGGCCCGTCGCCTGCTGACTGCGCTCTCGGCGCTGGACGGCGAGCGACTCTCGGCGCACGGGCGCAAAATGGCCGCGTTGGGTAACGATCCACGCCTGGCGGCCATGTTGACCGCAACGGATGATACCGATGGTGTGGCAACGGCGGCGAAACTGGCGGCGATCCTTGAAGAACCACCGCGCGGCGGTAATAGCGATCTCAGTTCGGCGTTTTCCCGCCAGCAGGCCAACTGGCAGCAGCGAGCGCAGCAGCTGATGAAGCGACTGGCGACCCGCGGCGGTCAGCCTGATGCCAGCCAAATGGCTGCGCTGCTGGCAGCGGCTTTTGCCGACCGCATTGCCCATCGTCGAGGCCAGGAGGGGCGCTACCAACTGGCGAACGGGATGGGTGCAATGCTTGACGCTGACGATGCGCTGGGTCGCCATGAGTGGCTGATTGCGCCGCTGCTATTGCAGGGCAGTTCGTCGCCGGATGCACGGATTTTACTGGCGCTGCCGGTGGATATTCATGCGCTGATTGAGCAGTGTCCGGCGTTGGCTCAGCGTTCTGATACCGTCGAGTGGGACGAAGCGCTGGGCACCCTGAAGGCCTGGCGACGCACCTGTATCGGGCAACTGGTGATCAAGACCCAGCCGCTGGCGAAGCCTTCGGAAGAGGAGCTGCATCAGGCGATGCTCAACGGCATCCGGGATAAGGGCCTGAGCGTGCTCAACTGGACCCCGGAAGCGGAACAGCTACGCCTGAGACTGCACTGTGCCGCGCAGTGGTTGCCGGAAGAGGCGTGGCCCGACGTTGATGAAATATCGCTTCTGGAGTCGCTTGAGGAGTGGCTGTTGCCGCAGATGACTGGCGTTCACTCGCTGCGCGCGCTCAAGGCGCTGGACGTGCGTCAGGCGCTGCAAAACTGGCTACCGTGGCCGCTTCGTCAGAAGCTGGATAGCGAGCTGCCTGGTCATTACACGGTGCCGACCGGCAGCCGCATCGCCATTCGCTATCATGATGAAAATCCGCCTGCGCTGGCGGTGCGGATGCAGGAGATGTTTGGCGAGGCGACGACCCCGGTTATAGCTCAGGGGCGCGTGCCGCTGGTGCTGGAGCTGCTATCGCCCGCCCAACGACCGCTGCAAATCACCCGCGATCTAGGCGCGTTCTGGCAGGGGAGCTATCGTGAGGTGCAAAAAGAGATGAAAGGGCGCTATCCGAAGCACGTCTGGCCGGACGATCCGGCCAATACCGCCCCGACCCGGCGTACCAAGAAGTATTCGTAGCCGGAGCGTCCACGGGTTGCGGCGCAAACGCCTTACCCGTGCTACCTGACTAACACATTGTTATATAGTAAAAATGATCACAGGACGGTTCCCTCTCCCCTTTGGGGAGAGGGTTAGGGTGAGGGGAGAGCATGCGCAAAAATGCCCTCACCCCGGCCCTTATGTCTTGACCTTCTCCGTTCCGGCGGAGAAGATCCCCGACTGATCATCGGGAGGTTACCGGTGAGCATCACCCAGCCCTGGAGCCCCTGAGCCCGCGGGAGAGATTATGCCCCGGTAACCTGTTTCCCTGTCGCCTCAAGACCGAACGGTATCCTGTGCCCTGAGCACCCACATATAAGGATGGTCCGGCGATAATATTCATAAGGTTACGGAGTACCATGATGAATCTTGTCCCTGTCGGCGTTGATATCGCCAAACTCAAATTCGACGTTGCTGTCCTGCTGCCAAACCAGAAGTACAAAACCAAAAAATTCGCCAATACCCCAGCCGGATGCCGCGAATTTCTGAACTGGCTGGCGCGTTTTGGTCACTGTCATGTCTGCATGGAGGCAACAGGTTGCTACAGCACTGAACTGGCCACCCTGCTGGCCGATAATGGCTGCTGCGTCAGCCTTGAAAACCCGGCACGTATCCATGCGTTCGCAAACACTGAACTGACCCGCAATAAAACGGACAAAAGCGACGCGGCGCTGATAGCGCGCTACTGCGCTCTGTATCAGCCGGCCCCCTGGCATCCTGCGCCGCTGAGCGAACGACAACTGACGGCTCTGGTACGCCACCTGCGTAACCTGGAAGAGATGCGTCAGATGGAGATGAACCGCCTTGAGGCAGCAGATGAAGTCATCGTTCCTTCCCTGAATGAACACGTTACGATGCTGGATGAGCTGATTGAAGAAACCCGCAATAAAATCAACCGGCATATCGATGATAACCCAGACCTGAAGCGGGACCGGGAGCTACTGAAAAGTATCCCCGGAATAGGAGACATGCTGAGTGTGAGCCTGCTGGCGTTCGCAGGAAATCTGCGACGGTTCAGCAACAGCAAGGCACTGGTGGCGTATGCTGGTTTGAATCCTCGTCGTTGTGAGTCAGGGATGTGGAAAGGGAAAAGCAGGCTGTCGAAAGTGGGCCATGCAGAGCTGCGTAGCGCACTGTATATGCCAGCGGTAGTGGCAGGAAGATGCAATAAGGTGGTGAAAAACCTGATGGAAAGGCTTGCAGCCCGGGGTAAGACAGGGAAAGAGCGAGTGTGTGCAGGAATGAGGAAATTACTGCAGCTGGCTTATGGTGTGGTGAAATCCGGGCATGAATTTAACGCTGAAATACCACTTGCAGGATAACCGGCAAGACGGTATCTCTCCCGGAGGGAGAGGGAGAAAACCGTCACCGACTTTTTATTTCCGGGGATTTCTCAGGGATATTTCCCGGTCAGCGCGGTTATATCTGGCTCCACAAAAAGATCCCGCCGCCCGCCAGCGCCAGCCAGGGGCCGAAGGCCAGCGGTTGTTGCAGCGATTGCCGGGTCACCAGCCGCTGTAACAGCGTCCAGACCAGGCCGCTGGCGGAGGCCAGCAGCAGCGTTTGTGGTAGCATCTGCCAGCCGCACCATGCCCCGAGCGCCGCCAGCAGCTTAAAATCACCGTAGCCCAGCGCCTCCTTGCCGGTTAGCAGACGAAATACCCAAAACACCGTCCAGAGCGACAAATACCCGGCCATCGCGCCGATGACCGCATCCGCCAGCGGAACGAAGGTATCGTTAAGATTAAACAGCAGCCCGGCCCATAGCAGTGGTAGGGTCAGCCGATCGGGCAGCAGCTGCGTTTGCGCGTCGATGGCGGCAAGGATTAGCAGAACCGACAGCAGAAGCAGGCCGCCCAGCAGCGGTATCCCCGGAAGCATCAGGTATCCGACCAACGCAAACAGCATGCCGGTCGCCAGCTCTACCAGCGGATAACGATGCGATATCGGTAGTCCGCAGCAGCGTGAATGCCCCTTCAGCCACAGAAAGCTCAAAAGGGGAATATTATCCCGCCAGGCGATGGACTGACGGCACTGCGGGCAGAACGACGCAGGAAAGCAAAGATTAATTCCCCCGACCTGCTCCATCATCAGCGGTAAGCGGTGAATAACGACGTTAAAAAAGCTGCCGAACGTCAGGCCGAAAAGGAGTAAAAAACCGCTCCAGACGAGCGGGAATTGTGCGGCAAACTCCTCCAGCTGCGTGATATTTTCTATCATCATCGTGTCTCCTGCGATAACCACTGCCCTTGCCACTGCCACGGCGTGCGCCCCTGCTCATCTTTACGCGCATTTTGTGCCGCCAACAGGCTGAGCAGCGCCGGGGCCGCCTGGCGGGTTTGCCATGTCCCGCTAAACGTATAGCGACCGTCTGGCGTGAAAGAACCTTGTCCGCTGAGGCTAAGCTGATGAGAATCCTGGGTTAGGGCAAGACCCAGCGCGCCCGCTGGGGTACAGCTTAATTTGCCGTCTACGCGAGCCAGTTCAAGCGCCCCTGCCGGGGAGTTGAGCGCCGCATCCCGCCACTGTATATTGCCGCCGGTAATCTGCTGGCAGCCGCTGGCGTTAAAGCTGGCTTCAGGTAATGTCAGCACCACCTGACCGCTGGCTTCCAGCGGTATTCCGAGCGCTAACCTCTGGCTGATAAAACGGGCCGGGATCGTGAGACGCCCCTCATGTACCACAAATTCGTTCAGACCGTGCAGCCAGGCCTGGCCGCGTAGCCCGGACGGGTCGTTAAAACGGATATGCCAGCCGGGAAGCCAGGACGAGAAGCCAAACTCCCAGCGCAAATAGGCCAGCTCGACACCACGCCAGCTGGCCTGACGGGCTTCCCCTTGCCACAGGGTGCCTGACGTTGCAGAGAGCCGTGCGCCTTCCGGCAGCGCCAGGGTCAGCAGCCGCGCCGGAGCGCTAAGCAACAGCCAGAAGAGATAGACCGCCGCCAGCAGCAGGCCAATGAGCAGTTTATTTTTCATCACTACGCTCCAGCACCAGCGCATTGACGGTAACCCAGCCGGGCTGCTGTGCTACGGCTGAGACAGCCAGCGTGGCGGTTGTCATCCCCGACTGTCCCAGCGCATCCAGCCATAACATCAGCGACTGGAAATCGGCGGGCTGCACGGTGAGGCTCAGGCGAGCCCCCTGCGGCTGTAGACGAACGATGGTGATGCCGTGGCGGGCGGCCTCGCGCATAATCACCGTCGATGGCTCTTCCTGCGCCATAGGCGGTTTCTGCTGGCTAAGCTGCCGGAGAAGCGGCGTTTGCTGGCGCATCCACTGCAGATTAGCCTGCTCTCTGGCCAGCGTTTGCCGCCATTGTGCCTCGCGGTTTTGCCACGGCTGCCATAGCGCGTAATACACCAGGCCGATAAGCAGCATCGCGCCCATCCCCAGCAGCAGATGCTGTTCGCGACGCGTACGTTGTTGCCATAAGTCGAGCAGGTCAGGCATCGTTACCCTCCAGCGTCAGACGACCTTCAATACCGTCGGCGCGCGGCTTCATCTCGCCGGTCTGCACGCGGAATCCCGTTCGTGCGCGATTGCTGAACTGCTCAAGAGCACGTGGTGAAACGGCGGTAATATCGAGCTGTAATGAGTTGCGTGCGGCGTCAAAGCTCAGGGCGCGCAAGCGGATGCCCGGCGTCTCAGCGATGATTTTTTGTAACGCGCCGAGCCGTGAAATAAGCGCCGGTTGTCCCCCTGAGCTTTCCAGCTGGCGCAGATGCTGTTGCATTTGCAGCCTTGGGTTGATGACGTTTTTTTCCGCCTTAAACCACTGGCGGTAAAAATCGCGGCTGGCCTGCACGGCGGCATCGGCCTGTCGCCCCAGGGCGAGGTGATCGTCCAGGCTATTTCCGCTCCACAGCAGCAGTAGCGCCAGCGCTGCGGCGATCGCTGGACGCCAGCGCCGGGATGTCGGTTGACGGCGGCGTTTAGCGGCAAAATTACCCTGGCGTAAACAGATCTTGCGGGCATCCGGGTTGTTCGCCGCCAGTTGGATCAGGTCCTGCGGCGGGAGGGGCTGCCACGGTGCGGCGATATCCGGCGGCGACGAGTAACACGTTATCGGCGCGACGTTTTGCCAGTGGGCCAGCAGCCCGTCGAGCCATGTGGTTTCCACCGCCATTCCGATCCACGAATCACAGCGAAACAGCCACTGCTCGCCGCACTGTACGGCGCTCCAGCCGGTTGGGCTTTGCGGCAGCGTGAGGACATCCGGAGTCAGAGCCAGTACGTTCAGCCCAAGCTCCTCGCACCAGGCCTGCCAGGCGCGCATCTTTTCCTGTCCGACCACCGCCACGGCGCAGTCGGTTTTGTCCTGATGAAGCAGGGCAAAGTGGCTCTCTTCGACCTCCGTCGCCAGCTGTTCTTCGAGTAAAAACGCCAGCGCCTGCTGTGGTCGCCTGATGGCTCCGGCGGGCAGAGTGACGTGGTGAAATGCGCAATCGCTGGTCGGTACCAGCACCCAGGCCGGATAGCGCTGCGCCAGCAGGCTAAGTGTCTGGTCGCCATCATCAGGATGCCATTCTCCGGTCTGTGCTGCTTCTCCCGGCGCGACCAGCCGCCATATCGCCGTGGAGGTATCAGGATTGAGGCGAATAATCAGCACGGCGGCGGAAGAGGTCTGGTGGTTATTCATCGGCTACCCAATAGATTCCGTAGCGCCGTTGAACGACGCTGAAGGTGCGCCCCTGTTTTTGCAGGAGGCTACGTTGTTGATAGCGGGCGTTGCCCATCACCACGCTGAAGGTGGCGATAAAGCGTTCACTGTGTACCGCCAGCCACGGACGCGCGGCGGCGGTATCGGTTCTTTGTAATGTCGGTTGCGACAGGAAGGCGGCGACGCTGCTCCAGCCCGTCGATGCGCGGGTTTGCAGCAGTTGCTGCGCCTCGGGTACGGTGAGTTCTGCTGGAAAGAGCGCCGCCAGCAGCGCGGCCTGAGCGGGCTTCAGGGTGTTGACGTTCACTTGTAGCGCGTCGTCCGTCAGGGCACAGACGTAGGGCAACAGGCGCTGATAGAGCGCAGCGTCCATCCCGACCAGCAGGCGCAGTTCGCTAACATCCTGCAGCGGCTGATTCCCGGTCAGGTAGCCGGGTGATTGCGCCATATAGACTTCGTCCTCCGCGCCGTTCAGCAGCGGCTCACGATTGCTGTCGACCCAGTCGCGCAGGGCTGCGGTGAGCTGTAAAGCGCGCAGCGGCTCGCTGCCGAGATTTTCCAGCAGCCGGGTAAAAACCTGCGCGGGATAAGGCATTTCGGCGTTTTCGTCGCCGTTGAGCTGGTTAATGGCGTTAAGATTGAAGCAGGCCTGGGCGTCGGTAATGGTGGCGTAAATCTCGCCGTCATTAACCGTAAAACGGCGATCCTGCTGGGCCCAGTTCTGCGCCAGATGGGTTTGGTTCGGCGAGTCGAGCGCGTCGCGTTGCAGCAGCGCCGCCGCCATGGTTTCCGCCCCCAGCGCGTACCATTTGGCCTGTAGATTATCGAGGGTGGTGGCGGTTTGCTGGTACATCTGCGCAGTGCGTTCGGTCATGGCGCTCGCCAGCACCATCATCAGGGCAAGGATCAGCAGCACCATCAGCAGGGCGACGCCGCGTTGGCGGTTGTTCATTGGCTGCCCCCCGGCGTGAGCAGAAACAGCCGCCTGATTTCGCCGTATTGCTCCAGCGCCAGTGTCACTTCCAGCCCCTGCGGCAGCGTCTGCGGCTGCTGCCATTCATCCTGCCAGCGGCCGCTGGCGTAAAAGCGCAGACGGAACGCCTGAACGCCGCGCTGGACTACGGTGATGGTGGGCTGGCTGCCGGGCAATGGGTCCTGCTGGTCATAGCTCAGGCGCTCCAGTTGGCCCTCACGCAGGCGATAGCTAACGTTCTGAATTTCCGAACGCGGCAGGATGCCCAGCGGGTTGGGCCAGCCGTTGCGGCTAAAGGTTATCGCCCAGTCATCGCTGCTCAATTGAAAGCGTCCGGCAAAAAAGAGGCTCGCGCTGTCGCGGCTGCGGCGGGGAATGATTTGGCTGAAATCCGCCGCCATCTGGCTGAAGGTTTGCTGTAACGCCTGCATTCGCCCGCTCTTATCACGGGTGAGCGTATCGGCGCGCATCACGTTTTGCAGCACCGTCACCGCGGCCACGCTGAGCGCGGCGAGGATCGCCAGCGCCAGCAGCATTTCGACGAGGGTGAAGCCGCGCGAGCGTTGAGTCATAGCTGGGTGACATAGGTGCGTAGCGAAGAGACCGGGGTCTTGTCGCTTTTATCGTGACGGACTTCGACATCCAGCGCCCGCAGTTGCGGAAGGTCAGTCTCCACGCCCTGCCAGCGAATATGCCAGCTGACGCCCGCCGCCTGCACGGTGGTTTCCGACCAGCTCAGCGCCGGAAAGCGATTCTCCAGCCGTAGCTGCACCAACTGATTATCCGCCAGCCAGCTGGCGAGAGTTTTCTCTTCCATTCGTCCCAGTTGGCGGGTTTGCTGGAGCGTAGCCTGCATCACCGCCAGCCCGGCGAGGGTGAACACCACCAGCGCAATCATCACTTCAATCAGCGTCATACCGGACTGGGGCTTCATTGCGCCTCCTGCGATTCGGCCAGGCTTTCGCCGCGGGCATTAAACGCGATACCCGGTGCATCGCCCATGCTGAGCTGGAACGGCGTCATTTCGCCGCCGGGGAAAATCAGCACATCGGGAGTGTTGCCTGGAGTCCAGACTTCGCCCTGTGGGAAAGTGAGGTTCAGCTTGCCCTGATTGATATTGCCCGAGGTGGCGACGCGCCCGGCCTGCAGCGGTAGCCAGCGATAGCCGTTCCAGCTGTCGCTGGCGGGTGTCGGATCGTTGCTTTCACGGGCTTGCAATACCAGGAACTGCCAGCCATCGGGATGCACCGAGACGCCAAAGAACTGGCCGGTTTGCAGTCCTCGCTGCTGGACAAAGCGCAACTGCGCTTGAAAGCGCGCCAGCGTCTGCTCCGCGCCATCGTCACGCGAAGCCGGGAACGCCAGCATCACCATGCCCGCGCTGACGCCCATTAGCAGCAAAATGAGCATCATCTCCAGTAGCGTAAAGCCGCGCTGGCGCACTATTTCTTCCCGATCGTCCAGTTGCCGATATCGTCATTGCTCTCCGGGACGCCGTCCGGCCCGAGGCTGAAAATATCCACTTGTCCGTGCTGACCGGGGCTTAACAACTGGTAATCGCCGCCCCACGGGTCCTGCGGCAGACGGCGGATATAGCCGCCCTCCGGATAGTTGCGTGCGTGTGGCTCGGCGGACGGCGCAGTGACCAGCGCCTGCAGCCCCTGTTCGGTGCTTGGATAGCGGCTGTTGTCCAGTTTGTACATGTCCAGCGCCCCCTCCAGCGCGACCAGGTCGCTGACCACTTTTTGCCGGTCGGCTTTTTCCTTATTACCCATCAGGTTGGGCACCACCAGGCTGGCGAGCACGCCGAGGATAACAATCACCACCATGATTTCCAGTAAGGTGAATCCGCGCTGTCGTTGCATATTTTTCTCCATTAGAACAATTACATACTCATCAGGGTGTTGAGTTGCAGTATCGGTTGTAGGATGGCGAGGACGATAAACAGCACCATTCCGGCCATCGCCACCACCAACAGGGGTTCAAACAGGCTGAGCGCCAGCTGGATTTGCGCGCTCAGCTCCCGGTCCTGATTATCTGCCGCGCGCTCCAGCATGCCGTTGAGCTCGCCGCTCTGTTCGCCGCTGGCGACCATGTAGCGCATCATCGGTGGGAAAAGCTGGGTCATTTCGAGGGCGCGGTGCAGGCTGACCCCTTCGCGGACCGCGTCGCTGGCGGCTTCCAGCTGGCGCTTCGCCCAGGCATTGCTTAACACTTCTGCGCTGATGCGCATCGCCAGCAGCAGCGGAACGGCGCTGGCGTTGAGAATGCTCAGGGTACGGGCGTAGCGGGCGCTGTTGACGCTGCGCGCGACCCGGCCAATCAGCGGCAGGCGCAGCAGCTGTTTATGCCAGGCCAGCCGCTTTGCGGGCTGACGCAGCAGGTAGCGCAGCAGCAGAATGACCAGCACGATGACCAGCAGCAGCCATGGACCGGCGGTGCGAACCAGGTCGCTCATCGCCATCAGCAGGCGGGTGGAAAACGGCAGCGCCTGTTTGAGATGCACAAACTGGTCGACGACTTTCGGCACCACCGTCGAGAGCAGGATCACAATCACGCTGACGGCAACAAAGGTCAGTACGATGGGGTAAATCATCGCCTGCAGCAGTTTGGCGCGAAGCTGCTGGCGCTGTTCGGTGTAATCCGCCAGCCGATTTAGTACGCCGTCGAGGTGGCCTGAGGCTTCCCCGGCGGCGACCATCGCGCAGTAGAGCGCGTCGAAACAGCCAGGATAGCCGCGCATGGCTTCCGCCAGGGAATGGCCTTCCAGCACTTTGCCGCGCACCCCGGCGATAATCGTTTTTAGCTGCGGTTTCTCACACTGCTGGGCCACCGCGTCGAGGGCTTTTTCCAGCGGGATGGCGGCGGCGACCAGGGTTGCCAGTTGGCGGGTCAGCAGGGCGAGATCGCTTGCGCTCGTGCGGCGGATAAAGCGTGGACGTCCGCTGCTGCCGTTGGTTGTCGGGTCGACTTCCAGCGCCAGCCAGCCCTGCTCCCGCAGCACCTGGCGCGCGTGGCGGGCGGAGTCAGCCTGCTGAACGCCGCGCCGGGTTTTGCCGTTTTCGTCGAGGGCCTGGTAACGAAAAAGCGCCATCTCAGGAAGCCTCCGTGGTCTGCTGCTCGGTGACTCTGAGCACCTCTTGCCAGCTGGTGATTCCCGCCAGCGCTTTTTCCCGCCCGGAACGGCGCAGGGTCATATAGTCCGCCCCCAACTGTTGGATCAGCGTCACCTCGTTTTCACCACGATGGATAGCCATGCGCACACGATCGTCCACCAGCAGCAGTTCGTGAATGCCGGTGCGCCCGCGATAGCCGGTAAAACCGCACTCGGCGCAGCCTTGAGGCCGCCAAAGCGCAGTGCCGGGGGGGATATCCATCTGGCGGGCAGCGTCGATATTCGCCGGTTCCTGCTGACGGCAGTGCGGGCACAGTCGGCGCACCAGCCGCTGCGACATCACCGCCAGCAGCGAGGTGGAGAGCAGAAAAGGTTCCACGCCCATATCCTGCAAGCGCGAGATAGCGCCCAGCGCGCTGTTGGTGTGTAGCGTAGAGAGCACCAGATGGCCGGTTAACGAGGCCTGGACGGCAATTTGCGCCGTCTCGCCATCGCGGATTTCACCCACCAGCACCACGTCGGGATCCTGGCGCAATATGGCGCGCAGCCCGCGGGCAAAGGTCATATCGACTTTACTGTTAACCTGGGTCTGACCGATGCCCTCCAGCTCGTATTCGATAGGGTCTTCAATGGTCATGATGTTGCGCTCGCGGGCGTCGAGGCGGCTCAGCGCAGCGTAAAGCGAGGTGCTTTTTCCTGAACCGGTTGGCCCGGTCACCAGCACGATGCCGTGCGGGCGGGCGATCAACCCATCCACCTGCTGAAGCAGGGCGGGCGACATCCCAAGGGTCAGCAGATCGAGATTAACGCTGTTCTTGTCGAGCAGACGCAGTACCACCCGTTCGCCGTAGCTTGAGGGCAGCGTCGAAACGCGCACGTCGACGGCTCGTCCGCCAATGCGCAACGCCATGCGTCCGTCCTGAGGAATACGCTTTTCGGCGATATCGAGGCTCGCCATCACCTTAATGCGCGAGATCAGCAGCGCGGCGAGGCGGCGCTGGGGGCGCAGGATTTCACGCAGCACGCCGTCGACGCGAAAGCGAATTTGCAAATGGCGTTCATAGGTTTCGATATGAATATCCGAGGCTTTCTCTTTGATGGCCTCGGTGAGCATGGCGTTAATCAGGCGAATAATCGGCGCGTCGTCTTCGCTATCCAGCAGATCGTCGGTGTCCGGCAGCTCTTCGGCAAGGGTGTATAAATCCAGCTCGTTGCCGATATCGGCCATCATCCGTCGTGCCTCAGCTGAATCGCGCTGATAGCTCAGCACCAACAGCTTTTCGAACGCCTCTTCCTCCAGGCTTTCGAGGCTGAACGGTATCGCGGCGACCCGGCGGGCTTCCAACAGCGCCTGCGGCGCGGTGGCGGCGAGGCAGAAAACCTCGCAGCTTTCGCCGTTGCTCAACAGCATCACGTTATGCGTGCGGGCGTAGCTGAAGGGCAACAGCGGACGGCGTTCGGCGGCGGGGGTCATAGATTTCCTCCCAGGTTGAACGCGTCGATAGCGGCGCTCACCTGACGGAACGCGGCGGTGTCCTGGCGCGGATAGATCTCCAGCAGATCGTTACTCAGCATCGCGTCGTTGCTCTCCTTGCCACGCTGTTTGGTCTGGGCGTCGTTAAAGGCGGTGTACTGGCCGGATGATGCCTGGCGGTACTCGTCGCGGTCGCGGATCACCGTCGGGCGAATGAACAGCATCAGGTTGCGCTTGGAGACCTTTTTGCTGGTGGAGCGGAACAGCGCGCCAATCACCGGAATATCACCAAGTAACGGGACTTTATCGGCGGTGTCGGTGACGCTTTTATCCAGCAGGCCGCCGACCACTACCGTTTCGCCGCTGCCGACCAGCACCGCGTTATTCACCGTGCGGGTATTGAAGGTCGCGCCGAGATCCGAGCTGGTGCTGGAAGCGGCGTCCGCCACGCTGGAGACCTCTTGTTCGATCTCCAGCAGTACCGAATCACCTTCGTTGATTTGCGGCTTGACCTTCAGCTTGATGCCGACGGTTTTGCGCTCAACGGTATTGAAGATGTTATCTCCGGAGGTGGTTTGCGAGCCAGTGAGCACCGGGACTTCCTGGCCAACGTTAAAAGTGGCCTCCATGTTGTCGAGGGTGACAATGCTCGGGGTGGCAAGAATATCGTTTTTGGTGCTGCTGGAAAGGGCGGTTAAAAGCATTGCCCAGTTGCCCTGATAGAATCCGGCGGCAATGCCGTTGAAGGAACCCAGGGCGCTGGCCAGCGAACTGGTGAGGGTGCCATCTTTGTTGTACTGATTGGCTCCGGCAATCGCTGTGGATATCGGCAGGCCGCTGTTGGTGAACTGAGTCATCCCGGCATTTTTATTGGCCCACTGGATACCAAGGTTAAGACCGTCGGCATCCTGCACTTCAGCGATAATCGCCTCCACCAGCACCTGTGGGCGGCGGATATCAAGCTGGGCGATCACCCGCTCAAGGTCGTTCATCACGTCTGGCGCTGCGGTGACAATCAGGGCGTTGGTCTGACCGTGGGCTTTGATAATGATGTTTTTATCCAGCGCCGCCACCGGTTTCGCGGCCTGCTTTTCGCTCTGAATCGTGCTGCTGATGCCGGTCAGCACTTCCACCAGATCGGACGCTTTGGCGTATTTCAGGTAGATGACTTTGGTATTGCCCTGCGTCGCCTGCTGGCGGTCGAGCTGCTTGATCATGGCGATGATCCGCTGGCGGGAGTTGGGTTCGCCGCTGACCAGTACCGCGTTGGTGCGCTCATCGGCCACTACGTTGGCGACCATTGAGCCGGGAAGCGCCGATTTGCTGGTGTCTTTGTTGAGTTCAGTCACCAGCTTGACCACATCGGCGGCGGAAGCCCAGGAGAGGGGAACGGTCACCACGCTGCGGTCTCCGGCGTTATCGACGCGCTCAACAATGGTCAACAGGCGCTTGATCACCGCCGCGCGGCCGGTCATCAACAGGACGTTGGAGGGTTCGTAATGCACCACGCTGCCCGCTCCGGCGTTATCGTTGAGCTGGCGCAGCAGTGGTGCTAAATCGCGGGCGGCGACGTTGGTCAGCGGCACCACGCGGGTGACGACTTCATCGCCGATTCCCGGCGCGGCATCGCTGGCGACCGGCACGGCGGCGGTTTTCGCATCCTTCGAACGCACCACTTTCAGCACGCCGTTATTCATATTAATCACGGCGAAGCCATACACATCGAGGACGCTGAGGAAGAATTGATAATATTGCTCTTCATTGAGCATATCGTAGCTGCGCACGGTAATAGTGCCGCGCACGCTGGGGTCGATAATCACCGTTTTATTCAGGTTTTTACTCACCGTATTGATAAATTCCTGAATATCGGTTCCCTTAAAGCTGGCAGAGAATTCTTCCGCACCAGCCGGTCTGAATAACAGGGATGAGAATATAAGCAGCGCCAGGAAAAATGGGCGGATAACGGTGGTGATGTTCAATTATTCGTCCCTCAGGGCCAGGTAAATATCGTGTTTCTGACCATCGCGTTCAACGGTAAGGGTTATTTCACTTAATTCCGGAAGCTGAGTTAACGCCTGCTGGGCCTGTTCTCTGTCGCGTAAATCCAGGCCGTTCAGGGCAATAGCTAAGTCGTTTTCCTGGAGACCGGCCTCGCGAAATAATGCCGGGTCTTTGCCTGGATTCAGGCGATATCCGCTCAGTTTGTCATTGGTCATCACCGGCGAAATATTGAGGTAGTGAAGAATATTTTGCGGTTGCTTGCGCAGTTCCTGAGCCAATTGTTGGGTTGGGGTCATCGCGCTATTTTTTGCGCCAGTAGGTTGGTCGTTAAACAGCGGGATGGCCTCGTTGCTGCCGCGATAATTGACGATCAGTCGGTCGGGAAAAATAGCGACGATTTTGGCCTCTCCACCCGGCGTGTTATCGCCAACGCCGAGGCTAACCTGTTGATTGCCTTTCATCATAATAGCAATGGCGCGGGCTGGGTCGGTGCTGGCGAGCAGACCGGTCACGCGCAGTTTTAAAGCTGAAATGGGGGCCTGCCGAAGGTCATTAACGCTTGCGGGCGCGGCGGTCTTCTCCGCGATACCAAACAACGTAAAGCGCGGAAGCGCTGTTTTAGATGGAACATCGGGAGGTGCTGTCAGGCTGCTATGAGGGCGTTCGTTATCCGTAAAGTTTACCGGGAAAATTATTTTCCAGGTTAATTGAGCGAGCTGTTGGCAGAGAATTAATAATATGATGGAGGTCACAATATGAGGCGCGTAATTAATTATTTTTTTATTTGATATTGTTAATCTCATCACGGAATTATGCATTTTCATTCCTTTGTTCATTCTATTTCCCTCAGCAAAAGGTACAGCCCTACCGATATTGGTGGGGCGTTTTTTTATTCTAAGTATGCTTATTGCGGGAATCTGTGTTGGTCGCTGCGAATCATAATGAGTTTCGCTATTGCGGTCGTCATTCCCTTTTTATTTTTTCTCCCCCGGCCGCCTACGCCCCCAAGGGGTGAGTGAATGGATGATTGAACCGAAGAGAGCAAGAATATCTAATTATCGACGCTTTAAAGATATGCTCGTCATTTTTCATGGTGCTGTAATGCACTCTGAATAATTTCGTTCATAGATCACTTCATATAATTAATCAGCATATACCCTAAATAATTCGAGTTGCAGGAAGGCGGCAACGCAGTGAGTCCCCAGGAGCGTACTTAAGTACGTGACTGGGGTGAGCGAGGCAGCCAACGCACATGCAACTTGAAGTATGACGGGTATTAAAGGGACTATCGAATGCTCAGATATACCCGTAATGCCCTGGTTCTGGGATCGCTGGTTTTGCTTAGCGGCTGCGATAACGGATCCTCTTCTTCTTCCTCTGGAAATCCTGACACGCCTGATAATCAGGATGTCGTTGTACGTTTACCTGACGTTGCGGTGCCCGGTGAAGCGGTCACGGCGGTAGAAAACCAGGCGGTCATCCACCTGGTGGATATTGCCGGGATCACCAGCAACAGCGCGGCGGACTACAGCAGTAAAAACCTCTATCTGTGGAATAACGAAACCTGCGACGCGCTGAGCTCGCCGGTTGCTGACTGGAACGATGTCAGCACCATGCCGACGGGCAGCGACAAATATGGCCCGTACTGGGTGGTTCCGCTCAATAAAGAAAGCGGCTGTATTAACGTGATTGTTCGCGACGGCACCAATAAGCTGATCGACAGCGATCTGCAAGTGTCGTTTGGCGACTTTACCGATCGCACGGTTTCCGTTATCGCTGGTAACAGCGCGGTCTACGATTCCCGCGCCGATGCCTTCCGCGCCGCGTTTGGCGTGGCGCTGGCCGAAGCCCACTGGGTCGATAAAAACACGTTGTTGTGGCCGGGCGGTCAGGATAAGCCCATCGTGCGTCTGTACTACAGCCATAGCAGTAAAGTGGCGGCCGATAGCGAAGGTAAATTTACCGACCGCTATCTGAAACTGACGCCGACCACCGTTAGCCAGCAGGTCAGCATGCGCTTCCCGCATCTTTCCAGCTATGCGGCCTTTAAGCTGCCGGAAAACGCCAACGTTGATGAACTGTTGCAGGGTGAAACGGTTGCCATTGCCGCAGAGCAGGACGGGATCCTGATTTCCGCCACCCAGGTACAGACGGCGGGCGTACTGGACGATACCTATGCTGAAGCGGCAGAAGCGCAGAGTTACGGTGCGCAGCTGACCGACGGCGGCGTGAACTTCCGCGTCTGGGCACCGACCGCTCAGCAGGTGGATGTGGTGGTGTACAGTGCCGATAAGAAAGTGACCGGCAGCCATCCGATGACCCGCGACAGCGTTTCTGGCGCATGGTCGTGGCAGGGTGGTAGCGACCTGAAAGGGGCATTCTACCGCTATGCGATGACGGTGTATCACCCGCAGTCGCGTAAGGTTGAACAGTACGAAGTTACCGACCCGTACGCGCACAGCTTGTCGACCAACTCGGAGTACAGTCAGGTCGTTGACCTCAACGACAGCGCGCTCAAGCCTGACGGTTGGGACAGCCTGACCATGCCGCATGCGCAGAAAACCAAAGCTGATCTAGCGAAGATGACGATCCATGAATCGCATATTCGCGATCTCTCCGCCTGGGATCAGACCGTCCCGGCCGAACTGCGCGGTAAATACCTCGCGCTGACCGCTGGCGACAGCAATATGGTGCAGCACCTGAAGAAGCTCTCGGCTTCAGGCGTGACGCACATTGAGCTGCTGCCGGTCTTCGATCTGGCGACGGTGAATGAGTTCAGCGATAAAGTCGCTGACATTCAGCAGCCGTTCAGCCGCCTGTGTGAAGTGAACAGCGCGGTGAAGAGCAGCGAATTTGCCGGGTACTGCGACAGCGGATCCACGGTGGAAGAGGTGCTGAATCAGCTCAAGCAGAGCGATAGCCAGGATAACCCGCAGGTGCAGGCGCTGAATACTCTGGTGGCGCAGACCGACTCCTATAACTGGGGTTACGATCCGTTCCATTACACGGTTCCGGAAGGATCCTATGCGACCGATCCGGAAGGCACGACGCGTATTAAAGAGTTCCGCACCATGATTCAGGCGATCAAGCAGGATCTGGGGATGAACGTCATTATGGACGTGGTGTACAACCACACCAATGCCGCCGGGCCGACCGATCGCACCTCGGTGCTGGATAAGATTGTCCCCTGGTACTATCAGCGCCTGAATGAAACCACCGGCAGCGTTGAATCCGCTACCTGCTGTTCAGACTCCGCGCCGGAACATCGGATGTTCGCCAAGCTTATCGCCGACTCGCTGGCGGTGTGGACCACCGATTATAAAATCGATGGCTTCCGCTTCGACCTGATGGGCTATCACCCGAAAGCGCAAATTCTCTCGGCGTGGGATCGCATCAAAGCGTTGAACCCGGATATCTACTTCTTCGGTGAAGGCTGGGACTCTAACCAGAGCGATCGTTTTGAAATTGCTTCGCAGATCAACCTGAAAGGCACCGGTATCGGTACCTTCTCCGATCGCCTGCGCGACTCCGTGCGCGGCGGCGGGCCGTTCGACTCCGGCGATGCGCTGCGTCAGAACCAGGGCGTCGGCAGCGGCGCGGGCGTATTACCAAACGAAATTACCAGCCTGAGCGATGATCAAGTTCGCCACCTGGCTGACCTGACCCGTCTGGGAATGGCCGGTAACCTTGCCGATTTTGTGATGATCGATAAAGACGGCGCGGTGAAGAAAGGCAGCGAAATTGACTATAACGGCGCGCCTGGCGGTTATGCCGCAGACCCGACGGAAGTCGTCAACTATGTTTCGAAGCACGACAACCAGACCCTGTGGGACATGATCAGCTATAAAGCGTCCCAGGAAGCTGACCTGGCGACCCGCGTTCGCATGCAGGCGGTTTCACTGGCGACGGTGATGCTGGGGCAGGGGATTGCGTTCGACCAGCAGGGCTCTGAACTGCTGCGCTCGAAGTCCTTCACCCGCGACTCCTACGACTCCGGCGACTGGTTCAACCGCGTTGATTATTCTATGCAGGATAACAACTACAACGTCGGGATGCCGCGCAGCAGTGATGATGGCAGCAACTATGATGTGATTTCTCGCGTCAAAGATATGGTTGCTACGCCGGGCGAAGCTGAGCTGAAGCAGATGACCGCGTTCTACCTGGAACTGACCGAGCTGCGTAAATCTTCGCCGCTGTTCACGTTGGGCGACGGTAGCGAGGTGATGAAGCGCGTTGATTTCCGTAATACCGGTTCTGATCAGCAGGCAGGTCTGCTGGTTATGATCGTGGATGACGGTGCGAAAGCGGGCGCGAGCCTGGATAGCCGCCTTGATGGTCTGGTGGTGGCGATTAACGCCGGGCCGGAAAGCCGGACGCTGAATGATTTTGCCGGGGAAACGCTGCAACTGAGCGCTATCCAGCAGAAGGCGGGCGAATCTTCGCTGGCAAATGGCGTACAGATTGCTGCTGACGGTACCGTTACGCTTCCGGCCTGGTCCGTTGCGGTACTGGAACTGCCGCAAGGCGATGCCCAGGGCGCTGGCCTGCCGGTGAGCAGTAAGTAAATTAAGTTAGTCCTGAACCTCCCGGCCTGCGGTGTGAAAACCGCAGGCCGGGATGGCGTTTCTTTATTAAGGAGAAAGCCAGTGCTTGTTCGCCAGCAAGAGCCGTTTCCTCAACCTGATGAGCCCCCGGTGGTGATCGGGAGAATGGTGCAAATCCCGTATGTAATCGTGCCACTGTATGCCGCATTGTTGATTGCGCTGGGCTGGTTTGGCGGTGAGCAATGGCGCAACAAACCTGAGCCGCAGCCGATGACGCTGCCGGTAGCCCATGCGGCGCTGATGCCGCTCAATCAGCCTCCCGCTGAACCAGTGGTAAAAAAAGCGGCGGTGCCGGTTAAAGCTGAGGCAGAAATACAGATCGAGGCGGAAACTGAGGTTGATGAAGATAATCTGCCGCCTTTGCGCTACAGCGCGCACGTCTACGCCTCTCTGGCGGAGAAGCGCAGCATTGTATTGAACGGACAATCATGGAAGGAGGGCGATTCGCCGCTGCCGAACCTGGTTATCGAGCAGATTCAACAGGATGTCACCGTGTTTAGTTTTAATGGTCAAACTTTTACCCTGGCGGCGCTGGACGACTGGCCGGGCGGGACCATTGAGGAGAGTCAGCAGGGAGAATAAAAATATCGCGATCGAAATTAAGAAAATAGCTATTTTCCGCGCAGACTATCAATAAACGGTGCTAACTGGCGATTAAATTGACTGCATTTTGTGGCTTCCGGCGTACTGTCCTGCTGGAGCTGCTGATATAGCTGCGCGCTGCGCTGGCTTAGCATATTTCCATCAATATTTTCCCATCCACGTTTTTTACCCACATTTATTGCCGCGCGGTTAATGACATCATCGGCGGGAAGATCGCTACGGTTGCATTTATTCTTCAGATAGCGTGCCCCGGCAGCAACGGAGGCGAGTTGCTCAAGCTGGGCCTGGCCGCTAACGGCAGGGCTAAGGGATGTCGAACGATTTTGCTGACAGCCTGAGAGCAGGGCGACCGCCAGAAGCGGAAATATAACGAAATTGCGCATAATATATTAATCGGGAAAAATTAATTGGCTGACAGTTTAACAAATATTTGTATGGATTCATCACAAAATCTGCCAAATTATAAATGTTAAGCGGCTCTCGTTTTTATCATTGCGATCTTTTAAAATTCTTTTTCTTTCGGCCGAGATGACTCTCTTTTCCTGACTAAAATAATATTTTCTGCTGCTGCGATTCCCGTTTCCGCTGGCAGTCAGCTGCTGTTGCGATGGGTACAGGCGCACATTTTTATGTTATTAAAAAACATAATAATTTCCCTTTTGTTACCCGATGAGCATGTAAAATGCTGGTTAAGAATGTCGCGGTTTAGTGCTATCCTGTGTCTCCTGGACAATAAATGCTGTGTCCCGAATTATTCTGCCAATGAAGCGTGTAACAATGTGATTTGTATGGTGAATTTTTAAAGTGAAAATCATGCGAGCGACATGATAAGACGTCGCGCAGTCCATAAATGGATACCTGAAAACGAAGACATTCAGGCGTCAATTTGAGAGATTTCTTCTTCCTCCTGTCGGGGGAAACATTGAGAATCAGGCTTTTACGCCTGAAAGTTGCGGAGAAAAAGCATGGCGGGAGATGACCGCGAGCCGATCGGACGTAAGGGGAAACCCACGCGCCCGACAAAACAAAAGGTAACTCGTCGTCGGGTTCGGGAAGAGGACTACGACGACGATTACGATGATGATGACTATGAGGATGAAAAACCGATGCCGAAGAAAGGAAAAGGCAAAGGCGGTAAACCCCCTCGTCGTAAACGCACCTGGCTATGGTTGCTGATTAAGATTGGTATCGTCTTTGCGGTGATCATTGCCGCCTACGGCGTCTATCTCGATCAGAAAATCCGTAGCCGCATTGACGGTAAAGTTTGGGATTTGCCTGCCGCGGTATATGGCCGGATGGTTAACCTTGAACCGGATATGCAGATCAGCAAAAACGAAATGGTGCGGCTGCTTAACGCCACGCAGTATCGTCAGGTGAGCGCGATGACGCGCCCGGGCGAATACACCGTGCAGGCCAACAGCATCGAGATGATCCGCCGTCCGTTCGATTTCCCGGACAGTAAAGAAGGTCAGGTGCGCGCGCGTCTGAGCTTTTCTGGCGATCGTCTGGACACCATCGAGAATATGGATAACAACCGCCAGTTCGGTTTCTTCCGCCTCGATCCGCGTCTGATTACCATGCTGCAGTCGGCCAACGGCGAACAGCGCCTGTTCGTGAAGCGTAACGGCTTCCCGGATCTGCTGGTCGATACGCTGCTGGCGACCGAAGACCGCCATTTCTACGAGCACGACGGTATCAGCCTTTACTCGATTGGCCGTGCGGTGCTGGCTAACCTGACCGCTGGTCGTACGGTGCAGGGGGCGAGTACGCTGACCCAGCAGTTGGTGAAGAACCTGTTCCTCTCCAGCGAACGTTCATACTGGCGTAAAATTAACGAAGCCTATATGGCGCTGATCGTTGATGCGCGTTACAGCAAGGATCGTATCCTTGAGCTGTATATGAACGAGGTGTACCTCGGGCAGAGCGGCGATAACGAAATCCGCGGCTTCCCGCTGGCGAGCCTGTATTACTTTGGTCGCCCGGTAGAAGAGCTGAGCCTCGATCAGCAGGCGCTGCTGGTAGGGATGGTTAAAGGTGCGTCGGTCTATAACCCGTGGCGTAACCCGAAGCTGGCGCTGGAGCGACGCAACCTCGTGCTGCGTCTTCTGCAACAGCAGCAGGTTATCGATCAGGAACTGTATGACATGCTGAGCGCGCGTCCACTGGGCGTGCAACCGCGCGGCGGGGTTATCTCTCCGCAGCCTGCGTTTATGCAGATGGTGCGTCAGGAGCTGCAGGCGAAGCTGGGCGATAAAGTGAAAGAGCTCTCCGGCGTGAAGATCTTTACCACTTTCGACTCAGTCGCGCAGGATGCGGCGGAAAAAGCGGCGACAGAAGGCATTCCGGCGCTGAAGAAACAGCGTAAGCTGCCGGATCTGGAAACCGCAATGGTTGTCGTCGATCGCTTCACCGGCGAGGTGCGGGCGATGGTCGGCGGGGCGGAGCCGCAGTTTGCCGGTTATAACCGTGCGATGCAGGCGCGTCGTTCGATTGGTTCTCTGGCAAAACCGGCGACCTATTTGACCGCCCTGAGCCAGCCGAATCAGTATCGACTGAATACCTGGATTGCCGATGCGCCAATCGCGATTCGTTTGTCCAACGGACAGACGTGGTCGCCGCAGAACGACGATCGTCGCTACAGCGATAGCGGTAAAGTGATGCTGGTTGACGCCCTGACTCGTTCAATGAACGTGCCGACGGTGAACCTCGGGATGGCGCTGGGCCTACCGGCGGTGGTCGATACCTGGACTAAACTGGGCGCACCGAAGAATCAGCTCAATGCAGTTCCGGCTATGCTGCTGGGGGCGCTAAACCTGACGCCGATTGAAGTGGCTCAGGCGTTCCAGACCATTGCCAGCGGCGGCAACCGCGCACCGCTCTCGGCGCTGCGTTCGGTTATTGCCGAAGATGGTACCGTGCTGTATCAGAGCTATCCGCAGGCTGAACGTGCGGTTCCGGCACAAGCGGCGTATATGACGCTCTGGACCATGCAGCAGGTTGTGCAGCGTGGTACCGGCCGCCAGCTGGGCGCGAAGTATCCGGGTCTGCATCTGGCGGGTAAAACCGGGACCACCAACAACAACGTTGATACCTGGTTTGCCGGTATTGACGGTGGTCAGGTGACGATTACCTGGGTGGGTCGCGATAATAACCAGCCGACCAGGCTGTACGGTGCCAGCGGTGCGATGTCGATTTATCAGCGTTATCTGGCTAACCAGACCCCGACGCCGCTGGTGCTCACTGCGCCGGAAGACGTGGTGGATATGGGCGTCGATGGTAGCGGTAACTTCGTCTGCGGCGGCGGAATGCGTTCCCTTCCGGTATGGACGACTTCACCGGATACGCTGTGCCGCCAGGGCGAGCAGATGCAACAGCAGCAGCTCGAACAGCAGCAGGCGAATAACCCGTTCAACCAGTCCGGGCAGCAGCCGCAACAGCAGCAAAATCAGCAGCAGCAACCGCCGAAGCAGGAGAAGAGCGATGGCGTAGCGGGCTGGATTAAGGATATGTTCGGCAGCAATTAATTATCCGCTTCATCCTTAAAGCCGCCTCTTTGTTGGCTGCGGATTACTCGGCCCGTCCCTGGGCCTCGCCCCTTACGGGGCCGCTGCAAAAAGCGTTCAAATCTGCTCCCGGCAGATTTGTCAGAAACCCCAGTCACATAGTTATCTATGTTCCTGGGGATTTCTTCTCTTGCCGCCTCGATGCGGCTTGAATGATTTTGCGGATTATAAATAAGCCCTCTAATACCTCAGTATTAGAGGGCTTATTTATATCTGTAAAAAACTTAACAGCAGTTTAACTCCACAATTACCGTCTGGTTATTAATTCAGCCTTTGACACGTAATCAGGGGCATATTTCTTGCCATATATTCTGCGTTTCGCCTATCATGGCATCCGTCATAATAATAATTCTCGTTTACGTTATCATTCACTTTTATTAGAGATATACCCATGGCGCGTCCAAAAACTGCTCAGCCAAACCACTCGCTGCGTAAAATCGCAGTCGTAGTAGCCACGGCGGTTAGCGGCATGTCTGTCTATGCACAGGCGGCAGTTGAAGCGAAAGAAGAAACGATTACCGTAACCGCAGCTCCAGCTCCGCAGGAGAGCGCTTGGGGACCTGCGGCGACCATCGCGGCGAGGCAATCCGCCACGGGGACTAAAACGGATACCCCTATTCAAAAGGTACCACAGTCTATATCCGTGGTGACCGCTGAGGAGATGGCTCTCCACCAGCCGAAATCAGTTAAAGAAGCGTTGAGCTATACACCTGGTGTTGCGGTGGGCACGCGTGGTGCTTCTAATACTTACGATTATCTGATCATCCGCGGATTCGCTGCTGATGGCCAAAGCCAGAATAACTTTCTAAATGGCTTGAAGATGCAGGGTAACTTCTACAACGATGCGGTGGTCGACCCGTATATGTTGGAGCGTGCAGAAGTCATGCGTGGCCCGATCTCCGTTCTTTACGGAAAGAGCAGCCCGGGTGGTTTGCTGAATATGGTCAGCAAACGTCCTACTACGGAGCCGCTAAAAGAAGTTCAGTTTAAAATGGGCACCGATAACCTATGGCAGACCGGCTTTGACTTCAGTGATGCCATCGATGATGACGGCGTTTATTCCTATCGCCTTACCGGTCTGGCGCGTTCAGCGAACGCACAGCAGAAGGGAGCAGAAGAACAGCGTTATGCCATTGCGCCATCATTCAGCTGGCGTCCGGATGATAAAACCAACTTTACGTTCCTCTCCTACTTCCAGAATGAGCCGGAGACTGGCTACTACGGCTGGTTGCCAAAAGAGGGAACGGTGACGCCGTTACCGAACGGTAAACGTCTCCCAACCGATTTCAACGAAGGCGCTAACAACAATACCTACTCTCGTAACGAGAAAATGGTTGGCTACAGCTTCGACCACGAATTTAATGACACTTTCACCGTGCGTCAGAACCTGCGTTATGCTGAGAACAAGACCTCACAAAACAGTGTGTATGGCTACGGGGTATGTTCTGATCCAGCGAACAAGGATAGTAAGCAGTGCGCAGCATTAGCGCCTGAGGATAAGGGGCGTTATCTAGCGCGTAAATACGTCATTGATGATGAAAAGTTGCAGAACTTCACCGTGGATACTCAGTTGCAGAGTAGCTTTGCAACAGGCTCGATCGATCACATATTGCTGACTGGCGTTGACTTTATGCGCATGCGCAATGATATCAACTCTTGGTTTGGTTATGACGACTCTGTTCCGTTGCTTGACCTTTACAATCCTGTATCTACTGATTTTGATTTCAACTCTAAAGTTCCGGTCATTACTGGCCCGTATCAAGTCCTGAATAAGCAAAAGCAAACTGGCTTGTATGTGCAGGATCAGGCGCAGTGGAATAAAGTGCTGGTTACCTTGGGTGGCCGTTATGACTGGGCGAAGCAGGACTCTCTGAATCGCGTTTATGGTACTACTGCTAACCGTGATGATAAGCAGTTCACCTGGCGCGGTGGTGTTAACTACCTGTTCGATAATGGTGTAACGCCTTATTTCAGCTACAGTGAATCGTTCGAACCGGCTTCGCAGACAGGGGCTACTGGCAATATTTTCGCTCCGTCTAAAGGTAAACAGTACGAAGCTGGTGTGAAATACGTACCGAACGAACGTCCAATCGTGATTACTGGCGCCGTCTATCAGTTGACCAAAACCAACAACCTGATGGCCGATCCGGCTGGCTCATTCTTCTCAGTTGAAGGCGGTGAGATTCGCTCGCGCGGTGTGGAAATTGAAGCGAAAGCGGCACTCTCTGCCAGCGTCAATGTGGTTGGTTCATACACTTATACCGATGCTGAATACACCACGGATACTAACTACAAAGGCAACACGCCAGCACAGGTGCCAAAACACATGGCATCACTGTGGGGCGATTACACTTTATTTAACGGTCCGCTGTCTGGCCTGACGTTGGGGACTGGTGCTCGTTTTACAGGTTCCAGCTACGGCGATCCTGCGAACTCCTTCAAGGTGGGTAGCTACACGGTTGTGGATGCATTAGTCCGTTACGACTTGGCTCGCGTGGGCATGGCTGGTTCTAACGTGGCGCTTCACGTGAACAACCTGTTCGATCGTGAGTACGTTGCAAGCTGCTTCAATACTTATGGCTGCTTCTGGGGCGCAGAGCGTCAGGTCGTGGCGACCGCAACTTTCCGTTTCTAACCACTTAATGGGCGCGGTTCGCCGCGCCTCTTACCAGGTCCCGTTATGCAGGAAAACACTCCGCACTCTGATACTACGTTTTCGCTGGACCGCGTGACCTTCCGCGTGCCCGGTCGCACGCTATTGCATCCTCTCTCATTAACCTTCCCGGCAGGAAAAGTGACTGGCCTGATTGGCCATAACGGCTCCGGCAAATCGACGCTGTTAAAAATGCTGGGTCGCCATCAGCCGCCCTCGGAAGGCGATGTCCTGCTTGACGGCCAGCCGCTCGATAGCTGGAGCAGCAAAGCGTTTGCCCGCAAAGTGGCCTATCTGCCACAGCAGCTGCCGCCAGCGGAAGGCATGACGGTGCGTGAACTGGTGGCTATCGGCCGCTATCCGTGGC
The DNA here is from genome assembly GCF_013705725.1 of Klebsiella sp. RHBSTW-00484. Classification (NCBI taxonomy): domain Bacteria; kingdom Pseudomonadati; phylum Pseudomonadota; class Gammaproteobacteria; order Enterobacterales; family Enterobacteriaceae; genus Klebsiella; species Klebsiella sp. RHBSTW-00484. The sequence continues at coordinate 4,987,376 of NZ_CP055481.1, read as the reverse complement.
ACGGAGCGCTGGGGCGTTTTGGCGCCGCGGATCGGGAAAAGGTCGAAGAGGCGATTGCGCTGGTTGGCCTGAAACCATTGGCCCATCGGCTGGTGGATAGCCTCTCCGGCGGCGAACGTCAGCGCGCGTGGATTGCCATGTTGGTAGCCCAGGATAGCCGCTGCCTGCTGCTCGACGAGCCAACCTCGGCGCTGGATATCGCCCACCAGGTGGATGTTCTGGCACTGGTTCACCGTCTTAGCCAGCAGCGCGGGCTGACGGTTATTGCCGTCCTGCATGATATCAATATGGCTGCCCGTTACTGCGACTATCTGGTGGCCCTGCGCGGTGGTGAAATGATTGCTCAGGGAACGCCTGCGGAACTGATGCGTAGTGAAACCCTGGAACAAATTTACGGTATCCCGATGGGGATCCTGCCGCATCCGGCTGGCGCAGCGCCGGTAAGTTTTGTCTATTGATGGAAAACCTGAATTTAATCACGCGGCGGCGCCTGCTGACCGCGATGGCGCTCTCACCGCTACTGTGGCAGATGCGCGGCGCGCGGGCGGCACAGGTTGACCCGCAGCGTATTGTGGCTCTGGAGTGGCTGCCGGTCGAGCTGCTGCTGGCGCTGGGCGTCACGCCCTATGGCGTCGCCGATATCCCGAACTACAGGCTGTGGGTTAACGAACCTGCGCTGCCGCCATCGGTGATTGATGTTGGACTGCGCACCGAGCCGAATCTGGAGCTGTTGACGCAAATGAAGCCGTCGTTTCTGGTCTGGTCGGCAGGATACGGCCCTTCGTCGGAAAAGCTGGCGCGCATTGCGCCCGGGCGAGGATTCACCTTCAGCGACGGCAAGCGTCCGCTGATGATGGCGCAACAGTCGCTCAATGAAATGGCTGAACTGATTGGCAAGCAGCAGGAAGCGAAGCGCCATCTGGCGGAGTTTGACGCGCTGATGGAAAGCCTGCGGCCTCGCTTTGCCCGGCGTGGCGATCGCCCTCTGCTGATGATTACCCTGCTTGATACCCGTCACGTGCTGGTCTTTGCGCAAAACTGCCTGTTCCAGGAAGTGCTCGATCGCTTTGATATCAAAAATGCCTGGCAGGGCGAAACCACCTTTTGGGGCAGCGTCACCGTCGGGATCGACCGGCTGGCGGCCTATAAAGATGCCGATGTCCTCTGTTTCGATCATGGTAACGAGCGGGAAATGGCGCAATTAATGGCGACGCCGCTATGGCGAGCGATGCCTTTTGTTCGCTCTGGGCGTTTTCAGCGCGTCCCGGCGGTGTGGTTCTATGGCGCGACGCTATCGGCGATGTATTTTGCTCGCGTGCTGGCCGATGCGCAGGGAGTCCCGGCATGAGGCAGCGAATTTCTCCGTTGGCGGTATTGTTGCTCTCTGTTTTGCTGATCGCCGCTTTTACGCTAACGCTGTTCAACCTCAGCGTGGCGCTGCCGAGAAACGAGTGGGGGCAGGCGCTCTGGCTGCCGGATATCGATAATATTTCCCAGATGCTGTTCCACTACAGCCTGTTGCCGCGGTTGGCGATATCGCTGCTGGTCGGTGCCGGGCTGGGGCTGGTGGGCGTGCTGTTCCAGCAGGTGTTGCGTAATCCGCTGGCGGAACCGACAACGCTTGGCGTCGCGACCGGCGCGCAGTTAGGGATGACGGTTACTACGCTGTGGGCGATCCCTGGCGTGTTGGCTTCGCAGTTTGCCGCACTGGCCGGGGCGTGCCTCGTCGGCGCGCTGGTATTTGGTGTCTCCTGGGGTAAACGGCTCTCGCCGGTGACCTTGATTCTGGCGGGGCTGGTGGTGAGTTTGTACTGCGGTGCGCTCAACCAGCTGATGGCGATTTTCCATCATGATCAGCTGCAAAGTATGTTCCTGTGGAGCACCGGTACCCTGACGCAGACCGACTGGAGCGTGGTGCAGCGGCTGTGGCCACAGCTGCTCGGCGGGGCGATTTTAACCCTGCTGCTGCTGCGTCCGCTGACCTTGATGGGGCTGGATGACGGTGTAGCGCGTAACCTCGGACTGGCGCTATCTCTGGCGCGGCTGGGGGCGTTGACGCTGGCGATTATCATTAGCGCGCTGTTGGTCAATGCGGTAGGAATTATCGGCTTTATCGGTCTGTTTGCGCCGCTGCTGGCGAAGATGCTGGGTGCTCGTCGTCTGTTATCGCGCTTGTTGCTGGCAGCGTTGATTGGCGCGCTGCTGCTGTGGATTTCCGATCAGGTTATTCTGTGGCTCACCCGGGTGTGGATGGAAATCTCCACCGGCTCGGTAACTGCGCTGATTGGCGCGCCCTTGCTGCTATGGCTGCTGCCGCGCCTGCGTAGCATTAGCGCACCGGTGATGAACGGCGGTGACAAAGTGCTGGCGGAGCGGCAAAGCGTGCAGTGGTTCGCGCTCGGCGGGCTGGTGATTCTGCTGCTGGCAATTGTCGTGGCGCTGACCTTTGGCCGCGACGCGCAGGGTTGGCACTGGGCCAGCGGTACGTTACTGGATGAGCTGATGCCCTGGCGCTGGCCGCGTATTCTGGCGGCGTTGTTTGCCGGAATGATGCTGGCGGTTGCAGGCTGCATCATTCAACGTCTGACCGGTAATCCGATGGCCAGCCCGGAAGTGCTTGGGATCAGCTCCGGCGCGGCGTTCGGCGTGGTGGTGATGCTGTTTTTTGTGCCGGGCAATGCGTTTGGCTGGCTGCTGCCTGCCGGTAGCCTCGGGGCCGCGGCGACGCTGCTGGTTATCCTGATTGCTGCCGGACGCGGCGGGTTCTCGCCGCATCGTATGCTGTTGGCGGGGATGGCGCTGAGCACCGCGTTTACCATGCTGCTGATGATGCTCCAGGCCAGCGGTGACCCGCGAATGGCGCAGATCCTGACGTGGATCTCCGGCTCAACCTACAGCGCAACGCCGGAATTAGTGGTGCGCAGCGGCGTGGTGATGATCATCCTGCTGGCGCTGGCTCCGCTATGTCGACGTTGGCTGACGATTCTACCGTTGGGCAGTGAGGCGGCAAGGGCCGTTGGGGTGGCGTTGACCCCGTCGCGCATCGCGTTACTGCTGTTGGCGGCGTGCTTAACCGCCAGCGCAACGCTAACTATCGGCCCGCTTAGCTTCGTGGGTCTGATGGCACCGCATATCGCTCGTATGATGGGTTTTCGCCGTACGATGCCGCATATGGTGATGTCCGGGTTGATTGGCGGGGTGCTGTTGGTGTTTGCCGACTGGTGCGGGCGGATGATGATGTTCCCTTACCAGATCCCGGCGGGACTGCTGTCGACCTTTATCGGCGCACCGTACTTTATCTATCTGTTAAGAAAACAGAGCCGATAACTTTTCGACATCGCGGTGCTCGACCGGGCATCGCGATGTCAAAAGCTGTTTTTGTACATATTTAGAGCTGCTTAAGAATCTGAACTCTGGAGCTGTTTTATTTCGTTTTCCGTTACTTCGGTGAGCTGGATTATCAGTGATGGCTCCATTCCGTTTTCCAGCATCCGGTTGGCAATTTTTATCCGGGCCTTTGCTTCGCCTTTTTCAACGCCCCATTCAAGAAAAAGCTCTTTACCGTTCTTTTCCAGCCATTCGTCCAGTGTTTCCATTGACTCCTCCTGCGGTATATGACTTACCAGTCCATTGAAAAAAGCCTTAGGGTTCTCGGTGTGACCGCGCTGTCCCATATAGTTAAATAACATTTTTAGTTGTTCGGAGGTAGTGTATCCGGCGTTAAGCAGAACCCCCAATTGCTCCAGCAGCAACAGGAGGTCGCGCTGACGAATATGTTTCTGCAGAAGCTCCAGTATCGCAATACGTCGATGTTGCATAATCGTGTCGTCAGGTATCACGGTGATATCGACCAGCGGAAAAGGGCGGTTGTAGATTGTTTTTGCCCACTCCGGCAAGTCAAACATGCTGTACCAGTCCATCGGGAAGGGGTAAGACGAGGTTTTACCCTGATAAAATAAGATGGGAATGACCAGCGGGAGATGCGTATGCCCGGCCTCAAGATGCTGCTGCATGGCGGCTACGGCATAGCGCATCAGGCGAAAAGCCATCTGCTTGTCCGGGGTGCTTTGGTGTTCAATAAGTACGTGAATATAGCCCGTCTTATCTTTTATTTTCAGGGAGTAAAGTATGTCAGAGTAATAGGCGCGCAGGTCCTCTTCAATAAAATTGCCTGATTCCAGCTGTAACGTGTTCAGATCGCACAGCGTGCGCAGATCTGGTGGAAGATGAATATCAATAAAATCTCTGGCGGTGTCGGTATGGGCCATGAGCTGTTTGAAAATGGCGTCATGCGGTGTAGGGGAAGCCTGAATGGTCATCCTGAGCGATCCTTGCGGCTGAGTTTTCGCTGAGAATCTGCTTCTGACGGCAAGCTGTCTGCTGACGATTTTTGGTTCTACGAGGCGCGATGATGACAATCTTTCGAGGCGATCGAGTTTGCACAATGTTATGCGTCGGCCGACGCAAATTTATGTTTTTTTAAGGCATGACTTTATCGCCGGGGCAGCGTTGCCCCGGCGTTTAGGGTTACAGCTTCGCGAAGGCGTTACGCGCTGCGGCGATGGTGTTATCGATATCTTCTTCACTGTGGGCGATAGACATAAAGCCCGCTTCAAACGCTGACGGCGCCAGGTAGATGCCTTCCTCCAGCATCAGGTGGAAGAAGCGCTTAAAGCGCTCCACGTCGCACTTCACCACGTCCTGATAGCAGGTCACGGTTGGCGCATCGGTAAAGAAAATGCCGAACATGCCGCCGACGTTATTCACTACCAGTGGAATACCGGTATCACGGGCGGCGTCCAGCAGACCCTGAGCCAGCTGATTGGTCAGGTCGGTCAGGGTTTCATGCACGCCAGGCTGCGCCACTTCGGTTAAGCAGGCGAAGCCCGCCGCCATGGCGATCGGGTTACCGGACAGCGTTCCCGCCTGGTAAACCGGGCCGGTCGGGGCGAGCGCATCCATCACTTCGCGACGGCCGCCGAACGCGCCAACCGGCATGCCGCCGCCGATGATTTTGCCCAGGCAGGTCAGATCCGGTACCACATCGTAGTAATCCTGCGCGCCGGCCAGCGCCACGCGGAAGCCGGTCATCACTTCATCGATAATCAGCAGCGCGCCGAATTCATCGCACAGCGCGCGCAGGCCCGGCAGGAATTCAGGCTGCGGCGGGATGCAGTTCATATTACCGGCGACCGGCTCAACGATGATGCAGGCGATATCCTGCGGATACTGCTCGAACGCGGCGCGCACAGATGCGAGATCGTTATAGGTGCAGGTCAGGGTGTGTTTGGCGAAATCTGCCGGAACGCCCGGAGAGTTCGGTTGGCCCAGAGTCAGCGCGCCGGAACCGGCTTTCACCAGCAGGCAGTCGGCGTGGCCGTGGTAGCAGCCTTCAAATTTGATGATTTTGTCACGACCTGTGAAGCCGCGCGCCAGACGAATGGCGCTCATCGTCGCTTCGGTACCGGAGTTCACCATGCGGACCATATCCATGGTCGGCACCAGTTCGGTAACCAGCGCCGCCATTTTGACTTCCATCTCGGTCGGCGCGCCAAAGCTTAAACCGCGTCCCGCAGCTTCGATCACGGCGTTGCGAATTGCCGGATGGTTGTGACCGAGTACCATTGGGCCCCAGGAACCAACATAATCGATATACGCTTTGCCATCGACGTCGTAGAGATATGCGCCGTCGGCGCGCTCGATAAACAGCGGCGTACCGCCGACGCCGGTGAAGGCGCGTACCGGAGAGTTCACGCCGCCGGGGATAAGTTCACGCGCAGCGTTATACAGATTTTCAGATTTGCTCATAGCCAGGGTCCTGGTTCGTGAAAAATGTTTTGTCGGCTATTCTAAGTTATTCCAGGAAGGTTATATACCCGTCATACTTCAAGTTGCAGGTGTGTTGGCTGCGCTCGTTCACCCGAATTACTTACCAGAGTAAGCTCATCGGGATTCACTCCTTTGCCGCGTGATTCGGCCTACGGCCTCACCCCTTCGGGGCCAGCACAAGTGCTGTTCAAAATGGTTAACCGTTTTGTCCTGCACCTCGAATTATTTAGGGTATGAAAGTTTTGCCCAATTGAAACAATGTGGTCACGGCGCATTTTTTTTGACGACGGGGCCTGTTCGGTTGGCTAGAATGCCCTTCTTTCCATTTGTATTATTAATCATTGATAATGACATGAAAGCAGAAAATCCCTCTTCTTCAACACATCAGTTTGTGCGGATTCGCCGTGGTGATGCCGTGCGCCGGTTGATACAGCGAGATAAAACGCCGCTGGCGGTCTTATTGATGGCGGCCGTTGTAGGGACGCTGGCAGGGCTGGTAGGCGTCGCGTTTGAGAAAAGCGTCAATTGGGTGCAAAACCTGCGTATTGGCGCGCTGGTTGCGGTAGCAGACCATTGGTTTCTGGTCTGGCCGCTGGCTTTTATTTTCTCTGCGCTGTTGGCGATGGTGGGGTATTTCCTCGTGCGTCGTTTTGCCCCAGAAGCGGGCGGATCGGGGATCCCGGAAATAGAGGGAGCGCTTGAAGAGCTGCGTCCCGTGCGCTGGTGGCGCGTGCTGCCGGTGAAGTTTATCGGCGGTATGGGGACGCTGGGCGCAGGAATGGTACTGGGTCGTGAAGGGCCGATGGTGCAACTGGGCGGCAATCTTGGTCGCATGGTGGTGGATGTGTTCCGCATGCGCAGCCCGGAGGCACGTCATACGCTATTGGCGACCGGTGCAGCAGCGGGTCTCTCCGCCGCGTTTAACGCGCCGCTGGCCGGTATTCTGTTTATTATTGAAGAGATGCGTCCGCAGTTTCGCTACAACCTGATCTCCATTAAAGCCGTGTTTACCGGCGTTATTATGTCGACGATTGTCTTTCGTATTTTTAATGGCGATCATGCGGTTATCGAGGTTGGCAAGCTGAGCAACGCGCCGGTTAACACGCTGTGGTTATATTTGGTGCTGGGGATGATTTTCGGCTGTATCGGCCCGCTATTTAACACTCTGGTGTTGCGTACCCAGGATATGTTCCAGCGTATTCATGGTGGAAATATTAAAAAATGGGTGCTGATTGGCGGCTTAATCGGCGGTTGCTGCGGCGTTCTTGGGCTGATTCAGCCAACGGCGTCCGGCGGCGGGTTTAACCTGATTCCCATCGCCGCGGAGGGCAATTTTTCCGTCGGCCTGCTACTGTTTATTTTTATCGCCCGGGTGATTACCACGCTGCTCTGTTTCTCTTCCGGCGCGCCCGGCGGTATCTTCGCACCGATGCTGGCGCTGGGAACACTACTGGGAACGGCCTTCGGTATGGCGGCGACGCCGCTGTTTCCTGCGTATCATCTGGATGCGGGGACGTTTGCCATTGCCGGTATGGGCGCACTCCTTGCCGCTTCGGTCCGTGCACCGATAACCGGCATCGTGCTGGTGCTCGAGATGACCGATAACTATCAGCTCATTTTGCCAATGATTATTACCTGCCTGGGCGCAACACTATTGGCGCAATTCCTCGGCGGTAAGCCTTTATACTCGACAATTCTGCAGCGCACTCTGGCAAAACAGGAAGCTGAGCGGGCGGCAAAGGTACAGCCGGTTAGCGGGGAGAATACTTGAACGATTTACTCGGGTATTGGATAATGGCTCAAAAGGTCGGGTTATTCTTTAACCGGTCAGAAGTATCAATGGGAGCATAAAATGAGTGATGACGTAGCGTTGCCGCTGGAGTTTACCGAAGCCGCAGCGATTAAAGTAAAAGACCTGATTGCGGATGAAGACAATCCGAACCTGAAACTGCGCGTGTACATCACCGGCGGTGGCTGCAGCGGTTTCCAGTACGGCTTTACCTTTGACGATCAGGTAAACGATGGGGATATGACTATCGAGAAGCAGGGCGTCGGCCTGGTGGTTGACCCAATGAGTCTGCAGTATCTGGTCGGCGGGGCTGTCGATTATACTGAAGGCCTGGAAGGTTCACGCTTTATCGTGACCAACCCGAATGCGAAAAGCACTTGTGGCTGCGGGTCCTCGTTCAGCGTCTAAAGATAGTGCGGCCGGGTGCCCTCACCCCAGCCCTCTTCCACAGGAAGAGGGAGCAAACACTAAAAACGGTAACTTTAAGGTTACCGTTTTGCTTTTATTAGCGCCCATTCTCATCTAGCGCAAACGTCGGTAGCTTCAGGTGCCAGCGAATTGCCGCCAGGCGAATTACCAGCGTGACCACCATGCCAAGCATTGCCGCGTTTTCTAACGGAACGTGGAAAGTGTAGTACGCCGTTGCGTGAACGATACCGCCTACGATACAGGCTGTGGCGTAGATTTCCGTGCGCAGGATCATCGGGATTTCGCGCGCCAGCACATCGCGGATAATCCCGCCGCCAACGCCGGTGACAACGCCCATACAGACAGCGACCAGCGGCCCGCTATGGGCAAGAAACGCTTTGTTGACGCCGATACCGACAAATACCGCCAGCCCAACGGCATCCAGTACCGGCAGCACCCATTTAGGCAACCGGCGCGGCTGACGTACCAGCAGAATGGTGAGCATACTGGTGACCATTGCAACCACCAGATCGGTCGGGTCTTTCACCCAAAATACCGGGCCGTTGGCGAGAGCCATATCGCGAATGGTTCCGCCGCCTACCGCGGTCACCACGCCTAATACCAGTACGCCAAAAGGGTCCATGCGCAGCTTTCCTGCCAGCAAGACGCCGGAGATGGCAAACACCGCGGTGCCAATAATATCCAGCCAATAGACAAGCATCGTGAGTTCCCTGGGTTATCAGGTAATTATTTTACCTGCTCGAGCGCAGTACAGAGTTGTTTTGCGGCGAGGATAATACGTGGGCTCGCACGTTCAAACCAGTCGCCATGTAGCGCAATGAGCGAAATTTTTAGCTGATTCTGCCAGTAACGGGCAACGGCGGGAAGTTCGCTGGCATTTCCGGTGATAACAATGGCCTGCGGCTGTCTTGCCAGCACCTGCTCACGGCTGACCTGCGGCCAGGGAACCCGGCTGGCGGCAAAAATGTTTTCCCCTCCGCACAGCGTCAGAACCTCATCCTGAATCGACCCTTTGCTGCTGGTAAAGAGCGGGTTGGCGCCAAACTGTAAAAAGACGCGCTTTTTAGGGGCGCTCGCGTAGCGGGCTTTCAGGGTCTGGTAATCATCCTGCATCTTCTGGGCAGCCTGCCGCGCCTTTTCCGGCTGTGGGCTCCACTGCGCCAGCTGGCGAAGCGTGGTGATGATATCTTCGATAGTAGACGTTTTGACCCAGATAACTTTAATACCGAGCGAATTTAGCTGGTTAACTTGCCGCTCGGCATTACCGCCGCGCCAGGCCAGTACCAGGTCGGGTTTAAGTGCGACGATCCGTTCCAGATTCATCCCTTGCCAACTGGAGACCTGCTCTATCTTTGCGGCTTCTGGCGGGTAATCAGAATAGCTACTGACGCCAATCGGCGTAATACCGGCGGCAAACGCCAGTTCGGTATTGGCGGGGGAGAGCGTAATCACCCGCGGCGCAGCGAATAGCCACGCCGGGACGAGCAGTAGCAGGGCGGCAAGAGCCGTTTGAAGTGACTTAGCCACGAGCCAGGCGCTGCACCAGGTTTTCCACCATCAGGGTGGACTGCTTTGCGGCAACGGCGAGGAACTCGTCGAAGCTCAGATGGGACTGTTGGTCGGCAACATCGGAAATGGCGCGAACGACAACAAACGGCACGCCGTAGCTGTGGCAGACGTGAGCGATGGCCGTTGCTTCCATCTCGACCGCCACGGCCTGCGGGAAGTTCTGACGGATTTTCGCCAGGCCGACGGAACCGTTGATAAAGGCGTCGCCGCTGACAATCAGACCGCGTACTGCGTTAAGATTCAGCTCTTTGATGCAGGTTTCCGCGGCGGCAATGAGTTTTTCATCAGCTTTAAAACCGGCAGGGCAGCCCGGAAGCTGGCCATATTCATAACCGAATGCGGTGACGTCAGCATCGTGGTAGCGCGCTTCGTCAGAAACAACGATATCGCCAACCTTCAGGGTAGATGCCAGCCCGCCCGCCGAACCGGTATTAATAATCACATCCGGTTTGCAGTGTTCCATCAGCAGGGTTGCGCCCATGGCGGCGGCCACTTTACCAATACCCGACTTCAACAGAGCGACGTCGGTACCTTGAAGTTGTCCGGTATAGATTTCGCTACCGCCGATAGTGATGGTCTGGCGGTTGTCGATTTTGTCGCGCAGAAGGGTAACTTCTTCTTCCATAGCGCCAATAATGCCGATTTTCATAGATTTACTCGCGATGTGTGGGTTTTAGCGGCATAGTCTATCATGCGCTTAGAAGGAAACGTTATTGCTCGCACGGGGAAGGCCATGGCAAAGATCGATTTTCGTAACAAGATTAACTGGCGTCGCCGCTATCGTTCACCGCAAGGGGTTGAGACGGAACATGAAATCCTGCGCATTTTCGAAAGCGATCGCGGGCGTATTGTTAACTCGCCGGCGATCCGCCGATTGCAGCAAAAAACGCAGGTATTCCCGCTAGAGCGTAACGCGGCGGTGCGCACCCGTCTGACCCACTCTCTTGAAGTTCAGCAGGTTGGCCGCTATATCGCTAAAGAAGTGCTAAGTCGTCTAAAAGAACAGAAGCTGCTGGAGAGCTATGGGCTGGATGAGCTAACCGGTCCATTTGAAAGTATCGTCGAGATGGCCTGCTTGATGCACGACATCGGCAATCCGCCGTTTGGCCATTTTGGCGAAGCGGCAATCAACGACTGGTTCAGCCAGCGGCTGTTCCCCGGCGATGCCGCCAGCCAGCCGCTAACCGAAGACCGTTGCGTGGTCGAAGCGCTGCGTTTGCAGGAGGGGGATAGCCAATTAAATGAACTACGCCGCAAGGTTCGCCAGGATTTGTGCTGGTTTGAAGGAAATGCGCAGGGAATTCGTTTAGTGCATACCCTGATGCGGATGAATCTGACCTGGGCGCAGGTGGGCTGTATACTTAAATATACCCGTCCGGCGTGGTGGCGAGGGGAACCGCCTGCCAGCCACAGTTATTTAATGAAGAAACCAGGTTATTATTTAGCTGAAGAGGGCTATGTTGCGAGGTTGCGTAAAGAACTGGATCTGGCTCCTTACAATCGGTTCCCATTAACGTGGATTATGGAAGCCGCAGATGACATCTCGTATTGCGTTGCTGACCTTGAGGATGCGGTAGAAAAACGTATTTTCAGCGTGGAGCAGCTATATCAGCATCTTTACGAGGCTTGGGGGGTACACGAAAAAGGCTCTTTGTTTAACATGGTTGTTGAAAATGCCTGGGATAAATCTCGTGCGAATTCTCTTAGTCGAAGTACTGAAGATCAGTTCTTTATGTATTTACGGGTCAATACGCTGAATAAGCTGGTACCGTATGCGGCGCGTCGCTTTATTGATAATTTGCCAAGGATCTTTACCGGTGATTTTAATCACGCGCTGCTTGAAGACGAAAGTGATTGCAGCCAGTTGCTTGAGCTTTATAAAAATGTTGCTGTAAAACATGTATTTAGCCATCCAGATGTTGAGCAACTGGAATTGCAAGGCTATCGTGTTATTAGCGGCCTGTTGGATATCTACCAGCCGTTGTTAAAATTATCGCTGGATGAGTTTAGTCTGTTGGTGGAAAAAGAACGGGTACGAAGTTTGCCGATCGCCTCACGCTTGTTCCAGAAACTTTCGACTCGCCATCGTCTGGCCTACGTAGAAGCCGTAAATAAGATCCCGCGCGATAGCGCTGAATTTCCGCTATGGGAATATTATTATCGCTGTCGTCTCATTCAGGACTATATCAGCGGAATGACGGACTTGTATGCATGGGATGAATATCGGCGATTGATGGCTGTAGAATAAGCATGAGTTTTGTAAAGACGAACAATAAATTTTTACTTTTGCCAAAACTTCATTCCGGAACTTCGCGCTATAAAATGACTCTCATAGTCACGTAAACAGCAACTATTCGTTATCTGAAATCGAGATTGAAACATATGAAAAAAACCACGTTAGCAATGAGTGCTCTGGCTCTTAGTTTAGGTCTGGCGTTGTCCCCTCTCTCTGCGAGCGCGGCGGAAACAGCTTCTTCGGCTACTAATGCACAGCAGATGCCGAGTCTGGCTCCTATGCTGGAAAAGGTGATGCCGTCTGTCGTGAGCATCAACGTTGAGGGGAGCACCACCGTTAATACCCCGCGGATGCCGCGTAACTTCCAGCAGTTCTTTGGTGATAATTCACCGTTCTGCCAGGACGGTTCACCGTTCCAAAGCTCTCCGTTCTGTCAGGGCGGCGGGCAGGGTGGCGCTCCGGGTAGCAATGGCGGCCAGCAGCAGAAATTTATGGCCCTCGGTTCTGGGGTGATCATTGATGCCGCTAAAGGTTATGTCGTCACCAACAACCACGTCGTGGATAACGCGACAACGATCAAAGTTCAACTGAGCGATGGCCGTAAGTTTGAGGCAAAAGTGGTCGGTAAAGATCCGCGTTCTGATATCGCGCTGATTCAAATTCAGGATCCGAAAAACCTGAGCGCAATCAAGCTGGCGGACTCTGATACTCTGCGCGTCGGTGATTACACCGTGGCGATTGGTAACCCGTTTGGTCTCGGTGAAACCGTGACTTCCGGGATTGTTTCCGCGTTGGGCCGCAGCGGCCTGAACGTTGAAAATTACGAGAACTTTATCCAGACCGATGCGGCGATTAACCGCGGTAACTCCGGCGGCGCGCTGGTTAACCTGAACGGCGAGCTGATCGGTATCAACACCGCGATCCTGGCACCGGACGGCGGTAATATCGGTATCGGCTTTGCGATCCCGAGCAACATGGTGAAAAACTTGACCGAGCAGATGGTGAAGTTTGGCCAGGTTAAGCGCGGTGAGCTGGGCATCATGGGAACCGAGCTGAACTCCGAACTGGCGAAAGCGATGAAAGTCGACGCTCAGCGCGGGGCTTTCGTCAGCCAGGTTATGCCGGGTTCTGCGGCGGGTAAAGCAGGTATTAAAGCCGGTGACGTGATCACCACGCTGAACGGTAAGCCAATCAGCAGCTTTGCCGCACTGCGTGCACAGGTCGGTACCATGCCTATCGGCAGCAAAATTGAACTTGGCCTGTTGCGTGACGGTAAACCAGTAACGGTAACCGTAGAGCTGCAGCAAAGTAATCAGACTCAGGTTGACTCAAGCACCATCTTCAACGGTATTGAAGGTGCGGAAATGAGCAACAAGGGTCAGGATAAAGGCGTCACGGTGAGCAACGTGAAGGCGGGGACTCCGGCTGCGCAGATTGGCCTGAAGAAAGGCGATATTATCGTTGGCGCTAACCAGCAGCCGGTGAAAAATATTGCTGACCTGCGCAAAATCTTCGACGCTAAACCTTCGGTTCTGGCGCTGAACATTCAGCGTGGTGATACCTCTATTTACCTGCTGATGCAGTAATCGCTAGCGAATCGTAAAGCCCCTTGTCTCCTTGTGAGGCAGGGGGCTTTTTTTACTCTGCGGGACATTCTGTCTGGCGTTCTGTGACCCCTTCCACAACTCCATACTTCTCACCCCTGCTTTGTGCGAATGCACAATGCAGCGTTTTGCCAACTCTTCTATGCTGGTAACCTGCTCACGGGAGGGTTACATGGCTGGCTGGCACCTTGATACCAAAATGGCGCAGGATATCGTGGCGCGCACGATGCGCATCATTGATACCAATATCAACGTAATGGATGCTCGCGGGCGCATTATCGGCAGCGGAGATCGCGAGCGAATTGGTGAATTGCACGAAGGTGCGCTGCTGGTCCTTTCACAAGGGCGCGTTGTCGATATTGATGATGCCGTGGCGCGACATCTGCACGGCGTGCGCCAGGGCATCAACCTGCCGCTGCGTCTGGAGGGGGAAATCGTCGGTGTTATCGGTCTGACCGGCGAGCCTGAATCGCTGCGCAAATACGGTGAGCTGGTCTGTATGACGGCTGAAATGATGCTGGAGCAGTCGCGGCTGATGCACCTTCTGGCCCAGGATAGCCGCCTGCGTGAAGAGCTGGTGATGAACCTGATTCAGGCGGAGGAGAACACCCCAGCGCTGACCGAATGGGCGCAGCGGTTGGGAATCGATCTGAATCAGCCGCGTGTTGTCGCAATGATTGAAGTAGATAGTGGCCAACTGGGCGTAGACAGCGCGATGGCGGAGTTACAGCAGCTACAAACCGCGCTGACGACGCCGGACCGTAATAATCTGGTGGCCATTGTCTCGCTGACTGAAATGGTGGTGCTGAAGCCTGCGTTGAATGCTTTTGGCCGCTGGGATGCAGAAGATCACTGTAAACGGGTCGAGCAGTTGATCAGCAGGATGAAAGAGAATGGTCAGCTGCGTTTTCGTGTGGCGCTGGGTAACTTCTTTACCGGACCTGGTAGCATCGCACGTTCTTACCGTACCGCTCGAACCACAATGATGGTCGGTAAACAGCGAATGCCGGAGAGTCGGAGCTATTTTTATCAGGACCTGATGCTGCCGGTACTGCTGGATAGCCTGCGCGGCGGCTGGCAGGCCAACGAGCTGGCGCGTCCGCTGGTTCGTTTGAAAGCGATGGATAATAACGGTCTGTTACGGCGTACCCTGCAGGCGTGGTTTCGTCACAACGTGCAACCGCTAGCGACCTCAAAGGCGCTATTTATTCACCGTAATACGCTGGAATATCGTCTGAATCGTATTTCTGAACTGACCGGACTGGACCTGGGGAGTTTTGACGACCGTTTGTTGCTGTATATTGCGCTGCAGCTGGATGAACAGAGATAGAGCCCTGTTCCCGGCTGAACGGATTACCGCCGGGAACAGGGTAAAAACTTATTTATTGCGGGTCAGTTTTTCCAGATCGGATTCAATTTCGCTGATCTTATTGGTAACTACGCTTTCCAGATGACGCAGATCGTCGAGGATTTTGCGCTTAAGATCGATTTCAGTTCGATCGCGCTGGCAGATCTGATCCAGCTCATCAATGATATAGCGGAGGTTTGGACTGATCTCCTGGACTTCTTTATATCCCTGACCAATGCCGTCTGCGACAACGGTTTTACGCTGACGCGGGTACTTAAACTTGACGCTTTTGGCGAAGAACTCGCCTTTGTCCTTCTGAAAATAGATTTTCAGAATGTCGTTGTTGGCTTCCTGCCGCAGGCTATAGCGATCGATTTCATCGGGATTGGTAATACCAAGACTTTTCAGATTATCGTACATAACGGTACCTTTGATATCATCGTAATCTTTGAATAATTAACGAAAAAATCTATCTTCGCCAGCTTAATATATAAAAAAAGCGGGATGCCTCCCGCTTTTTATACTGCTTAGTCGATGGTACGCAGAAGTTCGTTGATTCCGACCTTGCCGCGCGTTTTGGCGTCGACCTTCTTCACGATAACGGCGCAATACAGGCTGTACTTGCCATCTTTCGACGGCAGGTTGCCGGATACTACTACGGAGCCAGCCGGTACGCGGCCATAGAACACTTCGCCGGTTTCGCGATCGTAGATTTTGGTGCTCTGGCCCAGGTACACGCCCATGGAGATCACGGAACCTTCTTCGACGATCACGCCTTCGACGACTTCAGAACGCGCACCGATAAAGCAGTTATCTTCGATGATGGTCGGGTTCGCCTGCAGCGGCTCCAGTACGCCACCGATGCCGACGCCGCCGGACAGGTGAACGTTTTTACCGATCTGCGCGCAGGAGCCGACGGTCGCCCAGGTATCCACCATCGAGCCTTCATCAACGTATGCGCCGATGTTCACGTAAGACGGCATCAGAACCGTGTTGCGAGCGATAAACGCCCCCTGACGGACAGCTGCCGGTGGAACCACGCGGAAACCTTCTTTCTGGAAACGCGCTTCATCATAATCCGCGAATTTCATCGGAACTTTATCGAAGTAGCGGCTTTCCGCACCATCGATAACCTGGTTATCGTTAATACGGAAAGAGAGCAGAACCGCTTTCTTCAGCCACTGATGGGTTACCCACTGGCCGTCGATTTTTTCAGCGACGCGCAGTGCGCCGGAATCAAGCAGAGAAATCACCTGATTAACCGCTTCGCGGGTTACGGTATCCACATTTGCCGGCGTGATGTCGGCGCGACGCTCAAAGGCGGACTCAATAATATTCTGTAATTGCTGCATCGTTTCTCTTTCCATTTATACACTTCATCCTTCAAGCTGCCTCTGCGTTGGCTGCGCTTGTTCGTCCCGGTCACTTACTATCGTAAGCTCCCTGGACTCTCTCCCTGGCCGCCTTGATGCAGCTCGAATGACTTTGTGTATGTACATTTAAATTCGCTACCCTTTATCGTTTGGATTGAGGGCCTCTGTCAACCGTTGTTGCACTTCTTGTTGCAGCTCATTATTAAGGGCACGCCGGTCTGCCGTGGCGATTATAAATAAATCTTCTACTCGCTCACCAATTGTCGTAATTCGCGCTCCGTGGAGCGAAATTCCGAGGTCGGCAAACACCTGGCCGACGCGCGCTAACAGACCCGGCTGATCGAGGGCGATCAGCTCAAGGAACGATTTTCGATCGGTATGCGTTGGCAGGAAGTTAACCTCCGTCGGGACGGAAAAATGCCGTAATTTTGCCGCCTGACGACGCGGGGCTGGTGGCTGCCAGCTACGTTGGGTAATGGTCTGTTCCAGGCCCAGGCGAATAACCTCGTGCCTGTCGGCGGAAAGCGGACTGCCGTCCGGTTCAAGAACAATGAAGGTATCCATTGCCATACCGTCGCGTGTTGTAAAGATCTGCGCATCGTGGACGCTAAGGTTACGGCGGTCCAGTTCACCGCAAACGGCAGCGAACAGGTACGGTCTGTCCGGGCTCCAGATAAAAATTTCGGTGCCACCACGCGTTGCCTGAGAACTCAGTAAAATCATCGGTTTGCTGAGATCGTGCTGGAGTAAGTTGCGCGCATGCCAGGCGAGCTGATTCGGCGTATGGCGTACGAAATAGTTGGCGCGGCAGCGGTTCCAGATCAGGTGCAGAGCTTGTTCATTAATATTTTCCATCCGCAGCAGCGCCAGCGCCTGAAGCTGGTGATGGCGTACTCGTTCGCGCATGTCTGGAGTATTTTGCATTCCCCGGCGCAGCTGTTTTTCGGTGGCGAAATAGAGTTCGCGCAGCAGGCTTTGCTTCCAGCTGTTCCACAGGTTTTCGTTAGTGGCGCAGATATCGGCGACGGTCAGACAGACCAGATAGTGCAGACGGTTCTCCGTTTGTACCTCTTCGGCGAACTGCTTGATCACTTCCGGGTCCTGAATATCGCGACGCTGAGCGGTAACTGACATCAGTAAATGATGACGCACCAGCCAGGCGACAAGCTGCGTTTCACGTGAATTGAGACCATGAAGTTCGGCAAATTTGAGTACGTCCTGGGCGCCGAGGATCGAATGGTCGCCGCCACGTCCTTTGGCGATGTCGTGGAACAGGGCGGCAATAAGGATCAGTTCTGGATGCGTCAGGCGTGGCCACAGCTCAACGCATAGCGGGTGGCGGCTGCGGGTCTCTTCTTTGGCGAAACTCTCGAGCTTCAGCATGACGCGAATGGTGTGCTCATCAACGGTATAGGCGTGAAACAGGTCGAATTGCATCTGACCGACAATATGTGACCATTGCGGCATATACGCCCACAGCACGCTATGGCGGTGCATTGGCAGCAGACCGCGGCTTACCGCGCCCTGATGGCGCAGCATGCTGAGGAACAAGGTTCGCGCCTCCGGGATGTAGCAAAGAGGCTGCGTCAGATGGCGACGGGCGTGGCGCAGATGGCGAAGCGTGGTGGAGTAAATACCGGTGATGCTGCTGTTACGCACCATCATATAGAACATGCGCAGAATGGCCTGCGGCTCGCGGATAAACAGCGTGTCGTCGCGCAGGTCGATAAGCGTGCCGCGCAGTTGAAAATCATCATCAATCGGTCGTGGCTTCTCGTCCTCTGTGAGAGCGAGAATCGCCTCTTCGAACAGTTGGATTAGCATATGGTTCAGCTCGCTCACCCGGCGCGTGACGCGAAAGAAATCCTTCATCATATGCTCAATGGGCTGGTTACTTTCGCCTTCATAGCGCAGGCGTCGGGCGACGCTGAACTGTCTGTCGAAAAGCAGGCGGTTATCGTAGCGGTTTAGCTCAAGATGCAGGGCAAAGCGAATCCGCCAGAGCTGGTGCAGGCATTCGTTAAGCTCGTTACGCTCGGCCTCGGTGAGGAAGCCGAAGCCGACCATTTCATCAAGAGAAGTGGCGCCAAAATGACGGCGTGCGATCCACTGGAGAGTGTGAATATCGCGCAGGCCGCCAGGACTACTTTTGACATCCGGCTCCAGGTTATAGCT
Organism: Klebsiella sp. RHBSTW-00484; assembly: GCF_013705725.1. Taxonomy (NCBI): domain Bacteria; kingdom Pseudomonadati; phylum Pseudomonadota; class Gammaproteobacteria; order Enterobacterales; family Enterobacteriaceae; genus Klebsiella; species Klebsiella sp. RHBSTW-00484. The sequence continues at coordinate 4,969,024 of NZ_CP055481.1, read as the reverse complement.
GGTGCCGTGATAGCGTTGATGGCGTATGTTCTGCTCTTCGACTTTTGCGGCAAAGAACTTTTCTGATGGCCAGAAGCCGTCGCTAAATATGTGTTTTTGTAATTCAAGGAATAGCGCGACATCGCCGATGAGCAGGCGCGATTCGATCAGGTTGGTGGCGACGCTGAGATCTGACAACCCCTCCAGCAGGCACTCTTCGAGAGTGCGCACGCTGTGGCCGACTTCCAGTTTGATATCCCACAGTAGCGTCAGCAGTTCACCGACTTTTTGCGCCTGTTCATCGGGCAGCTTTTTGCGGCTTAGAATCAGCAGGTCAATGTCGGAGAGCGGATGGAGCTCGCCACGACCATAGCCGCCTACCGCGACCAGGGCGGTATCGTTGACCGAGCCGAAGCCGTATTCGACCCATAGTCGCTGGAGCAACTGGTCGATAAATTCGGTACGTGCTTCTATTAATCGTTCGGCGGCTATGCCGTTATCAAAAGCCTCGCCCAGCCAGCGCTGGAATGTATCGATATGCGCCTTGATGGCGGCACAGTTGAAATCGCTTTGCGACCAGTCGTCTGGATTATCCGGCTGACCAGACAGAGCAGGGGAGACAGTGTCAGGTAAAGAGTTGCTCATCGCGCCACCATAAGAAAAAACTATCGCCCGTCATAAAAAAGCCGGCTGGCGCCGGCTTTTCATCATTCGTCGTGCGAGATTATCGCCGGGATGGTGTCATCCTTGCGTAACGTCAGAATTTCGCAGCCGTTGTCTGTCACCACAATAGTATGCTCGTACTGTGCAGACAAGCTCCGGTCTTTGGTTTTTACCGTCCAGCCGTCTTTCATGCTGCGGATCTCTTTTTTGCCCGCGTTGACCATCGGCTCAATAGTGAAGGTCATGCCCGGTTTGAGAACCACGTTGGTTTCCGCTGAATCATAGTGCAGAACCTGCGGCTCTTCATGGAAACCGCGACCGATGCCGTGACCGCAATATTCGCGCACCACGGAGAAACCTTCCGCTTCAACGAATTTCTGAATCGCAGCACCGATGGTGCGCAGGTTGATACCTGGCTTGACCATTTTCAGCGCCAAATACAGACTTTCCTGGGTGATGCGGCACAGGCGCTCGCCGAGGATGGTTGGCTTGCCGACGATGAACATTTTCGAGGTGTCGCCGTGGAAATCATCTTTAATCACGGTGACATCAATGTTGACGATATCGCCATCTTTCAGCAATTTTTCGTCATCCGGGATCCCGTGGCATACCACTTCATTAATAGAGATGCAGACGGATTTCGGGAAACCGTGATAGCCCAGGCAAGCTGAAACGGCTTTTTGCTCGTTAACGATATAATCGTTGCAGATGCGGTCCAGTTCGCCGGTGCTGACGCCCGGTTTTACGTAAGGTTCAATCATTTCCAGCACTTCGGCGGCCAGGCGACCGGCGACGCGCATTTTTTCGATGTCTTCAGATGTCTTGATAGAAATAGCCATGGATAGTGTCCAGCAGTGTCGATTTTTTCGACAATAATAGATTATGTCCGATCAATGTTAACAGTCCGGGTGTCCTGCTGCCAAACTGAGAATCATTAACAGCACGCTACGTCAACAACAGTTGGTGTCTGGGTTGGTTTTGTGGTATAAAGCGCGCCGGACTTCCGTTCCATTCTCAGATACACAAGATGGACTGAAGCGATAAATCTCACTTTGTGTAACAACACACACGTATCGGCACATATTCCGGGGTGCCCCTAGGGGTCGGTAATATGGGATACGTGGAGGCTTAACCCCAACTTTCTAATATAGAGGTTTTAAACATGGCAACTGTTTCCATGCGCGACATGCTCAAGGCTGGTGTTCACTTTGGTCACCAGACCCGTTACTGGAACCCGAAAATGAAGCCTTTCATCTTCGGTGCACGTAACAAAGTTCACATCATCAACCTTGAGAAAACTGTACCGATGTTCAACGAAGCTCTGGCTGAACTGAACAAGATCTCTTCTCGTAAAGGCAAAATCCTTTTCGTTGGTACTAAACGCGCTGCAAGCGAAGCGGTGAAAGAAGCTGCTAACAGCTGCGACCAGTTCTTCGTGAACCATCGTTGGCTGGGCGGTATGCTGACTAACTGGAAAACCGTTCGTCAGTCTATCAAACGTCTGAAAGATCTGGAAATTCAGTCTCAGGACGGTACTTTCGACAAGCTGACCAAGAAAGAAGCGCTGATGCGTACTCGTGAGCTGGGCAAGCTGGAAAACAGCCTGGGCGGTATCAAAGACATGGGCGGCCTGCCGGACGCACTGTTCGTTATCGACGCTGACCACGAACACATCGCTATCAAAGAAGCAAACAACCTGGGTATTCCGGTATTTGCTATCGTTGATACTAACTCCGATCCGGACGGTGTTGACTTCGTTATCCCGGGTAACGACGACGCAATCCGCGCAGTTACCCTGTACTTGGGTGCTGTAGCGACTACCGTGCGTGAAGGTCGTTCGCAGGATCTGGCTTCTCAAGCGGAAGAAAGCTTCGTAGAAGCTGAATAATAAGGTTATCCCCTTATTTAGTACCGTGTATAAATAGGGGCCTCTTAGCGGCCCCTTTTTCACTTTTAAATTCGTTTGGTTCCTGGAACCGGGCGAGTCAAATCTCCCGAGGATTAAAGAATGGCTGAAATTACCGCATCCCTGGTAAAAGAGCTGCGCGAGCGTACTGGCGCAGGCATGATGGATTGCAAAAAAGCGCTGACCGAAGCTAACGGCGACATCGAGCTGGCAATCGAAAACATGCGTAAATCCGGTGCTATTAAAGCAGCGAAAAAAGCAGGCAACGTTGCTGCTGATGGCGTGATCATCACTAAAATTGACGGCACCTACGGCATCATTCTGGAAGTTAACTGCCAGACTGACTTCGTAGCTAAAGATGGTGGTTTCCAGGCATTCGCTAACAAAGTACTGGACGCTGCTGTTGCAGGCAAAATCACTGATGTTGAAGTACTGAAAGCACAGTTCGAAGAAGAACGCGTTGCGCTGGTTGCTAAAATTGGTGAGAACATCAACATTCGTCGCGTTTCTTCCCTGGAAGGCGAAGTTCTGGGTTCTTACCAGCACGGTGCGCGTATCGGTGTTCTGGTTGCGGCTAAAGGCGCTGACGCTGAGCTGGTTAAACAGCTGGCTATGCACATCGCTGCAAGCAAGCCTGAATTCGTTAAGCCGGAAGATGTTTCTGCTGACGTAGTAGAAAAAGAGTACCAGGTTCAGCTGGACATCGCCATGCAGTCTGGCAAGCCGAAAGAAATCGCAGAGAAAATGGTTGAAGGCCGCATGAAGAAATTCACCGGCGAAGTTTCTCTGACTGGTCAGCCTTTCGTTATGGATCCGAGCAAATCTGTTGCTCAGCTGCTGAAAGAGCACAACGCTGACGTGACTGGCTTCATCCGCTTTGAAGTGGGTGAAGGCATCGAGAAAGTTGAGACTGACTTTGCAGCAGAAGTTGCTGCGATGTCCAAGCAGTCTTAATTTTCAAAAAAGGAGCCGCCTGAGGGCGGCTTCTTTTTGTGCCTAACTTGTAAATTCAGCCAACCGCTCTGGTGGCTACGCTGGAAAGCGACGTACAATGTCGCCGGAAATAATTCATCTCATTCGTTGACAGTCTCAGGAAAGAAACATGGCTACCAATGCAAAACCCGTCTACAAACGTATTCTGCTTAAATTAAGTGGCGAAGCTCTGCAAGGTTCAGAAGGCTTCGGTATTGATGCAAGCATACTTGACCGTATGGCTCAGGAAATCAAAGAACTGGTTGAACTGGGTATTCAGGTTGGCGTAGTGATTGGTGGCGGTAACTTGTTCCGTGGAGCTGGTCTGGCGAAAGCAGGTATGAACCGCGTTGTGGGCGACCACATGGGCATGCTGGCAACGGTCATGAACGGCCTTGCAATGCGTGATTCTCTCCATCGCGCCTATGTGAACGCCCGCCTGATGTCAGCTATTCCGCTGAACGGCGTGTGTGATAACTACAGTTGGGCGGAAGCCATCAGCCTGCTGCGTAACAACCGCGTGGTGATTCTGGCCGCCGGTACTGGCAACCCTTTCTTTACCACTGATTCCGCAGCTTGCCTGCGCGGTATCGAAATCGAAGCTGATGTTGTGTTGAAAGCGACGAAAGTTGATGGCGTATTTACCGCTGACCCGGCCAAAGATCCTTCTGCAACCATGTACGATCAGCTGACCTACAGCGAAGTACTGGATAAAGAGCTGAAAGTGATGGATCTTGCAGCCTTCACCCTGGCCCGTGACCATAAATTGCCGATTCGCGTGTTCAACATGAACAAGCCGGGCGCGCTGCGCCGTGTGGTGATGGGCGAAAAAGAAGGCACATTAATTACGGAATAATTCCCGTCAGCGTTAAATACGGGTAATATTCAGCTTTACTTTTGCGGGTTTGTGACCCGGCATATTTCAATATGCTCTATGAACGGCAAGTTGCAGCTAACGCGCAGCTTGAAAGACGATGAGCATAAACATGACTATACTTAGCTCACTTTTGTGTGGGCGACCGTCTGGTCTGTCTGAGACAAGTTTTCAAGGATTCGTAACGTGATTAGCGATATCAGAAAAGATGCTGAAGTACGCATGGAAAAATGCGTTGAAGCGTTCAAAACCCAAATCAGCAAAATACGCACGGGTCGTGCTTCTCCCAGCCTGCTGGATGGCATTGTCGTGGAATACTACGGCACGCCGACGCCGCTGCGTCAGCTGGCAAGCGTAACGGTAGAAGATTCCCGTACTCTGAAAATTAACGTGTTTGATCGCTCGCTGAGCCCAGCCGTTGAAAAAGCGATTATGGCATCTGACCTCGGTCTGAACCCAAGCTCTGCGGGTACCGATATCCGCGTTCCGTTGCCGCCGCTGACTGAAGAGCGTCGTAAAGATCTAACCAAAATCGTGCGCGGCGAAGCCGAGCAGGCGCGCGTTGCCGTACGTAACGTTCGCCGCGATGCCAACGATAAAGTGAAAGCACTCCTGAAAGAGAAAGAGATCAGTGAAGATGACGATCGCCGCTCTCAGGATGATGTGCAGAAAATGACCGATGCTGCTATCAAGAAAGTTGATGCGGCGCTGGCGGATAAAGAAGCGGAACTGATGCAGTTCTGATCCTCTGCCGACACGTAGATTCGAAGTATGGGTCTACGTAAAGTCTGAAACGCCGTACAGGAGACCGTACGCTCAATTTTCGGGATTGCGTTTAGACGGCTGGCCTTGTAGCCTTTGGCGCCATGTCAAAGGTTCAATGCTTCCGTTCTGTAACCCGATGATTGATGCATAGGGGCTTGCTGACGGCGTTTTGCTTTTTATTTTGTCATAATTCTTCTGGACGTCTCATGAAGCAATTAACCATTCTCGGTTCGACGGGTTCTATTGGCTGCAGCACGCTGGATGTGGTGCGCCATAACCCCGGTAGCTTTTCCATCGCCGCGCTGGTCGCGGGGAAAAATGTCGACCGTATGGTTGAACAATGTCTGGAGTTCGCCCCTCGTTACGCGGTAATGGACGATGCGCAAAGCGCTGAGTCGCTGCGGGTCAGGTTGCGCGGGCACAGCAGTCGTACTGAAGTGATGAGCGGCCAGCAGGCTGCGGCAGACGTTGCTGCGCTGGACGATGTCGATCAGGTTATGGCGGCAATTGTTGGTGCCGCAGGTCTGGTACCGACTCTCTCGGCAATACGCGCAGGAAAAACGGTCTTGCTGGCGAACAAAGAGTCGCTGGTAACCTGCGGGCGCCTGTTTATGGATGCTGTTCAGCAACATGGCGCGCGTCTATTGCCTGTTGATAGCGAGCATAATGCGATTTTTCAGAGTATGCCGGAAACAATTCAACATAATTTGGGATACGCTAATTTAACGCAGAATGGTGTGCTGTCGATTTTGTTGACCGGCTCAGGCGGACCCTTCCGGGATATGGCAATTGGCGAACTGGCGGCAATGACGCCGGATCAGGCCTGTCGTCATCCAAACTGGTCAATGGGGCGTAAAATCTCTGTCGATTCTGCCACCATGATGAATAAAGGGCTGGAGTATATCGAAGCCCGTTGGTTGTTTAATGCTTCGGCGCAGCAAATGGAAGTGCTTATCCATCCGCAATCAGTGATTCATTCGATGGTGCGTTATCAGGACGGTAGCGTCCTGGCACAGCTCGGTGAGCCGGATATGCGTACGCCGATTGCCCACACAATGGGTTGGCCTAATCGTCTGAACTCAGGGGCAAAACCGCTGGATTTCTGTCAATTAAGTAACCTGAATTTCTCGACGCCGGATTACGGGCGTTATCCGTGCCTGAAGCTGGCGATGGATGCCTTTGATGTTGGTCAGGCGGCAACAACGGCGCTTAATGCGGCGAACGAAGTCTCCGTTGCCGCATTCCTGAATGGCGATATTCGTTTTACCGATATCGCGGCGGTTAACCAGTCAGTGCTGGATCAACAAGCGTTGAATGAACCACAAAGTATTGATGAAGTACTGGCGATTGACGCTATGGCTCGGGCTTGCGCAAGCCAGATATTGGCATCTCGAAGCAAATTCTGATACTCGTTGTGATATTTGTGGGCGCTGGGCTTCAGTGATATAGTCTGCGCCATCCGATCGTTGCATTTTGTTGTGAAAGATTACGGTGGCCGTGGCAAGACACGGCTTTTTTGCGTAAAGCTTTTGGTTGTTCTCTGCGATTGGCCGTAGTTCCGGTACCGGATAAAAATGCGTATCCAGCGCTGACCGGTGACCCGTGTTTGGTAGCTTAGCTAATCCTTATTATGGACTTAAAACGCGTTATGTTGTCTGCTAATCAAACTGTCAGCGAAATGTCGTCCGCACATGGCTGTCGTCATGTTGCCATTATTATGGACGGCAACGGTCGTTGGGCGAAACGGCAAGGAAAAATTCGCGCCTTTGGCCATAAAGCCGGGGCGAAATCTGTTCGTCGAGCCGTCTCTTTCGCGGCGAACAATAGTATTGAAGCGTTGACGTTATACGCATTCAGTAGTGAAAACTGGAATCGTCCGGCGCAGGAAGTCAGTGCGCTGATGGAGCTGTTTGTCTGGGCGCTGGATAGCGAAGTGAAAAGCCTGCACAGACACAACGTTCGTCTGCGCATTATCGGCGAGACAACACGTTTTAACGCACGTTTGCAGGAGCGTATCCGTAAAGCGGAGGCGTTGACTGAGAACAATACAGGTTTGACCCTGAACATTGCTGCGAACTATGGCGGCCGCTGGGATATCGTCCAGGGCGTTCGCCATTTGGCCCAACAGGTACAGGACGGGGTGCTGCAACCCGATCAAATCACGGAAGAGATGCTGAGCCAGCAGGTTTGTATGAATGAGCTTGCACCCGTAGATTTAGTTATTAGGACCGGGGGAGAGCATCGCATTAGTAACTTTTTGATTTGGCAAATTGCCTATGCCGAACTTTACTTTACGGATGTTCTTTGGCCCGATTTCGCTGAACAGGACTTTGAAGGTGCACTCCATGCCTTTGTTAATCGAGAGCGTCGTTTCGGCGGCACTGAGCCGGGTGGCAACAATGCCTGATGGGGGTCACTTTTGCTGAAGTATCGCCTGATTTCTGCTTTCGTCTTAATCCCCGTCGTTATAGCGGCGCTTTTTCTATTGCCGCCCGCGGGTTTTGCCATCGTCACGCTGGTCGTGTGTATGCTCGCCGCGTGGGAATGGGGGCAATTTAGCGGGTTCACTTCAACTACGCAGAGAGTCTGGCTGTCGGTGCTATGCGGCCTGCTGCTGGCGCTGATGCTTTTCCTGATGCCGGAATACCATTATGACGTCCATCAACCGCTGGTTGAAGGATCGCTATGGGCATCATTTGGTTGGTGGATTGTCGCGCTACTTCTGGTGCTGACCTACCCGGTTTCTGCAACATTTTGGCGGAATTCAAAAGCATTGCGCCTGATTTTTGGCGTCCTGACTATCGTGCCATTCTTCTGGGGCATGCTGGCCCTGCGGGCCTGGCATTACGCCGATGACCATTACAGTGGTGCGCTGTGGTTGCTGTACGTGATGATCCTGGTCTGGGGAGCCGATTCCGGCGCTTATATGTTCGGTAAAATGTTCGGTAAACATAAGCTGGCGCCGAAGGTTTCCCCGGGCAAAACCTGGCAGGGTTTTTTCGGCGGTCTGCTGACGGCCGCGGTGATTTCCTGGGCTTACGGCTGGTGGGCGCATCTGGATGTGACACCGACGGTCCTGCTGGTTTGTTCTGTCGTTGCAGCGTTAGCTTCAGTGCTTGGCGACCTGACCGAGAGCATGTTCAAACGTGAAGCGGGTATTAAAGATAGTGGAAATCTGATTCCTGGACATGGTGGTATTCTGGATCGTATCGATAGCCTGACGGCTGCGGTCCCTGTGTTTGCGTGTCTGCTATTGTTAGTTTTCAGGACGATTTGACGGAAAATTTTATGCTGAGCGTTCTCTGGAATTTGGCTGCTTTTATTATTGCGCTGGGCGTGTTGATCACCGTCCATGAGTTTGGCCATTTCTGGGTAGCTCGTCGCTGTGGCATTCGCGTTGAGCGTTTCTCCATCGGTTTTGGTAAGGCACTCTGGCGGCGCTTTGATAAGCAGGGCACGGAATTTGTTATTGCCCTTATCCCGTTAGGCGGCTATGTCAAAATGCTCGACGAACGCGTCGAGCCGGTGGCGCCCGAGATGCGCCACTACGCTTTCAACAACAAAACCGTTGGCCAGCGTGCTGCTGTTATTGCCGCTGGGCCTATCGCCAACTTCCTTTTTGCCATTTTTGCCTACTGGTTGGTCTTCATTATTGGTGTCCCTGGCGTTCGTCCGGTTGTTGGCGATATAACGCCCAACTCGATAGCCGCGCAAGCACAAATTGCAAAAGGAACGGAACTTAAAGCGATAGATGGCATCGAAACGCCTGATTGGGATGCTGTGCGTATGGCGCTGGTGGCGAAGATAGGCGATCGGCAAACAATACTTACCGTTGCCCCTTTCGGGACCAATCAACGTCAGGATAAAATCCTCGATCTGCAGCATTGGGCGTTCGAGCCGGATAAACAAGATCCGGTCGCATCACTGGGCATTCAGCCCCGTAGTGCACAGATTGATACAGTCCTGGCGGAAGTACAATCTGACTCGGCAGCACAAAAGGCGGGTTTGCAAGCGGGCGACAGGATCGTTAAAGTCGATGGTCAACCGTTAACGCAGTGGATGACGTTTGTTAATCTGGTGCGTGATAATCCGGGCACAGCCTTAGTTCTGGAGATCGAACGGCAGGGGAATCCCTTGTCCGTGACGCTGACGCCAGATACGAAGTCCGCTAAAGGTAAATCTGAGGGGTTTGCAGGGGTTGTACCTAAGGTCATCCCGCTGCCTGATGAATATAAGACAGTGCGTCAGTACGGACCGTTTGCCGCCATCGCTGAAGCCACGGATAAAACCTGGCAACTGATGTCGTTAACGGTCAGGATGCTGGGCAAATTGATAACCGGTGATGTCAAACTGAACAACCTCAGCGGGCCGATTTCTATCGCCCAAGGGGCTGGAATGTCAGCGGAATTTGGGTTGATTTACTATCTGATGTTCCTTGCGCTGATTAGCGTGAACCTTGGAATAATCAACTTGTTCCCGCTTCCCGTTCTTGACGGGGGGCATCTGCTGTTTTTGGCGATTGAAAAGCTGAAGGGCGGACCGGTATCCGAGCGAGTTCAAGACTTTAGTTATCGCATTGGCTCAATATTGCTGGTGTTGTTAATGGGGCTTGCACTTTTCAATGATTTCTCTCGGTTGTAAGAGAGTTTGTTAGGAAGAACGCATAATAACGATGGCGATGAAAAAGTTGCTCATAGCGTCGCTGCTGTTTAGCAGCGCAACCGTATACGGTGCTGAAGGGTTCGTGGTGAAGGACATTCATTTCGACGGCTTGCAGCGTGTCGCTGTTGGTGCGGCCCTCCTCAGTATGCCAGTGCGTCCTGGCGATACCGTAACCGATGATGATATCAGTAACACCATCCGAGCTCTGTTTGCCACTGGCAACTTTGAGGATGTCCGCGTCCTGCGCGATGGTGATACCCTTCTGGTGCAGGTGAAAGAGCGTCCAACGATTGCCAGCATCACTTTCTCCGGCAACAAGTCGGTGAAAGATGACATGCTCAAGCAAAACCTTGAGGCATCTGGCGTACGCGTAGGGGAATCTCTCGATCGCACCACGCTCGCTGATATTGAAAAAGGGCTGGAAGATTTTTACTACAGCGTCGGCAAGTACAGCGCCAGCGTAAAAGCTGTCGTGACGCCGCTGCCGCGTAACCGTGTCGACCTGAAACTGGTATTCCAGGAAGGCGTATCGGCTAAAATCCAGCAGATCAATATCGTCGGCAATCATGCTTTCAGCACTGATGAACTGATTTCGACATTCCAACTGCGCGATGAAGTGCCATGGTGGAACGTGGTTGGCGATCGCAAATACCAGAAACAGAAGCTGGCAGGGGACCTCGAAACTCTGCGTAGTTACTATCTGGATCGCGGCTATGCCCGTTTCAACATTGATTCCACGCAGGTTAGCCTGACGCCGGACAAAAAGGGCATCTACATCACCGTCAACATTACCGAAGGCGATCAGTACAAGCTTTCTGGTGTGCAGGTGACGGGCGATCTGGCGGGACATTCGGCAGAAATCGAAGCGCTGACCAAAGTGGAGCCGGGCGAGCTGTATAACGGCACCAAAGTGACCAAAATGGAGAATGACATTAAGAAACTCCTCGGTCGCTATGGCTACGCCTATCCGCGCGTTCAGTCCCAGCCGGAAATCAACGATACCGACAAGACTGTGAAGCTGCACGTTAACGTGGATGCGGGTAACCGTTATTACGTGCGTAAAGTGCGTTTTGAAGGTAACGATACCTCGAAAGATTCCGTTCTGCGTCGCGAAATGCGTCAGATGGAAGGTGCCTGGCTGGGTAGCGACCTGGTTGACCAGGGTAAAGATCGTCTGAACCGTTTGGGCTATTTTGAAACGGTTGATACTGATACGCAGCGTGTACCGGGTAGCCCGGATCAGGTTGACGTAGTTTACAAGGTTAAAGAACGTAATACCGGTAGCTTTAACTTTGGTGTTGGTTACGGTACTGAAAGCGGCGTTAGCTTCCAGGCTGGCGTTCAGCAAGATAACTGGCTCGGTACCGGCTATTCTGTTGGTATTAACGGCACCAAAAACGATTACCAGACCTATACTGAACTGTCGGTGACTAACCCGTACTTTACCGTGGATGGCGTCAGCCTCGGTGGTCGTGTCTTCTATAACGACTTCGATGCTAACGATGCGGACCTGTCTGACTATACCAACAAAAGTTATGGTACAGATATCACGCTGGGTTTCCCGGTCAACGAGAATAACACGCTGCGTGCGGGTCTGGGCTATGTGCATAACAAGCTGTCCAATATGCAGCCGCAGGTGTCGATGTGGCGTTATTTGAATTCGATGGGTCAATATCCAGACGATACGAATGACAGAAACTCGTTCAGTGCTGACGACTTCACCTTCAACTATGGCTGGACGTACAACAAGCTCGACCGTGGTTTCTTCCCGACGGAAGGTTCGCGCGTCAACCTGAATGGTAAAGTCACGATTCCGGGCTCTGACAACGAATACTACAAAGCGACGCTTGATACCGCGACCTATGTGCCGATCGACGATGATCACAAGTGGGTTATGTTGGGTCGAACTCGGTTTGGTTATGGTGATGGTCTGGGCGGTAAAGAGATGCCGTTCTATGAGAACTTCTATGCCGGTGGTTCAAGCACCGTGCGTGGCTTCCAGTCCAATACTATTGGTCCGAAAGCGGTTTATTTCCCGGCCAGCAGCCGTCATGACGATGATGACGACTACGATAACGAATGTAAGAGCAGTGAATCCGCTCCGTGTAAATCTGATGATGCGGTAGGCGGTAACGCTATGGCGGTTGCCAGCCTGGAGCTGATCACCCCAACGCCGTTTATCAGCGATAAATATGCGAACTCAGTACGTACCTCCTTCTTCTGGGATATGGGTACCGTGTGGGATACTAACTGGGATTCGAGCGCGTATGGCGGCTACCCGGATTACAGCGATCCGAGTAACATTCGTATGTCTGCGGGTATCGCAGTACAGTGGATGTCGCCGTTAGGGCCGTTGGTATTCTCCTACGCCCAGCCGTTTAAAAAGTACGATGGAGACAAAGCTGAACAGTTCCAGTTTAACATCGGTAAAACCTGGTAATTGTGTTGGCTGCAATGGAATGCAAGAGCAGTATAGCGCTGACTATTGGCGATAACTGAGGTTATCGCCTGGCCACGCAAATAACGGTACCTCAGGGTACTCATGGGATGGTAAGGAGTTTATTGTGAAAAAGTGGTTATTAGCTGCAGGTCTGGGTTTAGCAATGGTAACTTCTGCTCAGGCGGCAGATAAAATTGCAATGGTTAACATGAACAACTTGTTCCAACAGGTTGCCCAGAAAACAGGCGTTTCTAACACGCTGGAAAACGAGTTTAAAGGCCGCGCAAGCGAGCTGCAGCGTATGGAAGGCGACCTGCAGTCTAAAATGCAGCGTCTGCAGTCCATGAAAGCCGGTGCTGATCGTACCAAACTGGAAAAAGACGTTATGGCTCAGCGCCAGACTTTCTCCCAGAAAGCCCAGTCTTTCGAGCAGGACCGCGCACGTCGTTCTAACGAAGAACGTGGCAAGCTGGTGACTCGTATCCAGAGCGCAGTGCAGAGCGTTGCTAAAGATCAGAGCATCGATCTGGTTGTTGACTCTAATGCCGTGGCATACAACAGCAGCGATGTAAAAGACATCACCGCTGATGTGCTGAAACAGGTTAAATAAGTAATGCCTTCAATTCGACTGGCTGATTTAGCACAGCAGTTGGATGCAGAACTACACGGTGATGGCGATATCGTCATCACCGGCGTTGCGTCCATGCAATCCGCTAAAACGGGCCATATTACTTTCATGGTAAATCCTAAGTACCGTGAACACCTGGCCGCTTGCCAGGCGTCTGCTGTCGTGATGACGCAGGATGATTTGCCCTTTGCCCATAGTGCCGCGCTGGTAGTGCGTAATCCCTACCTGACATACGCGCGCATGGCTCAAATTCTTGATACCACGCCGCAGCCGGCGCAGAATATCGCGCCCAGCGCGGTTATTGACGCCACGGCTAAGCTGGGTACTGACGTTGCTATTGGCCCGAATGCTGTTATTGAATCGGGCGTTGTGCTCGGCGATAACGTTGTTATCGGCGCGGGATGCTTCGTTGGGAAAAATACGAAAATTGGTGCTGGCTCGCGTTTGTGGGCCAATGTGACCGTTTACCACGGTATTGAGATCGGCGAGAATTGTCTGATCCAGTCCAGTACGGTAATTGGTGCGGATGGCTTTGGTTACGCCAACGATCGTGGTAATTGGGTTAAGATCCCACAATTGGGTCGCGTTATTATTGGCGATCGTGTGGAGATTGGCGCTTGTACTACCATTGATCGTGGTGCTCTGGACGATACTGTGATCGGCAACGGTGTGATCATCGATAATCAATGTCAAATTGCGCACAACGTGACGATTGGTGACAATACCGCCGTTGCTGGCGGTGTGATCATGGCAGGCAGCCTGAAAATTGGCCGCTACTGCATGATTGGCGGCGCCAGCGTGATCAACGGACACATGGAAATCTGCGATAAAGTTACCGTAACGGGGATGGGAATGGTTATGCGTCCAATCACCGAGCCGGGAGTTTACTCTTCAGGTATTCCGCTGCAACCGAATAAGGTTTGGCGAAAAACGGCAGCGTTGGTGCTGAATATTGATGATATGAGCAAGCGTCTCAAAGCTATTGAGCGCAAGGTTAATCAGCAAGATTAGTGCTTCACCCGACACATTAAATTTTCGGCCTGTTGCATTCATGAGATTGCCGCAGGCCGTGTTATTATTGCCCTTTAGTATATTTAGACAGGAAGAGTATTTTGACTACTGACACTCATACTCTGCACATTGAAGAGATTCTGGAACTTCTCCCTCACCGTTACCCGTTCCTGCTGGTAGATCGCGTGCTGGATTTTGAAGAAGGTCGTTTTCTGCGCGCAGTAAAAAATGTTTCTGTAAATGAGCCATTTTTCCAGGGACACTTCCCTGGTAAGCCGATTTTACCGGGCGTACTGATTCTGGAAGCAATGGCGCAGGCCACCGGCATTCTGGCATTCAAAAGCGTGGGAAAACTGGAGCCGGGCGAGCTGTATTATTTTGCCGGGATCGACGAAGCGCGTTTCAAACGTCCGGTCGTACCTGGCGATCAAATGATTATGGAAGTCACTTTTGAGAAAACCCGTCGCGGCCTGACTCGTTTTAAAGGCGTTGCGCTGGTTGATGGAAAAGTGGTTTGCGAAGCAACGATGATGTGTGCCCGTAGCCGGGAGGCCTGATACGTGATTGATAAAACCGCCTTTATTCATCCTTCCTCCATTGTAGAAGAAGGCGCCGTTATTGGTGCTAACGTTCACATTGGTCCGTTTTGTATTGTTGGCGCTAACGTCGAAATTGGCGAAGGCACCGTACTGAAGTCTCATGTTGTCATTAATGGTCATACCAAAATTGGCCGCGATAACGAGATCTATCAGTTCGCTTCCATCGGCGAAGTTAACCAGGATCTGAAATATGCTGGTGAACCAACCCGCGTGGAAATTGGCGATCGCAACCGCATCCGCGAAAGCGTCACCATTCATCGTGGCACAGTACAGGGCGGTGGATTAACGAAGGTGGGCAGCGATAACCTGCTGATGATCAACGCGCACGTGGCGCACGATTGTACGCTTGGCAACCGCTGTATTCTGGCCAATAACGCGACGCTTGCTGGCCATGTCTCGCTGGATGATTTTGTTATCATCGGCGGCATGACCGCAGTACATCAATTCTGCATCATCGGCGCACATGTCATGGTTGGCGGCTGCTCCGGTGTTGCGCAAGACGTTCCGCCGTTTGTTATTGCTCAGGGCAACCACGCAACGCCGTTTGGCGTTAATATCGAAGGGCTGAAACGCCGTGGCTTTAGCCGTGAAGCGATCACGGCCATTCGCAACGCGTATAAACTGCTGTATCGTAGTGGCAAAACGCTGGACGAAGCAAAACCTGAGATCGCCGAACTGGCGACACAGCACCCTGAAGTTCAGGCATTCACTGATTTCTTTGCCCGCTCAACGCGCGGCCTGATTCGTTAATGATTGAATCGCGTCCCCTGACGATTGCCCTGGTCGCCGGAGAAACTTCCGGCGATATTCTTGGTGCAGGTCTTATCCGTGCGCTTAAAGCCCGTATACCTGATGCACGCTTTGTCGGCGTTGCTGGGCCGCTGATGCAGGCCGAGGGCTGTGAAGCCTGGTATGAGATGGAAGAGCTGGCGGTAATGGGCATTGTCGAAGTCCTCGGACGCCTGCGCCGCCTGCTGCATATTCGTGCCGATCTTACCCGCCGATTCACCGATCTTAAGCCTGATGTATTCGTTGGTATCGATGCGCCTGATTTCAATATCACTCTTGAAGGTAGCCTAAAGAAGCAGGGTATCAAAACTATCCATTACGTCAGTCCCTCGGTTTGGGCATGGCGGCAAAAACGCGTTTTCAAAATTGGCAGATCCACCGATCTGGTACTGGCATTTCTGCCTTTCGAAAAAGCGTTTTATGACAGATTTAATGTTCCTTGCCGGTTTATCGGCCATACGATGGCGGACGCGATGCCGTTGGATCCGGACAAAGGCGCGGCGCGCGAGCGTCTGGGGATTGCCCGCGACGTGCATTGCCTGGCGCTACTGCCGGGAAGCCGCGGCGCTGAAGTCGAGATGCTTAGCGCCGATTTCCTGAAAACGGCGCAGATCCTGAGGGGTTATTATCCTGACCTGGAAGTTGTTGTGCCGCTGGTCAATGCGAAAAGGCGGGAGCAGTTCGAGCGTATCAAAGCGGAAACGGCACCGGATCTTGCAGTGCATATGCTGGACGGTCAGGCGCGAGACGCGATGATAGCCAGCGATGCCGCGCTACTGGCTTCCGGAACGGCTGCGCTGGAGTGCATGCTGGCGAAGTGTCCGATGGTGGTTGGTTATCGTATGAAGCCATTTACCTTCTGGTTAGCTAAGCGGCTTGTTAAAACCGACTATGTGTCGTTGCCAAATCTCCTGGCCGGGCGCGAACTGGTCAAAGAGCTGTTGCAGGATGAGTGCCAGCCGCAGGCGTTAGCCGATGCGCTGAAGCCGCTGCTGGCCGATGGTAAAACTAGCCACTATATGCATGAAACCTTCCGCGCGCTGCATCAGCAGATCCGCTGTAACGCTGATGAACAGGCGGCGGATGCAGTACTGGAGCTAGCAAAATGATGGAATTCGTTTATCCGCATACCCATCTGGTTGCCGGAGTTGATGAAGTCGGACGCGGTCCGCTGGTTGGCGCGGTAGTGACTGCCGCGGTTATTCTCGACCCGGCAAAGCCGATTGTGGGTCTTAATGACTCCAAAAAGTTAAGCGAAAAACGCCGCCTGGCGCTATTCGATGAGATCAAAGAGAAAGCGCTGTGCTGGAGCCTCGGTCGTGCTGAGCCGCATGAAATCGATGAACTGAATATTTTACACGCGACCATGCTGGCAATGCAGCGCGCTGTCGCCGGTTTAAGTATTCCCCCAGAGTATGTCCTGATTGATGGCAACCGCTGTCCGCCGCTGCCTGTACCTTCACTGGCAGTTGTCAAAGGCGATAGCCGGGTGGCGGAAATTAGCGCTGCATCTATTCTGGCTAAAGTGACGCGCGATGCTGAAATGACCGAACTGGATCGGGCATACCCCCAGTACGGTTTTGCACAACATAAAGGTTATCCCACCGCTTTCCACCTGCAAAAACTGCTGGAACATGGCGTAATCGAGCATCATCGGCGCAGTTTTGGCCCGGTGAAACGCGCGCTGGACCTGGCGTCCTGAACCGACACGCAAGCAATTAAGTAACGCGGAATCTGAAGATGGCTGAACCACGTTTCGTACACCTGCGGGTGCACAGCGACTATTCCATGATTGATGGGCTGGCGAAAACCGGGCCGCTGGTGAAAAAGGCAGCCGGACTTGGCATGCCAGCGCTGGCGATCACTGATTTTACCAACCTCTGTGGGCTGGTGAAGTTCTATGGAACGGGACATGGCGCCGGGATTAAACCGATTGTCGGTGCGGATTTTCACGTCCAGAGCGATTTGATGGGTGATGAGCTGACTGAGCTAACGGTGCTGGCAGCGAATAACGTCGGCTATCAAAACCTGACGCTGCTAATCTCCCGCGCTTATCAACGCGGTTACGGCGCATTAGGGCCGTGGATCGATCGCGACTGGTTGGTTGAACATCAGGAAGGCCTCATTCTGTTATCTGGCGCGCGCAAGGGTGACGTTGGCGTAAGCCTGACGCGCGGTAACATGGCGTTGGTTGCGCAGTGCGTCTCTTTTTATCAGCAGTATTTTCCCGATCGTTACTATTTAGAGCTGATCCGCACTGGACGCGCTGATGAAGAGACCTATCTTCATGCGGCTGTGCAACTGGCGGAAGAGTGCGGTTTACCCGTTGTCGCGACTAACGATGTCCGTTTTCTGGAAACCGGCGACTTTGATGCGCATGAAATTCGCGTAGCTATCCACGACGGTTTTACCCTTGATGATCCTAAACGCCCACGCAACTACTCGCCGCAGCAATATATGCGCAGCGAGGAGGAGATGTGCGAGCTGTTCTCTGATATTCCGGAAGCGCTGGAAAATACCGTTGAAATCGCCAAACGTTGCAACGTTACCGTGCGGCTTGGCGAATACTTCCTGCCGCAGTTCCCGACCGGGGAAATGTCGACAGAAGACTTTCTCGTCGTCAGATCAAAAGAGGGGCTGGAAGAGCGCCTCGAATTTTTATTCCCGGATCCTGAAAAGCGCGCAGAATCCCGCCCTCCCTATGACGAACGTCTGGATATTGAACTCCAGGTTATCAACCAGATGGGGTTCCCGGGTTACTTCCTGATCGTTATGGAGTTTATCCAGTGGTCGAAAGATAACGGCGTGCCGGTAGGTCCTGGGCGAGGCTCCGGTGCGGGTTCGCTGGTGGCCTATGCGCTGAAAATTACCGACCTTGACCCGCTAGAGTTTGACCTGCTGTTCGAACGTTTCCTTAACCCGGAACGTGTCTCAATGCCCGACTTCGACGTTGACTTCTGTATGGAGAAACGTGACAGGGTTATCGAACATGTGGCGGAGATGTACGGTCGTGACGCGGTCTCGCAGATTATTACCTTTGGTACGATGGCGGCGAAAGCGGTTATCCGCGACGTGGGCCGCGTGCTGGGACATCCATACGGGTTTGTTGACCGCATATCCAAGCTAGTGCCGCCCGATCCGGGTATGACCCTGGCGAAAGCTTTTGAGGCTGAACCACAGCTTCCGGAAATTTACGAAGCCGATGAAGAAGTCAAAGCACTGATCGATATGGCGCGTAAGCTGGAAGGGGTCACGCGTAACGCGGGTAAACATGCCGGTGGTGTAGTTATCGCGCCGACTAAAATTACCGATTTCGCTCCGCTATATTGCGACGATCAGGGGCAAAACCCGGTGACTCAGTTCGATAAAAACGACGTGGAATACGCGGGGCTGGTGAAGTTCGACTTCCTTGGCTTGCGTACGCTGACGATCATCGACTGGGCGTTGAAAATGATCAACCCGCGTCGGGCGAAGCAGGGGCTGGAGCCGATAGATATCGCGGCGATCCCGCTCGACGATAAAAAAAGCTTCGATATGCTGCAGCGCTCGGAAACCACAGCGGTATTCCAGCTTGAATCCCGCGGCATGAAAGACCTGATCAAACGCCTGCAGCCCGACTGCTTCGAAGATATGATAGCCCTGGTGGCCCTGTTCCGTCCGGGCCCGCTGCAGTCGGGCATGGTAGATAACTTTATCGACCGTAAGCACGGCCGTGAAGAAATCTCCTATCCAGACGTGCAGTGGCAGCATGAATGTCTGAAACCGGTACTGGAGCCGACTTACGGTATTATCCTGTACCAGGAACAGGTTATGCAGATTGCCCAGGAACTGTCCGGTTACACCCTCGGCGGCGCAGATATGCTGCGTCGTGCAATGGGTAAGAAAAAGCCGGAAGAGATGGCCAAGCAGCGTGGCACCTTTGAAGAGGGTGCGAAGAGTCGCGGCGTGGACGGTGAACTGGCGATGAAAATCTTTGACCTGGTGGAGAAATTCGCGGGTTACGGATTTAACAAATCGCACTCTGCCGCTTATGCGTTAGTTTCCTATCAGACGCTGTGGCTGAAGGCGCACTATCCGGCTGAGTTTATGGCAGCGGTAATGACCGCGGATATGGACAACACCGAGAAAGTGGTCGGTCTGGTTGATGAGTGCTGGCGCATGGGATTGAAAATCCTGCCGCCGGACATTAACTCTGGCCTATACCATTTCCACGTCAATGACGATGGCGAAATCGTTTATGGTATCGGCGCCATCAAAGGCGTTGGTGAAGGCCCGATTGAAGCGATCATTGAAGCGCGTAACCAGGGCGGTTATTTCCGTGAGCTGTTTGATCTTTGCGCGCGAACTGATATCAAAAAGCTAAACCGTCGGGTACTGGAAAAACTGATTATGTCCGGGGCGTTTGACCGCCTCGGCCCGCATCGCGCGGCGTTGATGAATTCGTTGAGCGATGCGCTGAAGGCTGCCGATCAGCACGCCAAAGCTGAAGCGATTGGCCAGGCTGATATGTTTGGCGTTCTGGCAGAAGAGCCGGAACAAATTGAACAATCCTACGCTAACTGCCAGCCGTGGCCGGAACAGGTGGTGTTGGAGGGCGAAAGGGAGACTCTGGGGCTGTATCTGACCGGGCACCCGATTAACCAGTATCTGAGAGAGATCGAACGCTATGTTGGCGGCGTACGACTCAAAGACATGCATCCGACCGATCGTGGTAAAGTGACCACGGCGGCGGGGCTCGTTATTGCGGCGCGGGTCATGGTCACCAAGCGCGGCAATCGTATCGGCATCTGTACACTGGATGACCGTTCCGGGCGTCTGGAGGTGATGTTATTCACCGATGCCCTGGATAAATACCAGCAATTGCTGGAAAAAGACCGCATACTTATCGTCAGCGGACAGGTCAGCTTTGATGACTTCAGCGGGGGGCTTAAAATGACCGCTCGTGAAGTCATGGACATTGACGAAGCCCGGGAAAAATATGCTCGCGGGCTTGCTATCTCGCTGACGGACAGGCAAATTGATGACCAGCTTTTAAACCGACTCCGTCAGTCTCTGGAACCCCATCGTTCGGGAACCATTCCAGTACACCTCTATTATCAGAGGGCGGATGCGCGCGCGCGGTTGCGTTTTGGCGCAACATGGCGCGTCTCTCCGAGCGATCGTTTACTCAACGATCTGCGTGGCCTTATCGGCTCGGAGCAGGTGGAACTGGAGTTTGACTAATACAGGAATACTATGAGTCTGAATTTCCTTGATTTTGAACAGCCGATTGCAGAGCTGGAAGCGAAAATCGATTCTCTGACTGCGGTAAGCCGCCAGGATGAGAAACTGGATATTAATATCGATGAAGAAGTGCATCGCCTGCGCGAAAAAAGCGTAGAGCTGACGCGCAAGATCTTCGCCGATCTTGGCGCATGGCAGGTCGCTCAACTGGCACGCCATCCACGTCGCCCATACACCCTGGATTATGTTCGCCTGGCTTTCGACGAATTCGACGAACTGGCTGGTGACCGCGCTTACGCTGACGATAAAGCTATCGTTGGTGGGATTGCGCGTCTGGACGGGCGTCCGGTGATGATTATCGGCCACCAAAAAGGGCGCGAAACCAAAGAGAAAATTCGTCGCAACTTCGGGATGCCGGCACCAGAAGGCTATCGTAAGGCGTTGCGTCTGATGGAGATGGCTGAGCGTTTTAAAATGCCCATCATCACTTTCATCGACACTCCAGGGGCTTACCCGGGAGTGGGAGCGGAAGAACGCGGCCAGTCTGAAGCGATTGCCCGTAACCTGCGTGAAATGTCACGCCTGAGCGTACCGGTTATCTGCACCGTGATTGGTGAAGGTGGTTCCGGCGGCGCGCTGGCTATTGGCGTGGGCGATAAAGTGAATATGCTGCAGTACAGCACTTATTCCGTTATCTCCCCGGAAGGCTGTGCTTCCATTCTGTGGAAGAGCGCCGACAAAGCGCCGCTGGCCGCTGAAGCGATGGGTATCGTCGCTCCGCGTCTTAAAGAGCTGAAGCTGATTGACTCTATCATTCCGGAGCCGCTGGGCGGCGCGCATCGTAATCCGGAAGCGATAGCGGCGAGCTTGAAAGCTCAACTGCTGGCTGACCTAGCTGACCTCGACACTCTGAATGAGGAAGAGCTGCTCAACCGTCGCTATCAGCGTCTGATGAGCTACGGTTACGCCTGATTATCAATATCATTTTTTACCTCTAAGGGTCGGATTTTCCGGCCCTTTTTTTATATGTTGTTTACTGATGCGAGATGAGAGCAGTGAGAGGTAATGTGATTAGCAGATGATGCCATTCTTCCCTAAAACTGCAGCAACTGCCAGGTATTGCGACCCGGCAGGCAGTTAACAAGGATAAAGGAGAAATACTATGGCATTGTATAAAACCGTCGCGTTGAGCGCCGTGGCCGCAGGGATCATGTTAAGCCTGGGGGCCGCACAGGCCGCACCGTTACTTGGTGCAACAGAAGCGACAACTATTAAAGCGAGCGATCTGAGCGCTAAAGAAAAAGCATTAACCGACTTCCCACTGATGGATGCGGTAAAATCATCTATTCAGACGCTGTCTAATAGTGAAGTTGAAAAAATTGAACCGGGTCTTTCGACCAACCCGGCAAACGTTAAACGTGTTGAGGGTATGCTATCTGAGCAAGATTGGGACTATCTGTTCCCGATGCGTGCTCCGGAATATACTTACTCCAACTTCCTCAAAGCGGTTGGTAAATTCCCTGCTGTTTGCGGTACCTATACCGATGGCCGCGACAGCGATGCCATCTGCCGTAAATCTCTGGCAACCATGTTTGCTCACTTTGCGCAGGAAACCGGCGGCCATGAAAGCTGGCGTGATATTCCTGAATGGCGTCAGGCTCTGGTCTATCTCCGCGAAGTAGGTTGGGTAGAAGGGCAGAAAGGCGGCTACAACGGCGAATGTAACCCGGATATCTGGCAGGGGCAGACCTGGCCGTGTGGTAAAGACAAAGATGGCGATTTCCTTAGCTACTTTGGTCGTGGGGCGAAACAGCTCTCCTACAACTATAACTATGGCCCATTCTCTGATGCTATG
Source organism: Klebsiella sp. RHBSTW-00484 (assembly GCF_013705725.1). Classification (NCBI taxonomy): domain Bacteria; kingdom Pseudomonadati; phylum Pseudomonadota; class Gammaproteobacteria; order Enterobacterales; family Enterobacteriaceae; genus Klebsiella; species Klebsiella sp. RHBSTW-00484. Next base: position 4,946,658 of record NZ_CP055481.1, on the reverse strand, counting down.
TACGGCGGCGACGTTCGCCCGCTGTTGGATAAACCGGAACTGGTTGCTGATACCTGGATGAACCTGGCGAGCGCAGTCTTCTTCTTCGTTTACCCGCAGCCGCCGAAGCCATCTATGCTGCACGTTATTGATGGTACCTGGCAGCCAAACGATCACGATAAAGCAAACGGTCTGGTCACCGGCTTTGGTGTGAGCATCCAAATCATCAACGGCGGCGTTGAGTGTGGTGGCGCGGAAGAGAACGCCCAGTCTCTTAACCGTATCGCTTACTACAAAGAGTTTGCTAACTATCTGAAAGTCCCGATTGCTGATGACGAAGTTCTCGGCTGTAAGAACATGAAGCAGTTTGATGAAGGCGGCGCGGGCGCTCTGCCGATCTACTGGGAAATGGATTGGGGATGGAGCGCGGAAACCTCTGACGGTAAAACTAACTCTTGCCAGTTGGTAGGCTACCAGACGCCATATACCGCCTTTAAAGAGGGCGATTATGCCAAGTGTGTCCAGAGCCATTTCAACGTCAACATCGTAGACGACAACGATCAGGCGGATACGACTCCAGAGACGCCTACAGATACCACTGATGATACGACGCCAGCTCCGGCGGTTAACGTCGCACCGGTTGCGCGTATCGCGGGTCCGATTGGTGCTGTTGAAGCGGGTGCGGTGATTTCTTTAAGCGCAGAAGGTTCTTCTGATGCCAACGGTGACAAGCTGAGCTATACCTGGATGTCTCAGGATGGTCAGACACTTAGCGGTCAAGATAAAGCAGTCATTAACTTTACCGCCCCGGAAAAAGACCAGGACGCTCAGTACGTCGTTAGCCTGAAGGTGAGCGATGGTGTGTTGTCCAGCACCACAACTTATACCCTGAACGTTAAAGCCAAGGCTGCTGCGGATGAATCGACGGATGGCAAAGATGATGGCACCATCAGCTACCCATCCTGGAGCGCGACTCAGAGCTGGAAAGCGGGTGATATCGTTAATAACCATGGTGCGCTGTATCAGTGTAAACCCCTGCCAGAAGGCGCATGGTGCAACGTGGCGCCAACCTACTACGAGCCTGGTGCAGGCATCGCATGGGGAGACGCCTGGAAAGCAATGTAATAAGAAGAATCCGCCAGTGCTAAGCACTGGCGTGATTGTTATGATGCTTCCCTCAGGTAAATTCCAGGAGGAAAGCGTGAATATCATCGCCATCATGGGCCCCCATGGCGTCTATCACAAAGACGAACCGATCAAAGAACTGGAAGCCGCCCTGCAACGGCAAGGCTTCCAGACCATCTGGCCGCAAAACAGCGCCGACCTGTTGCAGTTTATCGAACATAATCCGCGGATCTGTGGGGTTATCTTTGACTGGGATGAGTACAACGTTGATTTGTGTAGCGAGATTAACCAGCTGAATGAATACCTGCCGCTATACGCCTTTATCAACGCGCATTCGACGATGGATGTCAGCGGTCAGGATTTGCGTATGACGCTGTGGTTTTTCGAATATGCGCTTGGGCTGGCGGAAGAGATCGCGACTCGAATTGGTCAGTACACCCGCGAATACCTCGACAACATCACGCCACCGTTTACTAAAGCATTATTCAACTATGTGCAAGAGGGAAAATATACCTTCTGCACCCCTGGGCATATGGGCGGCTCTGCCTATCAAAAAAGTCCGGTAGGTTGCTTGTTTTATGATTTCTTCGGCGGTAATACCTTAAAGGCCGATGTTTCTATTTCGGTGACGGAGTTGGGGTCGCTGCTCGACCATAGCGGCCCACATCTGGAGGCTGAAGAGTATATTGCGCGTGCTTTCGGCGCGGAACAAAGCTATATGGTGACCAACGGGACTTCAACGTCGAACAAAATTGTCGGCATGTATTCCGCTCCGGCGGGAAGTACCCTGCTTATCGATCGCAACTGCCATAAATCGCTGGCGCATTTACTGATGATGAGTGACGTTGTGCCGTTATGGTTAAAACCGACGCGCAATGCGCTGGGGATCCTCGGCGGTATTCCGAAGCGCGAGTTTACCCGCGATGTGATACAGCAAAAGGTAAATGCTGCGGGTGGTGCTGGATGGCCTGTACATGCGGTGATCACCAACTCCACCTATGACGGACTGTTGTACAACACCACCTGGATTAAAGAAACCCTCGACGTGCCGTCTATTCACTTTGACTCTGCCTGGGTACCCTACACCCATTTTCACTCGATCTATCAGGGAAAAAGCGGCATGAGCGGCGATCGCATTGCCGGGAAAGTTATCTTTGAAACGCAGTCGACGCATAAAATGCTGGCGGCGCTGTCGCAGGCTTCGCTTATCCATATTAAAGGCAGCTACGACGAAGATACCTTTAATGAAGCTTTTATGATGCATACCTCGACCTCGCCGAGCTACCCGATTGTCGCCTCCATCGAAACGGCGGCGGCGATGCTACGTGGTAACTCCGGCAGGCGCCTTATTCAGCGTTCAATTGAACGGGCGCTTGATTTTCGCAAAGAGGTGCAGCGGCTACGTGAAGAGTCTGACGGTTGGTTCTTTGATATCTGGCAGCCGGAAGAGGTGGGGGAAGCGCAGTGCTGGCCAGTCGCACCGGGTGAACCGTGGCACGGCTTTCAGGATGCCGATGATGACCATATGTTCCTCGACCCGGTGAAAGTGACCATTCTGACGCCCGGAATGGATGAGCAAGGTAACATGGATAATGAGGGGATCCCAGCCTCGCTGGTGGCGAAGTTCCTCGATGAGCGCGGTGTGGTGGTTGAAAAAACTGGGCCGTATAACCTGTTGTTTCTTTTCAGTATCGGCATTGATAAAACCCGCGCAATGGGACTGCTGCGTGGGTTGACGGAATTTAAGCGCTCTTACGATCTGAATCTGCGAGTGAAGAATATGTTGCCGGATCTCTATGCTGAGGATCCGGATTTTTATCGCAACATGCGCATTCAGGAACTGGCTCAGGGTATTCATCGCTTGATTCGCCAGCACCAGCTTTCTCAACTGATGCTGCGAGCCTTTGATGTTCTGCCTGAGATGAAAATGACACCTTACCGAGCCTGGCAGCGGCAAATCAAAGGTGAAGTGGAGACCATTGAGCTGGAGAATCTGGTCGGACGCATTTCAGCCAATATGATCCTGCCGTATCCGCCTGGCGTGCCGCTGCTGATGCCTGGGGAAATGATTACCGAAGAGAGCCGGGCGGTACTCGACTTCCTGCTAATGCTGTGTTCGATTGGGCGTCATTACCCGGGTTTTGAAACCGATATCCACGGGGCGAAGCGTGATGAAGACGGCGTGTATTGGGTTCGAGTCTTAAAAAATGACTAAGTGCTTGCGCGATAACGGATGGCGCGAGTAACTTTGCTGGCTTCAACAGGAGGAGTTTTACGATGCTGGGTTTAAAACGGGTTCACCATATCGCCATCATTGCGACGGATTATGCGAAGAGTAAAGCTTTCTACTGCGACGTTTTGGGATTTACTCTCCAGGGGGAGTTTTACCGTGAAGAGCGCGATTCGTGGAAGGGCGATCTGGCGTTAAATGGCGAATATGTCATTGAACTGTTTTCTTTCCCGTTTCCTCCTTCACGCCCAAGCCGTCCTGAAGCCTGCGGATTACGTCATCTGGCGTTTAGCGTTGATGATATTGATGCCGCCGTTGCCCATCTTGAGGCACACGGTGTCGCTTGTGAAGGCGTACGTATCGATCCGTTCACCGATAAGCGCTTCACCTTTTTCAATGATCCCGATGGCTTGCCGCTGGAAATCTATCAACAGTAATTCTTGTCAGAAGGTGTCCTGCCGGGTAACGTGCCGGACACGCTTTCCTCAGTCAGTACTCACATGATGATGATCTCAGATCTTGCGCAAACGCTCCAACCGCACCGCCAGTTTTTGCTGGCCTTCAGCGGCGGGCTGGATTCGACCGTTCTTTTGCACCGCCTGGTCCGTTGGCGTGAACAGGATCCAACCATTCAACTGCGGGCGATTCATATTCACCACGGGCTAAGCGCTAACGCCGATGGCTGGGTGGCGCACTGCCAGCAAGTTTGTCAGCAGTGGCAGGTGCCGCTTTTGGTCGAACGAGTGGTGCTCGGCGATGAGGGGCTGGGGATTGAGGCTCACGCGCGACAAGCGCGTTATCAGGCATTCCGTATGGCGCTTTTGCCTGGAGAAGCACTCGTCACCGCACAACATCTTGATGATCAGTGTGAAACCTTCCTGCTGGCGCTTAAGCGGGGGAGTGGACCGACCGGATTATCGGCGATGTCGGGTGAATCTAACTTTGCCGGAACGAAACTGTTGCGCCCGCTGCTCAATGAACGTCGCGAGTCGCTATATCGGTGGGCAATGACTCATCAGCTCACCTGGATCGAAGATGAAAGTAACCAGGATGATGCTTACGACCGTAATTTTCTTCGCCTACGTATCGTTCCGTTACTCAGCGCACGCTGGCCGCACTTTGCTGAGGCCGTAGCCCGTAGCGCCAGCCTGTGCGGCGAGCAGGAACAACTGCTTGACGAAATGCTGGCAGCGGAGCTCGCCACGCTGATGGCGAGCGACGGTTCTCTGGCTGTCGAGCCGTTAACTACGCTGAGCGCGCCGCGTCGGGCTGCGCTGCTGCGGCGTTGGCTCAGTGCGCACAATGCGCTGATGCCTTCTCGTGATGTACCGGAGCGTATCTGGCGTGAAGTTGCGCAGGCGCGAGAAGATGCATTTCCTTGCCTACGTCTTGGCGATTTTACCGTTCGTCGTTATCAGCAGCGGCTGCATTGGGTTAAGTATATTCCGGGTCAGACAGAAGCCGTGCTGAGCTGGCCCGATATTTCAGAACCGCTGTTGTTACCCGCTGATCTTGGTGAGCTGGCGTTACAACCTGGTGGGGCGTTACGTGAGCCGAATCAGGGAGATACGGTGACAATACGCTTTCGCGCCAGCGGTAATCTACATATCGTGGGCCGCCACGGTGGCCGCAAGCTGAAAAAGATCTGGCAGGAACTGGGCGTAGCCCCCTGGCGTCGTGATACTACGCCGTTACTGTTTTATGGCGAAACGCTGATTGCTGCCGCCGATGGCCTGTTTGTCACGCAAGAGGGGCGAGTAGAGCAAGGTAAAGGCGTACAGATGGTGTTGAGGAAAACGGGTGACCAGGGCCACCCGTTTTGATTCAGGACTCACTGACCACGACGGTACCGATTTCCGGGTGGCTGAAACTGGCGATTTTATCCAGGCGTAGCTCGCGGACGTCGCCGGCGAGTTCCACTACCAGATACTCGATGTTTTTGCGCGAGATCAGATCGTTGGCCTTCCCTTGCAGCTGTTCGCCATCTTTGAGCGCCAGCGCCAGAACTAAATGGTGCTGGCAGGCAAGTTCGAGGTTGTCATAATCATCGCAATTGATGGGTTGATAAGTATCATTCATTGACATAATCGCTCACCAGTAAGTTTGCTGCCGCATAAGCGGCCTTTTCCCTGACTGACTCAGAAAGGGCCTGATCCGCCGCAATCTCATTCAATGTTTTCAACACGCAACCGAGCGCGTCCGAAATATACCCCAGATCCCCGCTGGCTATTTCCGCATACCGCTTGCGTATTAACTCACAATATTTGTCCACATGCCCTCCTGTCAGCATCCTGACTCAACCGTGGGATGTAAGTTTAAGCCTACGAAGATAAACTCTGTTTAGCAAGGTGACTATACCATAGTCATTTAAGCAATATCAGCAGGATGAAACGGGATCCTTTGATTGCTGACAGCCTTTTGGCGCGAGTTTCGCTACAATGTACGCCATTTTTATCAGGAGTTTATTCATGGCGCTGAAAGCGACGATTTTTAAAGCGACGGTGAACGTGGCTGACCTGGACCGTAACCAGTTTCTGGATGCCAGTCTGACGTTAGCTCAGCATCCGTCTGAAACCCAGGAGCGCATGATGCTGCGACTGCTGGCGTGGATCAAATATGCCAACGAGCGTCTGCAGTTTACCCGCGGTTTGTCTTCCGATGATGAGGCGGAGCTCTGGCTGCTTAACGATCATCTGGGCGTTGATTTATGGATTGAACTGGGGCTGCCTGACGATCGGCGGATTAAAAAAGCTTGCTCACGAGCACAAGAGGTTGCGCTGTTTGCCTATAATAGTCGGGCGGCTGAAATTTGGTGGCAGCAGAATAAGAGTAAAATGGCACAGTTTTCGAAGCTGACGGTCTGGTATTTAGATGATACTCAACTGGCGCAGCTCAGTGCATTTGCCGATCGCACCATGATACTGCAGGCGACCATCCAGGATGGCAGTATCTGGTTATCCGACGCTAAGAATAATCTGGAAATTAACTTAACGGCCTGGCAAACACCCGCATGATTACCATTAGCCGCAGCGTGGCGATTGCGGATGAAGAGATTTCTCTTTCCGGCATACGTGCGCAGGGCGCGGGTGGGCAGCATGTGAATAAGGCATCAACGGCTATTCATTTGCGCTTTGATATTAAGGCATCAAGCCTGCCTGAGTATTATAAGGAACGTCTGCTTGCTGCCAGCCACCACTTAATTTCTGCTGACGGTGTGGTTATCATTAAGGCTCAGGAATATCGCAGCCAGGAAATGAATCGCGAAGCGGCGATTGCTCGCCTGGTTGCCCTAATACAAGAATTAACCGCAGCGCAAAAAAGTCGCCGGGAGACGCGACCGACTCGGGCATCCAAAGAGCGTCGACTTGCCTCTAAGGCGCAAAAATCCTCAGTCAAAGCGCTGCGTGGGAAAGTTCGTCCTTAAGGCGTGACGAACGGGTGGAATGGATTATAAGGAATTTACAGTGAAGAGAATCGTATTTTCAGTCGTGGCGGCCTGTTCGCTTTTTGCGCTGTTTGGCTGTAATCATCGTTCGGAAGTTGAAACGTTACAACCTACACCGATGGAAGAGCTCAAACCGATGCAGCAGAGCTGGCGTGGCGTATTACCTTGTGCCGATTGTGAAGGTATCGAAACCACGCTCTTTCTGGAGAAAGATGGTACCTGGGTCATGAATGAACGCTATCAGGGGGTTAGCCGCGAGCCTTCCTCTTTTGCTTCCTACGGTATCTGGGCGCGTACTGCCGATAAACTGGTGCTGACTGATAGTAAGGGCGAGAAGTCTTATTATCGTGCAAAAGGCGACAAGCTAGAAATGCTCGATCGTGACGGTAATCCCATTGAGTCGACGCTGAATTATACGCTTGAGTCGGTCAAAGCCAGCCTGCCGATAACCCCGATGGCGATGCGTGGAATGTACTTCTATATGGCGGATGCGGCGACCTTTACCGATTGTGCGACCGGTAAGCGAGTGGCTGTGGCCAACAACGCTCAGCTCGAGCGTGGCTATGCTGCTGCGCGTGGTACAGATACACGTCCAGTATTGCTGGTGGTAGAAGGGCATTTTACCCTCGAAGCTAACCCTGATACGGGAGAGCCGGTTAAAGTTCTGGCGACGGATTCCGCAGGGTCGTTTTATCAAAACAAAGATTGCAATACTCGTTGATTAATTCAGCCCTACGAGGCGGCTTGTTTTAATATAGACCCCCAGCTTTAGATGCCCGGCGTACAGTAATTGTGTTTCGGGCTTAAAGGTGGAAACGTCGCCTTCGCGCATATGCAGCAGGTCTGAGGGGCTAATCCAGCCCGGCTGCGCCATTGTCAGCGGATGCCCGGCTTTAGCGAAGGCATCGCTGACAAACTCAGAACAAAACCAGGTTTTTTTATCTTCGGGAGCAATGTCGCTTAGCTGAGCTTTGGCCAGACCGTTAACGCACTGCTGGCGAAAATCTCTGGAGAAAGGATTCAGAGAACACATCTGCTTTGTCATCATAAAAGGGATGAATTCAATAATGCCGCGATAGTTATAGCCGCTGTCTTTATTTTTATAAGCGAAGTTTTTAATTTCTGCGGCTTGTTGAGGCGTGAGGTCTGGCGCTCTTAGGGCAAATAGTTTATCGCTGTGCTGCATTGCTTGCTTAAGGGATACAATCTGTACTCCAGCGCCTGTGGCTTCTGCAACCTGGTTATCCCCGAGGTAGATGGCGACGTGGCTAACGGAAGATGTGCTGAAAGCACGGATCCCCAGCGATGTGACGCCAATACTGGAAGAGAAAAGCAAGTCCCCGGGACGCAGGTCTTTTTCGCTAATCTCAAGCAGTGCTTTATCTGTAATTGAGCCCTGACGTTGAAGTTTGATTGCCCATTGTTTTGATTGCTTGTTAATAGTCGATTCTGAAGGATCAGGCTGGCTGAGGTCCATCGTACAGGCGCAAAGCAATACAGATATGAGAAAAAGTAAGCCGTAACTTGCAGCTCGGTTAGCCATGATTACAATCCTTGTAAAAAAGGGGCTCTGAAAAATCAGAGCCCCTTTTTGGTATTAACCTTTAATTTGTGCGACCAGGTAATCTACGATATCGCCGGTCTTGATCAGCTGTTTCTCTCCGTGACGACGGTGTTTATACTCAATATCGTCGTTGTCGAGGTTGCGATCGCCCAGCACAATGGTGTGTGGGATGCCAATTAGCTCCATATCAGCAAACATCACGCCCGGACGCTCTTTGCGGTCGTCCATCAGTACTTCGATACCTTGAGCGGTCAGCTCAGCGTACAGCTTCTCGGCCAGCTCCTGCACACGATAGGATTTATGCATGTTCATCGGCAGAATCGCAACCTGGAACGGTGCGATAGCTTCCGGCCACAAAATCCCGCGATCGTCAAAGTTCTGCTCAATGGCAGCAGCCACCACACGAGTCACCCCGATACCGTAGCAACCCATGGTCAGAATCTGGTTGCGACCATCTTCGCCCTGTACGGAGGCTTTCATCGCTTCTGAGTACTTGGTGCCTAACTGGAAGATATGACCCACTTCGATACCGCGTTTAATCAACAGTGTCCCCTGACCGTCTGGGCTAGGGTCACCGGCAACGACGTTACGAATGTCAGCTACTTCTGGAGTCGCTACGTCGCGATCCCAGTTAATACCGAAGTAGTGCTTACCATCCACGTTCGCGCCAGCGGCAAAATCGCTCATTGCCGCAACGGTGCGGTCAATAACCACGGGAATCGGCATGTTGACCGGCCCAAGAGAACCCGGACCTGCTTTCACAACGGCGCGGATTTCTTCTTCGGTGGCGAAGGTTAACGGGCTGGCAACCTGAGGCAGCTTCTCGGCTTTGACTTCGTTCAGCTCATGGTCGCCGCGAACCAGCAGGGCAACCAGAGGATATGCGCTGTTTTCTACCGCTTTCACCAGCAGGGTTTTCACGGTTTTCTCGATTGGCAGATTGAACTGCTCAACCAGTTCGGCGATGGTTTTCGCGTTCGGTGTATCGACCAGCGTCATTTCTTGGGTTGCATCAGCGCGTGGTTCTTTCGGCGCAACAGCTTCGGCGAACTCAATGTTGGCCGCGTAATCGGAAGAATCAGAGAAGATCACATCATCTTCGCCGCTCAGCGCCAGTACCTGGAATTCATGGGAAGCGCTGCCGCCGATAGAGCCTGTATCAGCCTGCACCGCACGGAAATCCAGATCCATACGGGTGAAGATTTTGCTGTAGGCCTCGTACATCTTGTCATAGGTCTCTTGCAGAGATTCCTGAGAAGTATGGAAAGAGTAGGCATCTTTCATCAGGAATTCGCGTGAGCGCATGACGCCAAAGCGAGGACGAACTTCATCACGGAACTTTGTTTGAATCTGGAAGAAATTCAGCGGCAACTGCTTATAGGAGTTCAGCTCGTTGCGAATCAGATCGGTGATGACTTCTTCATGAGTCGGACCGAGTACGAAAGGACGATCGCCTCGATCAGCAATGCGCAGCAGTTCCGGGCCGTACTGCTCCCAACGTCCGCTCTCTTGCCACAGTTCAGATGGCTGAACGACCGGCATTAACACCTCGATCGCACCGGCGTTGTTCATCTCTTCACGCACGATGTTTTCGACTTTTTTCAGGACGCGCACGCCGGTCGGTAACCAGGTATACAACCCAGAGGCCAGCTTGCGGATCATCCCGGCGCGCAGCATCAGCTGATGGCTGATGACTTCGGCGTCGGCAGGTGTCTCCTTCAGAGTGGAGAGCAGATATTGGCTAGTACGCATGTTGTTACGGTTCCATTTGGGCGATCGGTACAGGCCGAAAGCCAGCCTGACACAAAAAAAGTGGTTTAGTTTACCAGTGTGGCAAAGATGCCAAAAGAGAGGAAAATAAAATTAGCGTGGTTCGAGAGAAAAGACTTCAAAACCGGACGAAATCACCCGCCAGCGCACGTTAAAATCAAGCAGCCAGACGGCATATGTTTTTCCTGCATCTTCTTCCTTGCGATAAGCCGGTCGAGGATCTTGCGCTAGTACTTCGGTGATAAACATCTTCAGCCGTGGGTAGCGTTTTTCCAGCGTCAAAAGCTGAGCTTCTGTTTCTGGCGTGAAGCAGACCGCCATTTCCGCCAGCGGAGCCTGCTGAGCATAGCTGGCGCTGGCATCTGGCAATGCCTCTGCAAACGGCAGGTAAGGTTTTATGTCGACCACCGGGGTTCCATCTACCAGATCCAGGCTCCCTAGCTCAAGAATAACCTGCTCTTTCTGACAGCGAATACCTTTTAGCTCAACCAGCGACATGCCTATTGGGTTAGGGCGAAAGGTTGAACGGGTGGCGAATACGCCCATCCGCGCATTTCCTCCGAGGCGAGGCGGGCGGACGGTTGGGCGCCAGCCGCCTTCCATCGTCTGATGAAAAACAAACAGCACCCAGAGATGACTGAAATCCTCCAGGCCGCGTACGGCATCGGCCTGGTTATAAGGAGGCAAGAGGTGTAATTCGCCGCCACCATTTTTGACCAACCCAGGCTGGCGGGGGACGGCAAATTTTTCTTTATATGGCGAGCGAATTACGCCTATCTGTGCAAACTGAAAGGCACTCATTGCGCCGAAACGTTAAGAGCCGAACCAAAGCAAACAGCCTGACGGTAGCAGCCTGGCGTACCGCTGGTGACTTCACAACGATGCAGCAAAACGGCATTCGCTTGCATTTTTGCAGCGTTAACCTGCATACGTTTACGGGCTGTCGGGATATTTGGCGGAGAGTCTTGATTCGATGCCTGACATGATTCACCGGTAACTTCGTCCAGTTCGCGGAAAGGTTTACCCACCAATTCTGCGGCATCAGTATAGATTCTTACCGGAGCCGGACGCGTCGCTTTCGGCTTTGTCGGTTCTGATTTGGCTGGCGGACTTACCATACTTTGTGCAGGGCCAACAGGAGATCTGCTTAACATCGAACAGCCGCTTAACATGAGTGCTAACAAACAGACCGGTAAAGCACGCATAGTATTTCCTCAGTAAATAATAAAACAGGGCGCTATTGAATCAGGTGCTTGCATAAATGACAAGGCGGGCATAAAGCCCGCCCTGCATGATATTACGCTGAAAAAAGATTACCAGCCTTTCACTGCGCCGCCGTTAAAGATTTTGTTAGCCGCTTCGTAAACTTCGTCACTTTGGTAGGCTTGAACAAATTTCTTAACATTTTCCGCATCTTTGTTGTCTTCGCGAGCAACAATCAGGTTCACGTATGGAGAATCTTTACCTTCCACAAAAATACCGTCTTTTGCTGGCGTCAGGCCAATCTGGCTGGCGTAAGTGGTATTGATAACCGCCAGGGCGATCTGTGCATCATCCAGAGAACGTGGAAGCTGTGGAGCTTCAAGCTCGACAATTTTTAGGTTTTTCGGGTTTTCAATAACATCCAGAGAGGTTGGCAGCAGACCCACACCTTCTTTCAGTTTGATCAGACCAACTTGCTGCAACAGCAGTAGTGAGCGACCAAGGTTTGTCGGATCGTTAGGGATTGCGACCTGAGAACCCGGTTGCAACTCGTCCAGCGATTTGATTTTTTTCGAATAACCGGCAATGGGGTAGACGAAAGAGTTACCCACGGAAACCAGTTTGTAGCCACGGTCTTTAATCTGCTGATCAAGATAAGGTTTATGTTGGAAGGCGTTAACATCGATATCGCCTTTGCTCAGCGCTTCGTTCGGCAGAACGTAGTCGTTGAAGGTTACCAGCTCAACATCAAGGCCGTATTTTTCTTTTGCTACTTTCTGCGCGACTTCAGCAACCTGCTGTTCCGCACCGACGATAACGCCGACTTTAATATGATTTGGATCTTTTTCATCCTGACCGCAACCCACCAGAGCCAGAGAACCGATTAACGCACCGACAGCCGCAAAGGTTTTGAAATTAAAGGCCATGTTATTTCCTTCCTGTAAGATTCTGTATTGTGTGTAATGTTATTTGTGAGTCACAGCCCGGACGATACGATCGCCAGAGAATTGAATTAAATAAACCAGAATAACCAGTAATACCAGTACGGTATTCATCACCGTTGCATTGTAGCCGATATAGCCATACTGGTAGCCAATCTGCCCCAGACCACCGGCACCCACAGCACCGCCCATCGCGGAATAGCCGACCAGGGTAATTAGCGTGATAGTTGCCGCATTCACCAGACCCGGCAGCGCTTCCGGCAGCAGGACTTTACGCACGATCTGCATCGGCGTAGCGCCCATAGCGCGTGATGCTTCGATAAGACCGGTCGGAATCTCCAATAGGGCGTTTTCCACCATACGAGCGATAAAGGGTGCGGCACCAACTGTCAACGGGACGATTGCTGCCTGCAGACCAATAGACGTCCCGACAATAATACGAGTGAATGGAATCATCCATACCAGCAAAATGATAAAAGGAATTGAGCGGAAGATGTTAACGACCGCAGACAGCGTACGGTACAGCTTCGCGTTAGCCGCAATTTGCCCTGGACGGGTGACATACAGCAGTACGCCGACCGGTAGGCCGAGAACAAAACCGAAGAAGCCGGAGACAAACGTCATGGCCAGCGTTTCCCATACGCCGCGAACCAGCAGCCAGATCATTGGTTCAGACATATCCCAGTACCTCTACTTTTACATGATGTTCCTGCAGCCAGGCGATTGCGGCCTGGGTGTCTTCCTGCGTGCCGTGCATTTCGGTCAGCATAATGCCGAACTTCACACCGCCAGCGTAATCCATCTGCGCGCTAATAATGTTGTTGTTTACATTAAAGCGACGAGCGGTTTCAGAGAGAAGCGGGGCATCAACGGAATGACCAGTGAACTCCATGCGCAGCATCGGTACGCTATCAGGAAGAGCCTCAGGTTTCAGGCGGGCCTGATAATCATCCGGGATATCCAGATGCAGCGTTGACTGAATAAACTGCTGCGCCAGCGGCGTTTTGGGATGAGAGAAGACTTCGCTCACCGTATCCTGTTCAATCAGCTGACCGTTGCTGATAACAGCAACGCAGTCACAGATGCGTTTGACCACATCCATTTCATGAGTGATAAGCAGAATCGTCAGGCCCAGGCGACGATTGATATCTTTCAGCAACTCCAGAATCGAACGAGTGGTCGCTGGATCCAGGGCGCTGGTGGCTTCATCGCAGAGCAGAACCTTCGGGTTGCTGGCCAACGCGCGCGCAATGGCGACGCGCTGCTTTTGCCCGCCTGAGAGGTTCGCCGGGTAGCTGTCATGCTTATCCGCGAGACCAACAAGGTCTAACAACTCTGTCACTCGACGTTTAATTTCTGCCTGCGGCGTGTTATCCAGTTCTAAAGGCAGCGACACATTACCGAATACAGTGCGGGAAGCAAGCAGGTTAAAGTGCTGGAAGATCATGCCAATTTGGCGGCGAGCGCGAGTCAATTCCTTTTCAGAAAGTGCCGTTAGCTCCTGGCCTCCAACCTGCACGCTGCCCTCCGTAGGACGCTCAAGCAGATTAACGCAGCGAATAAGCGTGCTTTTACCCGCGCCAGAAGCGCCGATGACGCCATAAATCTGACCAGCAGGCACATGCAGGCTGACATCGTTCAGCGCCTGTATGCTGCGGTTCCCCTGTTGGAACACTTTGGTGATATTCGAAAGTTTAATCATCAGTTATTTATTATCGTTTAGCCGTTTGTCGTGGCATTTTCTTCTGCCGTGTCCAGGCGATGCCTGTCAATGAAATGGATGTTAAGGCATCCAGACGTCTAAATCAATCTGACTCTGTATAATGAGCACTTTCTTGCGTCTGGAAACATGCGATACTAATCAGACTAGCCTTTATCAGGAGCAAACCGGTGGCAAAGTCAGTACCCGCAATTTTTCTTGACCGTGATGGCACAATTAATGTTGATCACGGATACGTGCACGAAATCGATAACTTTGAATTTATTGATGGCGTCATTGACGCAATGCGTCAATTAAAGGAGATGGGTTATGCGCTGGTGGTGGTGACCAATCAGTCCGGCATTGCCCGCGGTAAATTTACTGAAGATCAGTTTGAAACGCTGACTGAGTGGATGGACTGGTCGTTGGCTGACCGTGGCGTTGATCTGGATGGTATCTATTATTGTCCGCATCACCCGCAGGGTACTGTAGAAGAATTTCGTCAGACCTGTGACTGCCGCAAGCCGCATCCTGGAATGCTTATTTCGGCACGCGACTATCTGCATATAGATATGGCTGCTTCATATATGGTAGGTGATAAAGTAGAAGATATGCAGGCGGCTTTGGCTGCAGATATTGGGACAAAAGTATTAGTTCGCACTGGCAAGCCAGTTACTCCGGAAGCGGAAAATGCCGCGGATTGGGTGCTTAATAGCCTGGCGGACCTGCCTGATGCCATCAAAAAGCAGCAAAAATAAACGTTACGTATAAAAGATGAGCGGTTGAAATAAAATTGTATTTTTCCGCTTGTCACCGCCGAAGAACTCCCTATAATGCGCTCCCACTGACACGGCAGATGTGAATCACTTCACACAAACAGCCGGGTCAGTTGAAGAGAAAAACCTGAAAATAAGGTTGACTCTGAAAGAGGAAAGCGTAATATACGCCACCTCGCAACGGTGAGCGAAAGCCGCGTTGCACTGCTCTTTAACAATTTATCAGACAATCTGTGTGGGCACTCAAAGTGACATGGATTCTTAACGTCGCAAGACGAAAAATGAATACCAAGTCTCTGAGTGAACATACGTAATTCATTACGAAGTTTAATTCACGAGCATCAAACTTAAATTGAAGAGTTTGATCATGGCTCAGATTGAACGCTGGCGGCAGGCCTAACACATGCAAGTCGAACGGTAGCACAGAGAGCTTGCTCTCGGGTGACGAGTGGCGGACGGGTGAGTAATGTCTGGGAAACTGCCTGATGGAGGGGGATAACTACTGGAAACGGTAGCTAATACCGCATAACGTCGCAAGACCAAAGAGGGGGACCTTCGGGCCTCTTGCCATCAGATGTGCCCAGATGGGATTAGCTTGTTGGTGAGGTAACGGCTCACCAAGGCGACGATCCCTAGCTGGTCTGAGAGGATGACCAGCCACACTGGAACTGAGACACGGTCCAGACTCCTACGGGAGGCAGCAGTGGGGAATATTGCACAATGGGCGCAAGCCTGATGCAGCCATGCCGCGTGTATGAAGAAGGCCTTCGGGTTGTAAAGTACTTTCAGCGAGGAGGAAGGGGATGTGGTTAATAACCGCATTCATTGACGTTACTCGCAGAAGAAGCACCGGCTAACTCCGTGCCAGCAGCCGCGGTAATACGGAGGGTGCAAGCGTTAATCGGAATTACTGGGCGTAAAGCGCACGCAGGCGGTCTGTCAAGTCGGATGTGAAATCCCCGGGCTCAACCTGGGAACTGCATTCGAAACTGGCAGGCTAGAGTCTTGTAGAGGGGGGTAGAATTCCAGGTGTAGCGGTGAAATGCGTAGAGATCTGGAGGAATACCGGTGGCGAAGGCGGCCCCCTGGACAAAGACTGACGCTCAGGTGCGAAAGCGTGGGGAGCAAACAGGATTAGATACCCTGGTAGTCCACGCTGTAAACGATGTCGACTTGGAGGTTGTTCCCTTGAGGAGTGGCTTCCGGAGCTAACGCGTTAAGTCGACCGCCTGGGGAGTACGGCCGCAAGGTTAAAACTCAAATGAATTGACGGGGGCCCGCACAAGCGGTGGAGCATGTGGTTTAATTCGATGCAACGCGAAGAACCTTACCTACTCTTGACATCCAGAGAACTTAGCAGAGATGCTTTGGTGCCTTCGGGAACTCTGAGACAGGTGCTGCATGGCTGTCGTCAGCTCGTGTTGTGAAATGTTGGGTTAAGTCCCGCAACGAGCGCAACCCTTATCCTTTGTTGCCAGCGGTCCGGCCGGGAACTCAAAGGAGACTGCCAGTGATAAACTGGAGGAAGGTGGGGATGACGTCAAGTCATCATGGCCCTTACGAGTAGGGCTACACACGTGCTACAATGGCATATACAAAGAGAAGCGACCTCGCGAGAGCAAGCGGACCTCATAAAGTATGTCGTAGTCCGGATCGGAGTCTGCAACTCGACTCCGTGAAGTCGGAATCGCTAGTAATCGTGGATCAGAATGCCACGGTGAATACGTTCCCGGGCCTTGTACACACCGCCCGTCACACCATGGGAGTGGGTTGCAAAAGAAGTAGGTAGCTTAACCTTCGGGAGGGCGCTTACCACTTTGTGATTCATGACTGGGGTGAAGTCGTAACAAGGTAACCGTAGGGGAACCTGCGGTTGGATCACCTCCTTACCTTAAAGAACCTGCCTTTGTAGTGTCCACACAGATTGTCTGATGAAAAATTAGCAGTAAAAAATCTCTGCAGGCTTGTAGCTCAGGTGGTTAGAGCGCACCCCTGATAAGGGTGAGGTCGGTGGTTCAAGTCCACTCAGGCCTACCAAATTCTTGCTGATGTTGCGTTGTGGCGACACTCACATACTTCAGTATGCTTCGTGTCACCACGCCTTGCCTCAACAAGAATTAACGGTACAGAGATAAGTTTTTACGATGGGGTTATAGCTCAGCTGGGAGAGCGCCTGCCTTGCACGCAGGAGGTCTGCGGTTCGATCCCGCATAGCTCCACCATCCTTTTACTGCAAAAAATAAGAAAACTTCAGAGTGTACCTGAAAAGGTGCACTGCGAAGTTTTGCTCTTTAAAAATCTGGATCAAGCTGAAAATTGAAACGACACACTGTGTCTGTTCTCCGTAATAAGAACAGAATGACAGTGTGTTCGAGTCTCTCAAATTTTTGCAGCGCGAAGTGTTTTACGAAACATCTTCGGGTTGTGAGGTTAAGCGACTAAGCGTACACGGTGGATGCCCTGGCAGTCAGAGGCGATGAAGGACGTGCTAATCTGCGATAAGCGTCGGTAAGGTGATATGAACCGTTATAACCGACGATTTCCGAATGGGGAAACCCAGTGTGTTCCGACACACTATCGTTAAGTGAATACATAGCTTAACGAAGCGAACCGGGGGAACTGAAACATCTAAGTACCCCGAGGAAAAGAAATCAACCGAGATTCCCCCAGTAGCGGCGAGCGAACGGGGAGGAGCCCAGAGTCTGAATCAGTTTGTGTGTTAGTGGAAGCGTCTGGAAAGTCGCAGGGTACAGGGTGATACTCCCGTACACAAAAACACACAGGCTGTGAACTCGAAGAGTAGGGCGGGACACGTGGTATCCTGTCTGAATATGGGGGGACCATCCTCCAAGGCTAAATACTCCTGACTGACCGATAGTGAACCAGTACCGTGAGGGAAAGGCGAAAAGAACCCCGGCGAGGGGAGTGAAACAGAACCTGAAACCGTGTACGTACAAGCAGTAGGAGCCTCTTTAATGGGGTGACTGCGTACCTTTTGTATAATGGGTCAGCGACTTATATTCTGTAGCAAGGTTAACCGTATAGGGGAGCCGCAGGGAAACCGAGTCTTAACTGGGCGTTAAGTTGCAGGGTATAGACCCGAAACCCGGTGATCTAGCCATGGGCAGGTTGAAGGTTGGGTAACACTAACTGGAGGACCGAACCGACTAATGTTGAAAAATTAGCGGATGACTTGTGGCTGGGGGTGAAAGGCCAATCAAACCGGGAGATAGCTGGTTCTCCCCGAAAGCTATTTAGGTAGCGCCTCGTGAACTCATCTTCGGGGGTAGAGCACTGTTTCGGCTAGGGGGTCATCCCGACTTACCAACCCGATGCAAACTACGAATACCGAAGAATGTTATCACGGGAGACACACGGCGGGTGCTAACGTCCGTCGTGAAGAGGGAAACAACCCAGACCGCCAGCTAAGGTCCCAAAGTCATGGTTAAGTGGGAAACGATGTGGGAAGGCACAGACAGCCAGGATGTTGGCTTAGAAGCAGCCATCATTTAAAGAAAGCGTAATAGCTCACTGGTCGAGTCGGCCTGCGCGGAAGATGTAACGGGGCTAAACCATGCACCGAAGCTGCGGCAGCGACGCTTATGCGTTGTTGGGTAGGGGAGCGTTCTGTAAGCCGTTGAAGGTGGCCTGTGAGGGCTGCTGGAGGTATCAGAAGTGCGAATGCTGACATAAGTAACGATAAAGCGGGTGAAAAGCCCGCTCGCCGGAAGACCAAGGGTTCCTGTCCAACGTTAATCGGGGCAGGGTGAGTCGACCCCTAAGGCGAGGCCGAAAGGCGTAGTCGATGGGAAACAGGTTAATATTCCTGTACTCGGTGTTACTGCGAAGGGGGGACGGAGAAGGCTATGTTAGCCGGGCGACGGTTGTCCCGGTTTAAGCATGTAGGCGGATGTTCCAGGTAAATCCGGAACGTCATTCAACGCTGAGGTGTGATGACGAGGCACTACGGTGCTGAAGTAACAAATGCCCTGCTTCCAGGAAAAGCCTCTAAGCATCAGGTAACATCAAATCGTACCCCAAACCGACACAGGTGGTCAGGTAGAGAATACCAAGGCGCTTGAGAGAACTCGGGTGAAGGAACTAGGCAAAATGGTGCCGTAACTTCGGGAGAAGGCACGCTGATGGTAGGTGAAGTGACTTGCTCACGGAGCTGAACTCAGTCGAAGATACCAGCTGGCTGCAACTGTTTATTAAAAACACAGCACTGTGCAAACACGAAAGTGGACGTATACGGTGTGACGCCTGCCCGGTGCCGGAAGGTTAATTGATGGGGTTATCCGTAAGGAGAAGCTCTTGATCGAAGCCCCGGTAAACGGCGGCCGTAACTATAACGGTCCTAAGGTAGCGAAATTCCTTGTCGGGTAAGTTCCGACCTGCACGAATGGCGTAATGATGGCCAGGCTGTCTCCACCCGAGACTCAGTGAAATTGAACTCGCTGTGAAGATGCAGTGTACCCGCGGCAAGACGGAAAGACCCCGTGAACCTTTACTATAGCTTGACACTGAACACTGGTCCTTGATGTGTAGGATAGGTGGGAGGCTTTGAAGTGTGGACGCCAGTCTGCATGGAGCCAACCTTGAAATACCACCCTTTAATGGCTGGTGTTCTAACGTGGACCCGTGATCCGGGTTGCGGACAGTGTCTGGTGGGTAGTTTGACTGGGGCGGTCTCCTCCTAAAGAGTAACGGAGGAGCACGAAGGTTAGCTAATCCTGGTCGGACATCAGGAGGTTAGTGCAATGGCATAAGCTAGCTTGACTGCGAGCGTGACGGCGCGAGCAGGTGCGAAAGCAGGTCATAGTGATCCGGTGGTTCTGAATGGAAGGGCCATCGCTCAACGGATAAAAGGTACTCCGGGGATAACAGGCTGATACCGCCCAAGAGTTCATATCGACGGCGGTGTTTGGCACCTCGATGTCGGCTCATCACATCCTGGGGCTGAAGTAGGTCCCAAGGGTATGGCTGTTCGCCATTTAAAGTGGTACGCGAGCTGGGTTTAGAACGTCGTGAGACAGTTCGGTCCCTATCTGCCGTGGGCGCTGGAGAATTGAGGGGGGCTGCTCCTAGTACGAGAGGACCGGAGTGGACGCATCACTGGTGTTCGGGTTGTCATGCCAATGGCATTGCCCGGTAGCTAAATGCGGAAGAGATAAGTGCTGAAAGCATCTAAGCACGAAACTTGCCCCGAGATGAGTTCTCCCTGACTCCCTGAGAGTCCTGAAGGAACGTTAAAGACGATGACGTTGATAGGCCGGGTGTGTAAGCGTAGCGATACGTTGAGCTAACCGGTACTAATGAACCGTGAGGCTTAACCTTACAACGCCGAAGATGTTTTGGCGGAATTGAGAGAAGATTTTCAGCTTAGATTCAGAGTTGAGTAGGCAATAATTTACGCAGCAGCAAGGCGACAAGCGATGGAAAGGAAGGAGCATACTGAAGTATGTGACTGACTTTACGAGCGCGGGCAACGCGGCTGATGCGATAAAGAATTGCGTACTGAGCACAAAGAATTTGCCTGGCGGCGACAGCGCGGTGGTCCCACCTGACCCCATGCCGAACTCAGAAGTGAAACGCCGTAGCGCCGATGGTAGTGTGGGGTCTCCCCATGTGAGAGTAGGGAACTGCCAGGCATCAAATTAGCAAGTGAAACCGGGGCATTAAACCGGTGGTTGTAAAGAAATTCGGTGGAGCGGTAGTTCAGTCGGTTAGAATACCTGCCTGTCACGCAGGGGGTCGCGGGTTCGAGTCCCGTCCGTTCCGCCACTTATTAAAAGCCCTGAGCAAATGCTCAGGGCTTTTTCTTTTCTTGTCGTTTAATTATTGCTGATTTAGCAAAAATCCTCTGCATATAGCGATCTTTTTCTCGCTCCTTTCATTCGCCATAATTATCCTCGTTAACCGATATTGATAAATAAAGAGGAAAATCATGACAATCCCTGCATTTGGTCTTGGCACCTTCCGCCTGAAAGATGATGTGGTAATCGCTTCTGTAAAAACGGCGCTGGAGCTGGGCTATCGTGCCATTGATACCGCGCAAATCTATGATAATGAAGCGGCTGTAGGTCAGGCCATTGCTGAAAGTGGCATCGCGCGTGATGAGCTGTTCATCACCACCAAGATCTGGATTGAAAACCTGGGCAAAGACAAGCTGATCGCCAGCCTGAAAGAGAGTTTACAGAAGCTTCGTACTGACTATGTCGACCTGACGCTGATCCATTGGCCGTCACCGAATGATGCTGTTGTAGTCGAAGAGTTTATGGGCGCTCTACTGGAAGCGAAAAAACAGGGGCTGACCCGTCAGATTGGTATCTCTAACTTCACTATCCCGCTGATGGAGCGTGCGATTGCTACTGTCGGTGCGGAGAACATCGCGACCAACCAGGTCGAACTGTCTCCGTACCTGCAGAACCGTAAAGTGGTCGATTGGGCGCGTGAGCACGGTATCCATATCACTTCTTATATGACGCTGGCCTACGGTAAAGCGCTGAAAGATGGAGTGATTGCCCGTATTGCCGCTAAACATAATGCGACTCCGGCTCAGGTCATCCTGGCATGGGCGATGGGCGAGGGTTATGCGGTTATCCCATCTTCCACCAAGCGTGAAAACCTGGCGAGCAACCTGAAAGCGCTGGATCTGAAGCTGGATGATGAAGATCGTCAAACGATCGCCGCGCTGGATTGCAACGACCGCCTGGTAAGCCCGGAAGGCCTGGCGCCGAAGTGGGATTAATCCACGGCCTCCGGCACGGCGGTTTACGCCGCTGCCGGAAGACAATCTCTTACAGCTCCTTCGGGAGCTGTTTGACGTGCTCGCTAAGAAAATCAATAAATGCCCTGATTCGCGTGCTTACGGCCCTGTCGCTGTAGTACACCGCGCTGAATGGCATCTCGACCGGCAGGCGTTTGTCGGCAAGCAATTCAACAAACTCCCCGCTGGCAATCTCTTTATCCACCATATAGTCCGACAGGCAAGCGATGCCATTACCTGCGAGGCAAAGTTGCTTGAGTGTTTCCCCGCTGTTAGACGATATTTCACATTCAACCTCAAGCAGTTGGCCATCACAGCAGGAGACGGGCCATGTATTCAATGACAAGGGTTCGCTAAAACCCAGGCACTGGTGATTTTTCAAATCAGCTACGTTTTGCGGTGTACCGAAACAAGCAAGATACGCCGGCGAGGCGATAATTTTTCGGTAGCTATTAAACAACGGTCTGGCGCGCAAACTGGAATCAGTCAGGGTACCCGCGCGGATGGCAACATCAACTTTACGCTCAATCAGATTTATAAACGTTTCTGAGGAGACCAAAGCAAGACTCATCTCCGGATAGCGTTCGCGAAAAGGTTTTATCAAAGGCATCAGAAAATGCAGCATCACTGGTGTTGCGGCATCAACACGTAATAATCCTCTTGGTGTCGTCCGACTTTCCAGTAGCTCATTCTCAGCCGCTGCCATTTCCTGAAGCACCACCTGTACACGGCGAAAATAACGCTCCCCCTCTTCGGTCAAACTTAGCTGACGAGTGGTACGGTTAAGCAGGCTAACACCGAGTTTTGACTCCAGTTTTTTCACGGCCCGGCTCACGGCAGAGTTGGCTTGTCCTAACTGTTCAGCTGCGCGGCTGAAGCTACCACTCTCTACTACGGCGACAAAGATGGCGATTTCTTCTGAGGTAGCTCTCATTATTGCACCTGTGGCAAAATTCTATTGATATTTTGATTGTTTTTGTTATTAAAACATCCCTTCATACTACGTGTCATCTTAATCCTGATGATACGGAGTAAATTATGCCACTGGCGCTACTTGCCTTGACGATCGGTGCTTTTGCTATCGGCACGACTGAATTTGTAATTGTAGGTCTGGTACCTGCAATTGCTGAACAGCTGTCTATCTCATTGCCCTCTGCGGGTTTGCTGGTTTCTATCTACGCGTTAGGCGTGGCGATTGGGGCCCCGGTACTCACCGCATTGACCGGTCGTATGCCGCGTAAGCAGCTACTACTGGCATTGATGGTACTGTTCACCGCTGGTAATCTTTTGGCCTGGCAGGCGCCTGGCTATGAAACTCTCGTTCTGGCCCGCCTTTTGACAGGTTTGGCACACGGCGTATTCTTCTCGATAGGTTCGACAATTGCCACCAGCCTGGTGCCAAAAGAGAAAGCTGCTTCGGCGATTGCAATTATGTTTGGTGGTTTGACAGTTGCGTTGGTGACCGGTGTTCCGCTAGGCACTTTTATTGGCCAACATTTTGGCTGGCGTGAGACATTCCTGGCGGTATCGATCCTTGGAGCAATCGCGTTAGTTAGCAGCCTGATTTTGGTACCGAATAATATCCCTGGCCGCGTCAGTACTGGCCTACGTAATCAACTTAAGGTCCTGACTCATCCACGTTTACTGATTATTTATGCTATTACTGCACTTGGTTATGGTGGCGTATTTACCGCTTTTACCTTCCTGGCACCGATGATGCAAGATCTGGCCGGTTTTAGCCCATCAGCAGTGAGTTGGATTTTATTGGGGTATGGTGTTTCGGTCGCAATTGGTAACGTGTGGGGCGGTAAACTGGCAGATAAACATGGTGCCGTTGTAGCGCTGAAGTTTATCTTTGCTGCCCTGGTTGTTCTGCTGTTGGTATTTCAGTTCGCGGCAAGTATTCACTATGCCGCGTTAGCGACGATACTGGTGATGGGTATTTTTGCTTTCGGTAATGTTCCTGGTCTACAGGTGTACGCAGTCCAAAAAGCGGAGCAATATACTCCCGATGCGGTTGATGTCGCCTCCGGCTTGAACATTGCAGCGTTCAATATTGGTATTGCGTTAGGTTCCGTGATTGGTGGACAGACGGTGGAACATTATGGTTTGGCTCAGACGCCCTGGATTGGCGCGCTGATTGTGCTGGTTGCGTTGTTATTGGTGGTTATTAGCGGTCGGCTCGATAAGCCTCAGCGCTGTGCTACGGGCCTTTCCGTAGAAGGATAACGGTTTCTGGCAAATTGCATTGAAAGTGTATACAAAAATCCCTATAACAGAAGGACCAGCCGCAGTCGGGCTGGTTTCCTGTTATCGAGGTTTGATGCCTAAATTGCGAAAGAATACCTATGCCATGCGCTATGTCGCCGGACAACCCGCGGAGAGAATTTTACCTCCGGGGTCGTTTGCAGGCATTACTCCGGCTTTCCCTTCTGGGGTGCCGTTAAGCTCGGATGAAAAAATCCGCGTGCTGGTGTGGAATATCTTCAAACAGCAGCGCGCCGAGTGGAAATCCGTTCTTAATAATTTCGGCAAAGATGCCCACCTGGTGCTGTTACAGGAAGCGCAAACCACGCCTGAGTTAGTAAAATTTGCTACGTCCAATTATCTGGCCGCTGATCAGGTGCCGGCGCTGGTACTGCCTCAGCATCCTTCTGGCGTGATGACGTTAGCCTCTGCTCATCCGATATACTGCTGCCCTCTGCGTGAGCGTGAGCCGATCCTGCGGTTGGCGAAGTCAGCGCTAGTGACAGTTTATCCGTTACCAGATGCCCGTTTGCTGATGGTGGTGAATATTCATGCGGTCAACTTCAGCCTTGGCGTCGATGTCTACAGCAAGCAGCTGTTGCCGATAGGTGATCAGATAGCCCATCACAGCGGACCGGTGATTATGGCGGGTGATTTCAACGCCTGGAGCCGTCCGCGAATGAACGCTTTGTACCGCTTTGCGCGAGAAATGTCGCTGCGTGAAGTCCGCTTCTCTGACGATCAGCGCCGTCGCGCTTTTGGTCGTCCGCTTGATTTTGTGTTCTATCGAGGCTTAAGCGTACACGACGCTTCCGTATTGGTGACCCGCGCCTCCGACCACAACCCTCTACTAGTTGAATTCAGTCCCGGCAAGCCTGATTAATTAAGGTATGTCAGGCCTGCCATGGGGCGGGCCTGCGTAAGCATGGTGCTGCCTTTATTACTCAAACAACCGAAGGACAAAGCAATGACAACACGCTCTCATCATGACAATGTCGAAAAACAGTTTGGCTCGCAGGCTAGCGCTTATCTGACTAGTGCTGTACACGCATCCGGGCGCGATCTGCAACGTCTGGCAGAAAGGTTAGCCGATTTTCCGCAGGCTCACGTGCTGGACATGGGATGTGGCGCCGGTCATGCCAGTTTTGCAGCTGCAGGACAGGTTACACAGGTGGTGGCGTATGATTTATCCAGTCAGATGCTGGAGGTTGTAGCTCAGGCCGCTTCGGATAAAGGGTTTGTTAATATTGCGACCCAGCAGGGTTATGCCGAATCACTGCCTTTCGCTGATGCCAGTTTTGATGTGGTGATTAGCCGCTATTCTGCACATCATTGGCATGATGTCGGTCAGGCATTACGCGAAGTCAAGCGGGTGCTGAAACCGGGAGGAGCCGTAATTATCATGGACGTCATGTCGCCAGGGCATCCGGTTCGTGATGTTTGGCTGCAGACCGTAGAGGCTTTGCGCGATACTTCTCATGTTCGCAATTACTCAAGCGGTGAATGGCTGGCAATGGCGAATGAGGCGGGATTAGTGACGAATAATTTGCTGACTGATCGCTTGCCGCTGGAATTCAGCTCATGGGTTGCCCGGATGCGGACGCCTGCGCCTTTGGTGGAGGCTATTCGCCTGTATCAGGAGAGCGCATCCGCAGAGGTTAAGGCTTACTTTGCACTGGAGCTGGATGGATCTTTTACCAGCGATACAATTATGTTTGAGGCTCATAAAGCGATCTAGAGCAGAAAAAACAAAAGGCACCACATGGGTGCCTTTTAAAATGAATCCGGAGCTATCAGGATTCAGGTCTGTCGCTGTTTTTCACAAACAGCGTTAACTGATCGCCAGGTTTCAGGTTGCCGGCATCGTTGTTCCAGCGCATCACATCGCGAATGTTCACGCCATGACGTTTTGCAATACTCGATAGCGAGTCGCCTTTGCGCACGCGATAAGTGATGCTATCGCTATTGTTTGCCAGACGCTCTGCACTGCTACCTGCACCGATTACAAGACTCTGACCCACTTTCAGGTTTGATCCGCGAATACCATTCCATTGCTGCAGATCTCTCGTTGATACACCGAGTCGAGATGCTATACCGGAGATAGTATCTCCAGAACGCACTTTGTAACTACGACTGGTCAACGGTCTGTTATCCGCAAGCTGAGTCGGTTGCACGGCAGCAATGTCACCGGAAGCCAAAGACTCACGCAATTGAGCTGCGTGTTTCTGCGGCACCAATACGTAGTTAGGCCCATTAGCGCCCAGGGTCGAACCCTTAACACCTGCGTTGAACGTCTTTAGCTTACTAACGGGCATTCCTGCCATATCGGCTAGCTGTGAAATCTCAACCGGGTTGTCGAGGCGTACACGTGCCAGCGCTCGGCTTTCGTCTGCTGTGGGCAGTTTTACGCCATACTGCTTGCTGTTCTTGAGAATATCACTCAAAGCCAGCATTTTAGGTACGTAGATTTTGGTTTCCTGAGGTAATGAGAGTGACCAAAAATCAGTGGGTTTTCCACGCGATTTGTTGGCTTTAATTGCCTTCATTACCCGGCCTTCGCCGCTGTTATATGCCGCGACGGTTAACAACCAGTCGCCGTCGAACATTTTGTTCAGACGTTGCATCATATTCAGCGCCGCAGTTGTTGAGGCGACGATATCACGACGCGCATCATAACTGCGGGTTTGCTTCAGACCATAATTGCGCCCGGTGCTCGGAATGATCTGCCAAATGCCTGCGGCATTGGCACCAGACGTTGCATGCGGGTCAAAAGCGCTCTCCACTATGGGTAGTAATACCAGTTCCATAGGCATGTTACGTTTCTTAACTTGCCCGGCTATCCAGTACATATACGGCTCTGCCCGTAAAGTTACATCGTGGAGATAGCTCTTATTTCTCAAATATTTCTGTTTTTGTTCGCGAATCCGGACATTTTCCGGAATTCCCATCTTCAGCTCGTCGCCAATGGAAGCCCACAGATCCTGGTCTTGCGCGTAGAAGGTTCCATCATCTAACCAGCGCGCTTGACTTGTGAACTTACCTGCTTCCCCTTGACTCGCTGCAGAAAGGCTCTGTGCGTGCTGTTGAACGGTGCCATCGTGTTTAGACGCCTGGCACCCTACCAGCAGGACAGAGACGAGTAAAATCGCTCGTGCCTTCATGTGTGTGTCAATAGTTGCTTAAAAGACGAGCAAGAATAACGGTGAAGTCGACCGAAGACAAGAATTAAATATCAGAAGACGTCTTTCTTTGACCTTAACCATGCAAATCTCTCAATAGAGTGTTGCAAATTTGTTTCTTTGGAAATTTCTTTAATTAAATCATTATCATCTGTGCGTAAAAATAAATTTATACGACGCTCATTTTTCAGAATTACGGGCAGTGTATTTTGTTTTTTTGCACGTAACTCATTAACTTTGTGGTAGTAATCATTTATATCCCTATCCAGGGGCAGGATGCTTAATGCAAACTTCATATTTGCTAAAGTGTACTCATGTGCGCAACATATTAATGTTTCATCGGGAAGAGCACTGATCTTCATAAATGATTGATACATCTGCTCTGGAGTGCCTTCAAATAACCTACCGCAGCCACCTGAAAACATAGTGTCGCCGCAAAATAGATAAGGTTTCATGAAGAAACAGATGTGTCCTAAAGTGTGACCCGGAGTGGCGAAAATAGAAAATTCACACTCTAAAACGGAGATGCTATCGCCATCAGCCACAAGGTGAGTGGTTCCCTTATCCAGGGTTTCTGCCGGCCCGTAAACCACGATTGTAGGAAATTTCTCGTGAAGTTGTTTTACTCCGCCAACGTGATCGTGGTGGTGGTGAGTCAGTAGAATAGCTTCTGGTTGCCAGTGGTTCTGTTCTATTGCGGCCAACACGGGGGCCGCTTCGCCAGGATCGACTATCAGACAGCGTCCACTATCCTCAGCAAGAACCCAGATGTAGTTGTCCTGAAATGCGGGAATACTGATAAGATTCATAAATTACCTCTCAAAGCATAGCGGAAGGTTGTGATGAAGCCGGCAAGGATACCTCATACAGTGGCAGTGCCCGAGCATTGGTCCAGCATGCCGTGGGGTGAATACTATCGCGAATCACTAGAACGGCAGATGAAACCGTGGCTGGCTAAATTATATGGTTTTCATTTACTTAAAATTGGCAATCTGAGCGCGGAAATCAATACCGAATCCTGCGCTATTTCTCATCAGGTGAATGTTTCTTTGCAGGGTAACCCGATACAGGTGAAAGCCGACCCATTGTATTTACCTTTTGCCGAGAAATCAGTTGATGCCTGTTTACTGGCTCATACTTTGCCGTGGTGTAGCGATCCGCACCGCCTGCTGCGGGAGGCGGACAGGGTGCTGATTGATGATGGCTGGATTATTTTAACCAGTTTCAATCCAATGAGTCTGATGGGGTTACGTAAGCTAGTGCCCGTGTTACGCAATAAGACCCCGTATAACAGCCGGATGTTTACGTTGACGCGCCAGCTAGATTGGCTGGCGTTGCTGAACTTTGAAGTGCTCCACTGTGGTCGCTATCAGGTGTTACCCTGGTCCCGTCATGGGGGGAAAATGCTTAGTACGCATTTACCCGCTCTGGGCTGCTTACAGCTGATTATTGCTCGTAAACGCACCATACCCTTGACGCTAAACCCGATGAAATCGGGTAAAGCAAAAAACCGGATACGGCAGGCTGTCGGCGCCACACGACAGTGGCGCAAAGGGCAGAATTAACTTTCTGCCTTATAACCGGTATCGTCTTGGGTGGGGTTAGAGGCTGCTGTGCGTGCCAGTTCGTCGCAGCGTTCATTTTCCGGATGGCCGGCATGGCCTTTGACCCATTCCCATTTTATCTTGTGTTGGCCCAGCGCTGTGTCCAGTCGCTGCCAGAGATCGACGTTTTTGACTGGTTTTTTGTCCGCGGTTTTCCAGCCTCGTTTTTTCCAGTTATGGATCCACTGAGTAATCCCCTGGCGAACATACTGGCTGTCGGTGCTGAGAATCACTTCGCACTGTTCTTTCAGCGCTTCCAGAGCGACAATTGCCGCCATCATCTCCATGCGGTTATTAGTCGTAAGATTAAAACCTTCGCTAAAGGTTTTCTCTTTCCCCCGATAGCGTAAAATTGCACCGTAACCGCCTGGGCCTGGATTTCCCAGACAAGAGCCATCGGTGAAAATTTCTACCTGTTTGAGCATCTCTGGTAGACTTCCTGTAATTGAAATCGATACGTAAAACGGTAAGTCTGACATAAATGACCGCTATGAGCACTGCAATTACACGACAGATTGTTCTCGATACTGAAACCACCGGTATGAACCAACTCGGTGTTCATTATGAAGGGCACAAGATAATCGAGATCGGCGCGGTGGAGGTGATTAACCGCCGCCTGACCGGGAATAACTTCCACGTCTATTTAAAACCAGATCGGCTGGTGGACCCTGAAGCATTTGGTGTTCACGGTATTGCTGATGAATTCCTGATGGATAAGCCGGTGTTTGCTGATGTTGCCGATGAGTTTATGGATTACATCCGCGGTGCGGAACTGGTCATCCATAACGCATCGTTCGATATCGGCTTTATGGACTATGAGTTTGGCAAGCTTAAGCGTGGAATTCCGAAAACCGATACGTTTTGTAAGGTCACCGATAGCCTGGCCGTAGCGCGTAAAATGTTCCCGGGCAAGCGTAATAGCCTTGATGCACTTTGCTCGCGTTATGAAATAGACAACAGTAAGCGAACGCTGCACGGGGCATTGCTCGATGCCCAGATTCTGGCTGACGTTTATCTGATGATGACCGGTGGTCAGACAACAATGGCTTTCTCGATGGAAGGGGAAGGGCAGCAGCAGGCCGGAGAAATAGGAATACAGCGCGTTGTTCGGGCTGCCAGTAAATTACGTGTGCTTTATGCCTCAGACGAAGAGCTGATGAACCATGAATCGCGGCTCGATCTGGTACAAAAGAAAGGCGGGAGCTGCCTGTGGCGGGCCTGAATTGTCGGAACATGCATGAAAAATAGTCCGATGGGCGATTTTTGCAGCAAGCGATTCATAAATGAAGAAAAACCATTGACGGAGTAGAGGGGAAACCGTAGTATCTGCCTCGTTCCCAAGGGAACAGTAAGTGGAGCGGTAGTTCAGTCGGTTAGAATACCTGCCTGTCACGCAGGGGGTCGCGGGTTCGAGTCCCGTCCGTTCCGCCACTATTCAGAAAGCCTGAATCAGCAATGATTCAGGCTTTCGTCGTTTTAGGCCTGTGTAATTTTATGAATCAGATCTTCAGGCACTCTTCCATACACTCGACAAAGACCTGCATCGCCGGGCTGACAACTTTGCTGGCGTGATACCCGCATACCGCATTAATAGTCAGCGGTTTTTTACTGAAAGGCAGTTCCACCAGTTTACCTTCACGCAATTCTTGTTCTACGGCAAATCGCGGCAGGTAGCTTACGCCGAGATTACCAGCCACGCATTACTTGATACTTTCAATACTCCATAGCTCAATCGTATTTTCCAGAGTAATGCCGCGCTTGCGCAGCTCGCTTTCAAATATTTGCCGGAAAATGCACTGTGGCTCATTGATGATAAAACTCAGCGGAATGTGTTGGTCCCGGCGCATAAAGTTAACCGGAGCGTGTTCCCGCAAAGCGACCAGTACCAGTTGCTGCTCGCCAAAGTGGTGAATTTTCAATGCTTCATCATTACCGACGCGTGATCCTGTTTGGCTGGTGAGCGTGAGTTTGCTTCTTGCGGCAATTGAGACTTTCGGCAACGTGTGTTGGGCGCTGGCCGGGCGTCTGTTTCAGCGCTTATTCCTGCATTATGGGCGTCAGGTAAATTTCCTTTTAGCTTTGTTACTGGTCTACTGCGCAGCAAGGATCTTGTTTGAAATATAGGAAAGGGAGCATTGGCTCCCCCTTTATACCCGTCATACTTCAAGCTGCCTATGTGTTGGTTGCGCTCGCTCACCCCGGTCACATAGTTATCTATGCTCCTCGGGGACTCACTCCCTTGCCGCCTTTAAGCAACTTGAATTATTTGCATTAGTTGAGTGTGAAAGGGTCAGCATCCTGCCAGGCTGGGAACTTTTCGCGGTACTCTTTCAGCGCTGTCAGCGATAGTTCAGCATCCAGGCGCGTTGCCTGATGCGGTTCGGCGGTAGCGATTATCTCGCCTTGCGGGGTGATAATCCGACTGTCTCCCCGGTAATGATGGCCGTTGCCGTCGGTACCAACGCGGTTACAACCGGCGACGTAGGCCTGGTTTTCAATTGCCCGGGCGACCAGTAATGACTGCCAGTGCGTGGAGCGCGGCGCGGGCCAGTTGGCTACATAAAGGGCTAAATCGTAGTCGTTATGGTTACGCGACCACACAGGGAAGCGCAGGTCGTAGCACACCAGCGGCAGAATTCTCCAACCGCGCCATTCAAAAATCACGCGTTCATTACCCGCCTCATAATGATGATGCTCATCCGCCATGCGGAACAGGTGTCGCTTATCATAGAAATGTGTTTTACCATCCGGTTCAACCAGTAGAAAACGATTAACCGGCCCACGTTCCGTTTGCAATGCCGCACTGCCGGCGATCAGCGCGTTGGTTTGCGCGGCCTTTGTTTCCATCCAGGCAATAACATCCCCTTGCGCTAGCGACTGTTTAGCAGCCTCCATTGCGAAACCGGTAGTGAACATTTCCGGTAGAACAATCACATCACGCCCGGTAATCCCTTCCAGTTGACGATCGAAATGGCGCAGGTTGGCGGGACCGTCCATCCATACCAACGGCTGTTGTAAAAGGGTAATTTTCAGTCCGGGCACGATCAGGATTCCTTCATTTAGCAGTATTTTTATACTGTAGCATGACTGACGACAGGATGTGCACAAGGTGACTTGGTTTCCTGCGTGTATTCCTTGCTGATATATATTTATTAATAATATGAAATGTTTTTTTATTATTCCTTGCAGTTTCCTGTGCTTATTCATTCAGCGTATTGTTTTTTTTGTTCGCTTATTATTATTTTCATAATCATACGATTGTGTTAGAACTTGTAGTAACAAAGTTCCATTATCATTGATATAATAAGTTAATGTGTTGTTTAGGTTTATATTGATATTTTTAATCAAATATTTTGGAGGGCGTATTGGTGAGTAAGTTATTTTTAAAAATATATATTATTGGTTTCTATAGCCATGACGCCTTTTATTGCTGACTCCGAGGTAAAAATGCCCGATAATGTCACTGGTAACGATGATGCAATTGTTGAAGGTAATAAATGGCGGCATAAGCTACCCTCGCAGCAATTTGTTATATCTCTTGAAAAAAAACAGGAGATTATAGCATTAAAATTTATCTTAAGAAGAAAGTTTATTATTCATCGGATATGTCCAAAGATAAATTTCGAGAATATATGGAGGAGAGGCACAAGATATACAAATTATTCCATGAAATGAAAGGTTGAAATTTATGACAGTGGTTCAAATTCACTAGAATATGAAATTGATTTTCCATTTCATGAACAAGTTGGGATGGTAAATGACGTTCGTGATGCAGAAGGGAATGGGGGGGGTAGTATTGGCTTTCCCGCAGTTGATATAAAAGTAGCCAATGATTATGTTGTTACCACAGCATTTTACTCTCCTTCAGTTGAGTATTCAGAATACATGATTGGGTTTACTCTACCTTATGGTCATAAATAAATGGAAACTTACATGGAATACTCTGTAACAATAAAAAATGACTCTAGATTTACTAACGATGATGGCATTGTTCATACATGGTTGGATTTTTCTTTTCCAGAAAAAGAAACTCTATATTTTGGTTTTTCTCCAAAAGAAGACAGCGGCTATTTTAATGTAGATGGCATATTTGATAATGATGAGTATCTAAAAAAAGGTTATTTTAGAGCGTATTACGCTGAAAGTAATAAAGGAACAATATGCTGTAAAAAAATCTCTCTATATGATTTGATACCAGATAACGATAGTGGATCTGATTTCAATTATACTACACTGGCTAATTATATTCTGGAAAGTGGCGGTGTTAATTACTTATCTGACGTTCAGTCACCCTTTGAAATTTCTAGTCGAATTCGCCATGATGCTAGTTTACCAGAAACTAAATTTAAGGATGCTGACACATTACTTAAGTGTTTAATTGATGATTTTTTAATGATTTCACAAATAGGTGGACAATAGATATCAATGGTAAAAGATATGATGTTGGTTTGATTGAAAGTTCTTTAGATGCTAAAGATTACATCGATGAGATTTATAATGATAAAATTAATAACTATGTTTACTCTCTTGGTATGTATACATCGGGTTTGCTGGATGATTTATTAAAGAACGTGGACACCGCACTGAGTAATAGTAAATCTGTTATTGATAACATGCTTAGTTCTCTTAATAAAAATATTTTATATAGCCGTGTATGGTTAAATGAGCTTGCAGACAATTTGCAACATAGCTTACAAAATTATGCTAATGGACTTGCGTATTTGCTTAATGGTGGGGTTCTCCCGCCGGGAGCCTGTGGTCCGGATACGGGCGGTGCGGAAAAGACGTTCAGTCCCATTATCCTCGATCTGGACGGCGACGGCGTGGAAACCCGCTCTTTACAGGACGAAATATATTTTGACCATGACGGAAATCAGTTT
Source organism: Klebsiella sp. RHBSTW-00484 (assembly GCF_013705725.1). NCBI lineage: Bacteria > Pseudomonadati > Pseudomonadota > Gammaproteobacteria > Enterobacterales > Enterobacteriaceae > Klebsiella > Klebsiella sp. RHBSTW-00484. The sequence goes on along the minus strand of NZ_CP055481.1, from coordinate 4,913,247 downwards.
GCGGAAAATACCGGGTGGGTGGGCGCAGATGATGGCCTGTTGGTGCTGGACAAGACGGTAACGGCGTCATCGAAACCGGAAACGAGCTATTCGGCAATTAGGTTTTGCCGATGAAAAAGGAGGAAATGAAAGACCTGTTACTCTGCTCGAGGGGGGGATGGGCGCATTAACAACCAGTCCGGAGATGAATACAGGCGACAAAACCGGAGAGTATTGCCAGCATAGAAATAAAATAATCCACTTTATTGTCTGTTAAAGACTTCATTATGACCAGGCCGCATTGAAGTTATTGGTGTATTCGGCTTGAGTATGGTTATATTTTATTGATGCATTTTTCTTATATGAAATAATTATTGTTTTTCAGGTTGAATAATCTCATTTTTCATTTCATATTACCTTCACTATTACTATTCATACTAACATGGAGCGTTTATGAATCACTGGCTGATAAATAACAGGTTAGGTAAGTTTGTTCTTCTCGGGGCGTTATGTATGACGCCACTTGTCGTGCTTTCTGCACCTTCACCACAACAGTCATCTTCTGTGGCTACCGATGAGGCTAAAGTCCGTCCGCTGCCGCTCCGGCAGTTTATGGTTTATGTGGAGACACCGGGGAGATATTACATTTCCATTTTGATGGAAAACCGCATTCCCTGGCGAAAAGAGATGTCTCCTGAAGAGATCCATACTTGGGTTATGGAACAGAGAAGAATAAGAACTTTAATTAGAAATATCAAGGGGAAAATATATATATATGATGAGAGGCGAAGGGAATCATTATATGAGTTTGATTTTAAATCAAGTAAGTATATTTCTGAACATTCCGCTTTTGGTCATGATTATATTGGTCTGGGTATGGTTGGTAATTATTTCCCAATAGATAAAGAAGGGTTCTATGCCATACGCAGCGAACTCTATGGCGGTGATGCAGAATATAATGATTATATGTTAACGTTCTCACGCGTTAGTGAAATGACTAAATAACTTAAGGATGAGCGATGTCTTATACGGTCACTGTCAGAAATGACTCACGGTATTGGGATGGCTATGGGCTTATTCATACCTGGCTGGTAATCACTGATGAAAATGGCGAGCATAAGGGGTTTAGCTATTTTCGAGCGCCTGATGCTGGCACTAATGGAGTGGTGGATGATTCTGAAAAATTATGGGACAGGCACTATACTGAAAGTGTCACCCTGGAAATATCAAGTCAACAATATGATGTTTTAAGTAATAGCATTGACAAGTTTAAAAAAATACCACCAGATTATAATGTTATCCCCAATGATAAATTTTATAACTGTACCGTAGCAGCAGATGCTATTCTAAAAAGTGCCGGGATTAATTATTGAGATGGTGTTCAGACTCCCTACGGTGTCGCTGGCAGAATCAAAGGGTTTTCTGTCGATCTAAGTTTTGCTGATAAAAAAGGAGGAAATGAAAGACCTGTTACTCTGCTCGAGGGGGGGATGGGCGCATTAACAACCAGTCCGGAGATGAATACAGGCGACAAAACCGGAGAGTATTGCCAGCATAGAAATAAAATAATCCACTTTATTGTCTGTTAAAGACTTCATTATGACCAGGCCGCATTGAAGTTATTGGTGTATTCGGCTTGAGTATGGTTATATTTTATTGATGCATTTTTCTTATATGAAATAATCATTGTTTTTCAGGTTGAATAATCTCATTTTTCATTTCATATTACCTTCACTATTACTATTCATACTAACATGGAGCGTTTATGAACCACTGGCTGATAAATAACAGATTAGGTAAGTTTGTCCTTCTCGGGGCGTTATGTATGACGCCACTTGTCGTGTTTTCTGCACCTTCACTACAACAGCCATCTTCTGTGGCTACGGATGAGGCTAAAGTCCGTCCGCTGTCGCTCCGGCAGTTTATGGTCTATGTGGAGACACCGGGGAGATATTACATTTCCATTTTGATGGAAAGACGAATTCCCAGTCGAAAAGGGATGTCCCCTGAAGAGATCCATACTTGGGTTATGGAGGAGGAAAAGATAACATCCTTAATCTCTAATATTAAAGGTAATATCTCTATATATGATGAAAAACAAAGGAAGTTATTATATGTTTTTGACTTTGAATCAAGTAAATACATTGATGATCATTTTGTTTTTGGTCATGGCTACGTTGGTCTGGGTATGGTCGGTAATTATTTCCCAATAGATAAAGAGGGATTCTATGCCATACGCAGCGAGCTGTATGGGGGTGATGCGGAATATAATGACTATATGTTAACATTTTCACGCGTTCGTGAAATGACTAAATAACTTAAGGATGAACGATGTCTTATACGGTCACTGTCAGAAATGATTCCCGGTATTGGGATGGCTATGAACTTATTCATACCTGGCTGGTATTAACTGATGAAAATGACAAACATACGGGGTTTGGCTATTTTCCAGCGTCTGATGCAGGCACTAATGGAGCGGTGGATGATTCTGAAGAACTATGGGGCAGACACTTTACTGAAAGTGTCACCCTGGAAATATCTTTTGAGCAGTATGAACAATTAATAAAAAATATTGGCATATTCAAACACTCACCACCAGATTATAAAGTTATCCCCAATGATAAATTCTATAACTGTACCGTAGCAGCAGATGCTATTCTAAAAAGTGCCGGGATTAATTATTTAGATGGTGTTCAGACTCCCTACGGTGTCGCTGGCAGAATCAAAGGGTTTTCTGTCGATCTCAGTTTTGCTGATAAAAAAGGAGGAAATGAAAGACCTGTTACTCTGCTCGAGGGGGGGGATGGGCGCATTAATAACCAGTCCGGAGATGAATACAGGCGACAAAACCGGAGAGTATTGCCAGCATAGACATAAAATAATCCACTTTATTGTCTGTTAAAGACTTCATTATGACCAGGCCGCATTGAAGTTATTGGTGTATTCGGCTTGAATATAGTTATATTTTATTGATGCGTTTTTCTTATATGAAATAATTATTGTTTTTCAGGTTGAATAATCTCATTTTCCATTTCATATTACCTTCACTATTACTTTTCATACTAACATGGAGCGTTTATGAATCACTGGCTGATAAATAACAGGTTAGGTAAGGTTGTCCTTCTCGGGGCGTTATGTATGACGCCACTTGTCGCGCTTTCTGCACCTTCACCACAACAACCATCTTCTGTAGCTACTGGTGAGGCTAAAGTCAGCCCGTTGCCGCTCCGGCAGTTTATGGTCTATGTGGAGGCTCCGGGGAGATATTACATTTCCATTTTGATGGAAAGACGAATTCCATTGCGCGAAGGAATGACTGATGAGGAGAGTGATGCTCGGTTTACGGAAAGAAGGAAAATATTGTCATTAGTTGATAATATAAAAGGACGTATCGCTATATATGATGTTCGGAGGGAGGTGTTATTATATGATTTTAATGTTAAAGCAAATGATTATATTTCTGAATATTTCTCTTTTGGTCATGATAACATTGGGTTAGGTATAGTTGGGGATTATTTTCCAATAGATAAGGAGGGATTCTATGCCATACGCAGTGAGCTGTATGGTGGTGATGCGGAATATAATAACTATACGCTAACATTTAGACGCATCCGTGAGATGACTAAATAATTTAAGGATGAACGATGTCTTATACGGTCACTGTCAGAAATGATTCCCGGTATTGGGATGGCTATGGACTTATTCATACCTGGCTGGTATTAACTGATGAAAATGACAAACCCACGGGGTTTAGCTATTTTCCTGTACCTGGTTCCGGCGCTAATGGAGCGGTGGATGATTCTGAAGAACTACGGGACAGACACTTTACTGAAAATATCACTCTGGAAATATCTTTTGAGCAGCATGAACAATTAATAGAAAATATTGGCATATTCAAACGCTCACCACCAGATTATAATGTTATCCCCAATGATAAATTCTATAACTGTACCGTAGCAGCAGATGCAATCTTACAAAGTGCCGGAATTAATTATTTAGATGGTGTTCAGACCCCCTACGGTGTCGCCGGCAGAATCAAAGGGTTTTCTGTCGATCTAAGTTTTGCTGATAAAAAAGGAGGAAATGAAAGACCTGTTACTCTGCTCGAGGGGGGGATGGGCGCATTAACAACCAGTCCGGAGATGAATACAGGCGACAAAACCGGAGAGTATTGCCAGCATAGACATAAAATAATCCACTTTATTGTCTGTTAAAGACTTCATTATGACCAGGCCGCATTGAAGTTATTGGTGTATTCGGCTTGAGTATAGTTATATTTTATTGATGCGTTTTTCTTATGTGAAATAATTATTGTTTTTCAGGTTGAATAATCTCACTTCCCATTTCATATTACCTTCACTATTACTTTTCATACTAACACGGAGCGTTTATGAATCACTGGCTGATAAATAACAGGTTAGGTAAGTTTGTTCTTCTCGGGGCGTTATGTATGACGCCACTTGTCGTGCTTTCTGCACCTTCACCACAACAGTCATCTTCTGTGGCTACGGATGAGGCTAAAGTCCGTCCGATGCCGTTCCGGCAGTTTATGGTCTATGTGGAGACACCGGGGAGATATTACATTTCCATTTTGATGGAAAACCACATTCACTGGCGAAAAGGGATGTCCCTTGAAGAGACTCATACCTGGGTTATGGAATAGATAAGAATAAAAACCTTAATCAGTAATTAATAAGAGGTATATATGAAATGCTAGTTGAAATTAGGGCTGGGGGGACAAGATCCCCCACTGGTTAGTTATCGTGCATATTGAGTGATTAAATTCCCTTAGTGGTGGAGAGATAAATGATTAAGAAAACAATTTTTTGCATTCCTTTTTTATTTTTTATATTCATGGTTTATTTTTCCTTGGTTCACTTTGTTGTTTATGGTAAGAATTATGATGCTATAATTACTAATGCACATATTATTATAAATAAACCGCATTGCATTAGCACGTTTTTATCTCCTGAGGATTTAAAGAAAAAATTCTCTTATAAATTATATGAGTGGGTGGCGATTAATAAAATAGATCCTGCGGTGTCTCGCAGTGACAGGAGAGTTATTTTAGTCCCTGATGAACTGTTGCGTGATTATTTTAATGAAAAACAGGGTAGCGATTTTATTAATGATGAGTTAAGTTGTGAATTCATTAGTCAGCGACTTAAAGATCCTTCTTCGAGGTATTATTCTTACAAATACAAAAGGGAGTCTATATTCTTTGGCGGTCTTGGTGATAGAAAGGTTGAGATTTTCATGGGTTTTAATGATGATAAATTATCAAGTGTCTTCGCTCGGGTTTATTGGGGTTATTGATTTATTGTAATGTAATTTTTAATGGAGTAAGGATGCTATGTCTGATAATTTTGAAAGAATAGAAGTGGGTTACAAATGGATAGGGCTGCATTACCATCATAAATATATTGTATATGTAAATACTGAAGGTGATAGATTTGTTGTGAGAGGGGGGCTGAGTATAATAATGAAAATGGCTACGGTAATTTAGTAACATATGATTCAGTATATGATAGACATCATGAAGACTACGATAAAAAACATACTAATCATTATGAAACCATTATAGAAGGGGATGATCTTTCTGATTTTTGGGATAGCATTAAAAATGCTATGGTGGGGTTGAGTGACAAAAAATTATATAGCCCGTTGAATTATAATTCAAATACTGCTGTTGATTTAGCTCTTTGTGCAGCAGGCCTGAATTTACCGCAGGATGATGGTATATGGGATAATTGGGCTCCCGCATCATTGAATGATACTGATTGTAACCCTTTACCCTTAAATATGCCCTTGGATATTTATGGAAATGATTCATCAGGCCCGGATATGGGGGGGCGGAAAATACGTTCAGTCCAATTATCCTCGATCTGGACGGCGACGGTGTGGAAACCCGCTCTTTACAGGCCGAAATATATTTTGACCATGACGGAAATCAGTTTGCGGAAAATACCGGCTGGGTGGGCGCAGATGATGGCCTGTTGGTGCTGGACAAGACGGTAACGGCGTCATCGAAACCGGAAACGAGCTATTCGGCAATTAGGTTTTGCCGATGAAAAAGGAGGAAATGAAAGACCTGTTACTCTGCTTGAGGGGGGGATGGGCGCATTAACAACCAGTCCGGAGATGAATACAGGCGACAAAACCGGAGAGTATTGCCAGCATAGAAATAAAATAATCCACTTTATTGTCTGTTAAAGACTTCATTATGACCAGGCCGCATTGAAGTTATTGGTGTATTCGGCTTGAGTATGGTTATATTTTATTGATGCATTTTTCTTATATGAAATAATCATTGTTTTTCAGGTTGAATAATCTCATTTTTCATTTCATATTACCTTCACTATTACTTTTCATACTAACACGGAGCGTTTATGAATCACTGGCTGATAAATAACAGGTTAGATAAGTTTCTCCTTCTCGGGGCCTTATGTATGACGCCACTTGTCGCGTTTTCCGCGCCTTCACCACAACAACCATCTCCTGTGGTCAGGAGTGAGGCTAAAGTCAGCCCGTTGCCGCTCCGGCAGTTTATGGTCTATGTGGAGACACCGGGGAGATATTACATTTCCATTTTGATGGAAAACCGCATTCCCTGGCGAGAAGATATGTCTCCTGAAGAGATCCGTATATGGGGTATGGAACAGGAAAGAATAACAGGTTTAATTAGTAATATTAAAGGAAGTATATATATATATGATGAGAAACGAGATAAGTCATTATATGAATTTGATTTCAAACCAAGTGATTATATTTCTAAATATTCTGTTTTTGGCCATGATTACATTGGTCTGGGTATGGTTGGAAATTATTTTCCAATAGATAAAGAAGGGTTCTATGCCATACACAGTGAGCTGTATGGCGGTGATGCAGAATATAATGACTATATGTTAACGTTCTCACGCGTTCGTGAAATGACTAAATAACTTAAGGATGAGCGATGTCTTATACGGTCACTGTCAGAAATGACTCACGGTATTGGGATGGCTATGGGCTTATTCATACCTGGCTGGTAATCACTAATGAAAATGGCAGGCATACAGGGTTTAGCTATTTTCGAGCGCCTGATGCTGGCACTAATGGAGTGGTGGATGATTCTGAAAAATTATGGGACAGGCACTATACTGAAAGTGCCACCCTGGAAATATCAAGTCAACAATATTATGTTTTAAGTAATAGCATTGACAAGTTTAAAAAAACACCACCAGATTATAATGTTATCCCCAATGATAAATTTTATAACTGTACCGTAGCAGCAGATGCAATCTTACAAAGTGCCGGAATTAATTATTTAGATGGTGTTCAGACTCCCTACGGTGTCGCTGGCAGAATCAAAGGGTTTTCTGTCGATCTAAGTTTTGCCGATGAAAAAGGAGGAAATGAAAGACCTGTTACTCTGCTTGATGGCTTCAAGATCGCATTAACAGCCGATCTGGGGATAAATATAGGCGACAGAACCTATGATATCGGTATTATTGAAACATCACTGGATGCTATCGATCTTATCAAAGATATGACAGATAGTGCTAATAATAGTATTCGTGAATATATTAATGCCTTGAATATAGAAGCATCCGGTTTTATTAATAATTTGCTACAGCGTTTGTCTGAAGGCCTTGATGCCAGCAAAACGATCGTTAATAACACCATAGATGCTGTTGATGAAAATATTTCAGCAGGTAGTGAGTGGCTCAAAGAGCTGGCCAGTTATTATCACCAGAGTTTACAAAATCTGGCCAATAGCCTGGCTTATTTGCTCAACGGAGGAACGCTTCCTCTGGATATGGTTAAACACTGTTCTCTTCCCCCTGGTGTCTCGTTTCCCGGAATGATGTTACCCGGTTTTATCCCGCCGGGAGCCTGTGGCCCGGATATAGGCGGTGCGGAAAAAACGTTCAGCCCCATTATCCTCGATCTGGACGGCGACGGCGTGGAAACCCGCTCTTTACAGGACGGAATATATTTTGACCATGACGGAAATCAGTTTGCGGAAAATACCGGCTGGGTGGGCGCAGATGATGGCCTGCTGGTGCTGGACAAAGACGGTAATGGCGTCATCGAAACCGGCAATGAGCTATTCGGCAATAATACCCGGCTGAAGGATGGTACGCTGGCGGCCAATGGTTATCAGGCATTGCAGGATCTGGATAGCAACCAGGATGGCGTTCTGAACGCTGAAGATGCAGCCTGGGCGCAGTTGAAGATCTGGCGGGATCGCAACGGCAATGCCCGGACCGACGATGGCGAACTGTTAACAATGGAAGAGGCGAATATTGCCGCCATTGATACACATTATAAGAAATCTTCCTTTGTGGACGAGCAGGGGAATTCGCATAAGCAGACCGGAAATATAACCATGACTGATGGCTCCATTCGCGCCGCCGCCGATGTCTGGTTTGCTACCAATCCTGGTAATACTCGCTATACCGTAGATGTGGATATTTCGCGCAGCGTTCGTGCGCTCCCTTATATTCGCGGCTTTGGCAATATGGCGAACCTGCATGTTGCGATGAGCCAGAATACGCAATTGCGGGAAATGATTGAACAATATATTGCCGACCCGCAGAGAGCTGATGACTTATTGCAGAATATTATCTTCACATGGGCCGGTGTGACTGAGATCGCCACCGATAGCAGAGGCAGCTATATTGATGCTCGTCGCCTGGCCGTGCTGGAAAGCGCGACTGGAGATAATTATCAAAATGTAACTAACGGTACTGTCGATCCGCTGAACAACGCAGCTGCCGTGCTAAAAGATGAGTATCGTCGTTTTGCGGCTTATGTCGAGGCCAGCTTGTTATCGCAAACCATTTATCGTGAGGACTTTACCCATATTGGTTTGCAGATAAAAGCCGATCTCAGCGGGATGACGCTTAATTTTGCCACCTTCGAAAATCATCTGGAGGAATTAAAAAAAACGGATTTCGCACGCTATTTACAGGTACGGAATATTTTTTATAACCAGCTGGAGTACCTGCCAGATTTTGCGCAAGCACGTTCCCGAATCGGGATTGCCGATAATCTATTGTTTATGGGCAATGACGAAAATAATGTCCTTAAGGGAGCAAAGACGAATGATTACCTGTGGGGCGGGGCAGGAAACGATACGTTAAGCGGAAGCGGCGGCAACGATCTTCTGGCTGGTGGTGCGGGTAACGATACGCTGAACGGCGGCTACGGCAGCGATATCTACGTATTTAATGCCGGGGATGGCCAGGACATTATTGAAGAAGATAACAGTTACGACAGCGATATCGACACGTTGCGCTTTGGCGAGGGCCTGCGGGCTGAAGACGCAATCTTACGTCGCAGCGGAGGCGATCTGCTAATTAGCTTCCGTAACAGCAGCGACAGCGTAACGCTGGACGATTATTTCTTCAGCGAGAGCAACCGCTACCGCGTGGAGCAGATTGCCTTTGCCGACGGCACCGTCTGGGATGTTGCAGCGGTAAAAGCTATGCTGATTGTGGGCACGGATAAGGCGCAGACGCTGACCGCCTATGCGCATGGCAGCGAAATCCACGCCAGTGGTGGCGATGATACCGTGAAGGGCGGCAAAGGCGCGGACCAGTTGTACGGCGATGACGGCAATGACAAACTGACAGGCGATGGCGGCAACGATCTTCTGGCTGGTGGTGCGGGTAACGATACGCTGAACGGCGGCTACGGCAGTGATACCTATCTGTTTAATGCCGGGGATGGCCAGGACATCATTGAGGAAAATAACAGTTCCGACAGTGATATTGACACGCTGCATTTTGGCGCAGGGTTGCTGGCGAAAGATGCTGTTCTGCGGCGCAGCGGGAGCGACCTGATGATTGGTTTTCGCCACAGCAGCGACAGCGTGACGTTGGATAACTATTTTTTTAGCGAGAGTAACCGCTACCGCGTGGAGCAGATTGCCTTTGCCGACGGCACCGTCTGGGACGTTGCGACGGTGAAAGCGATGCTGATTGTAGGTACCGACGACGCGCAAACGTTAAGCGCTTTTAGTTACGGCAGTGAAATTCACGCAGGTGGCGGTGATGATATTGTGAAGGGTGGAGACGGAGAGGATCGACTGTACGGTGACGACGGCAACGATACGCTGACCGGCGGCAGCAGTAATGATGAACTGTACGGCGGAGCGGGCGATGATATTCTCGATGGCGGAACCTGGAACGATTTACTGGCAGGCGGTTCGGGTAACGACACGCTCAAAGGCGGTACTGGCAGCGATACTTATTTGTTTAACGCTGGCGATGGCCAGGACACGATCGTTGAAGGCAGCAGCAATAGCGGTAATAGCGATACCCTACGTTTTGGGGATGGATTACTGGCAAAAGATGCGCTCGTTCAGCGCAGTGGCAACGATCTAATTATTGGTTTTCGCAACAATTCCGATAGCGTAACTGTGACGCGTTATTTTTCCTCCGCAAAATATCAGGTGGAAACTATCTCCTTTGCCGATGGTACCGATTGGCTACCCGAAGATATTCAGAGTCATATTGAGCACGATATCCCGCTACCGCTAGCCTCTTCTGTTGAAACGTCGGATTCTCTTCAACGAGTACGCCAGCAAATGGCCGGTTTTCTGGCGGGCGATGATGGCGATGATGAGGGTGTGGGCGATGTAATACCGCAACTCAATACCTCTCGTTCGTCCGTCAGCTCGTTGATGAACGCGTAATCATTAATGTCGCTGGCAAATGTCAGCGATGGTTTTTATCTGGATGTGAATAATTTGTATGTCATCACTAGACAAGGATGTATGGCGTGGATTTAATTTTATTGCCCGCTATTATGGAATTGCCGTCAATATTCCTGCTCTGCAGGAGCAATTTGCTGTTGATGAGCTTCACGATACTACTGTTCAGTTTGTCAGGGCTGTTCGTCATGTCGGGCTAAAATGTAAGCGATTTCGGCGTTTGCAGATAAAAGGGAAGATGGTATTTCCTGCATTGCTTGAATTGCCTGATACAGGGTATGTGATCCTGCTCGCCGCCAGAGAGGGCGAGTGGCTAATCCAGCGAGATGGACAGGCCGCGCCGGAAATATTTACACCGGAGCCGGGCGTTAACTATTCAGGCTTTTTATTTGCCCGGCGTTTTTCACTGGAGCGTCTGAATACCGAGTTTAATTTACGCTGGTTTGCCGATGCGTTCTGGCGCTATAAGAAACTGATTGGCGAAGTTTTGCTGGCCTCCTTTTTTATTCAATTACTGGCACTGGTCACTCCGCTTTTTTTTCAGGTAGTCGTGGATAAGGTTCTGGCCCATCAAAGCCTGACGACCCTGGATGTGCTGGCGCTGGGGATGTTATTTGTCGCGTTATTCGATGTCATCCTTGATGGCCTGCGCAGCTATCAACTGGCGCATACCTCGCAGCGAATAGATGCAACGCTGAGTTCGCTGTTGTACCGCCATCTTCTGGCGCTGCCGCTGACCTGGTTTTTACAGCGCCAGGCCGGCGTTATCGTTGCCCGCGTTCATGAACTCAAAACTGTCCGCGAATTTTTAACGGGCAGCGCGCTAACGCTATGCCTGGATTTACTGTTTACTCTGGTTTTTTTCGCGGTAATGGCGCTTTACAGCGTGCCGCTCACCTTAATCGTTATGGCGTCGCTGATCCCCTATATCATTCTTTCCATTGTGATTACTCCCATATTGCGCAAACGCCTCGATGAACAATTTAAACAGGGGGCGAGGAACCAGGCATTTTTAGTTGAAAGCCTGACCGGAATGGAGTCAGTAAAAGCGCTGGCGGTAGAGAATCTAATGACCCGTCGCTGGGATGAACAAATAGCGACCTTCGTTACCAGCTGTTTCAAAACCCAGAATCTCGGCAATATCGCCGGTCAAATCTCCCGTTTCGTCAGTAAAATCACCAGCGTGGCGATTCTCTGGTATGGCGCGCATTTAGTCATTGAAGCCAAAATGACCGTTGGGGCACTTATCGCATTTAATATGTTCGCAGGGCAGGTTACCGCACCGGTATTGCGCTTAGTACAGTTGTGGCAGGATTTTCAGCAGGTCTCAGTCTCCGTTAAACGACTAGGGGACATTCTTAACGTCCCTACCGAGCATCAGGAGAATAGTTCTTCTCTGGCAGAAGTCAAAGGTGCCATCAGGCTGGCAAACGTGGCTTTTACCTGGCAAACAGGAAGCGCTCCCGTCATTGATGGGGTGAACCTGTCGGTACGTCCGGGCGAGATAATTGGCATTGCGGGTCGTTCGGGATCTGGGAAAAGTACATTAACGCGTCTTATCCAGCGGTTATGCATTCCCGGCTGTGGGCAAATATTTGTCGATGGGATTGATATTGCACAGGTTGATCCGCACTGGCTCAGGAGACAAATAGGTGTTGTCCTTCAGGAAACTCAGCTTTTTAGCGGTACGATCCGTGACAATATTGCGTTGGCGGTTCCTGAGGCCTCTCTGGAATCAGTCATTCACGCCGCCACGCTGGCTGGCGCTCACGAATTCATCAGTGAATTCCCTCTGGGTTATGACACACCAGTTGGTGAGCAAGGAGGGCGACTATCTGGAGGCCAGAAACAACGGCTGGGGATTGCCCGCGCATTGATGTCAGATCCTCGGGTCTTGATATTTGATGAAGCAACCAGCGCGCTGGATTATGAATCCGAGGAAATTATCCAGCGTAATATGGTTGAGATCTGCCGAAACAGAACAGTGTTTATTATTGCCCATCGCCTATCAGCTCTCCGCCCATCACATCGGATAATCGTGATGGAAAAGGGCCGGATCGTTGAACAAGGAAGCCATCATCAACTGCTGGAAGATAATGGTCTCTATTCCCGGCTGCATGCAATCCAGGAGAAGAGTGTATGAACCAGCAAAAATATCGCGAATTTTTGCCCGCCATTCTGGAAATTCAGGAAACGCCGCCCTCGCCGGTTGGGCGTGTGATTATTTGGGTTATTATCACCTTGCTGGTGGTTGCGGCGAGCTGGGCTGCTTTGAGCAGCATTGATATTGTTGCGGTGACGCGAGGTAAAATAGTAGTCAGTGAACTATCCCGCCCCGTCAGCAGCGCGGTGCTGGCAGAGATAGAAAGCGTACTGGTGCATGATGGTATGCACGTTGAAAAAGGGCAGGTTTTGATTCGGCTTAACAGCCGGGCGCTGGATGCTCGTCTTGACGAAAATCGTTTACGGCACAAAAACAACCGCTTTCATATTGCCCGTTTGATGCTGCTTCGCGAACATTTACAGGAAAATAGCGCGGACTCCCAGCTGGCGATAGCTTTTTTTAAAGAAGATGCAGTGCTTGCGCAGCAGCTTTCCGAACGGTTGCTGGCGGAAATCAACAACGATCGCCAGGAGAAAGCCGTACTGCGTAACAAAATGACCGTTCTGCAAGCGCAAAAGGGCAGCTATGAATCACAGAAAGCGCAATCTGAGCGTCTTCTGCCTATTTATCAGGAGCAATATCAGGCGCTGATTACGCTGCACAATAAGCAACTGACCAGTCGGGATAGTATGCTGGAAATGCAAAAACGATTCACGGAGGCTCGTTATGCGCTTGAATCTTCGCAAGCCAGGCTTGTTGAAATGGATGCGAGCTATCGGCAGGCGGAAACGGAATATCAGGCAAGCGTAGCAGCGAAATTACAGCAGGTTGAAGAGATGCTTTCAGAAAAGCAACATGAAAACCAGGTTCTGGAGAAACAGCACCAGGAACTGGGTGCGCAAATTGCGCAGTATACTCTCAGAGCACCAGTTGCTGGCATTGTGGACGCTTTGATGTTTCGCGATCGCGGTGCAGCGGTGGATGCGCCACAGGAACTTTTGCGTATCGTCCCTAAGAATGAAATGCTCAAGGCTGAGGTACTGGTGAGCAATAGCGATGTTGGATTTCTTCAACCTGGTCAGCACGCTACCGTCAAAATCGACACCTTTGATTTTACTCGCTACGGCTGGATATCGGGGCGTTTAAGCCGCATTTCAGCCGATGCGCTAGAAGATAAAGAGCGTGGGCTACTTTACAAGGCGATTATTGAATTAGATAAAAAAGCGTTGACGATTGAGGGCAGGGAAATAGACCTGGAGCCTGGAATGGAAGTCACTGCCGAAATAACAACAGGTAAAAGAACGTTGTTAAGCTATTTGCTTAGCCCGATATCTGAGGCGCTGGATAGCGTTGGCAAGCAGAGATAGATAAGAATAAAGCCGGAGTCATATCGACATCCGGCTTTGTTTTAAAAACGTGGCTTTTATGCCGCTTCAATCTTACGTACTTTCTCCGGCAGCTTTACCGGACGGGTCGCCAGTTCATCCGGGGCGAAGTCGTCGACGTTAATACTACGCAGACGGCTGGTTTCTGCACGGAGCAGAATATCTGCCTCATCCTGATTAATTAACCCTTTTGCCAGCGCGTTATGGGCCAGTTCATCAAGACGGGTAAACGACAGGTTCTTACCCAGCTCTTTGCAAATACGCTGGTGGATGGGGTCTGCTGCCATGACATCAAGCAGAGCCTCTTCTAACAGACCTACCGGATTATGCTCGCTCGGCGTCAAGTACTGACCGCGGCCGATACGAGAACGAGTCGCGCTCGGAACCTGCAGAATTTTCGCTACTTTATGATCCAGCTTGTCTGAAGGGGCCAGATAATGACGCCCGGTCGGGAAGATAGCTACGCGAAGTGCTCCAGCCACCAGGCGATTCGGGAAGTTGACCAGCAGATCATCAATGGCCTGTTCTGCCTGATATAGCGCATCCTGCACGCCCCAGTGAACCAGCGGCAAATCTGCTTCGTTACGCCCTTCATCGTCATAGCGCTTCAGCACCGCAGAGGCCAAATAGAGCTGGCTCAGTACATCGCCCAAGCGCGCTGAAATACGCTCGCGACGCTTCAGACTACCGCCGAGTACCGCCATTGAGACATCGGACAGCAGGGCCAGGTTGGCGCTCAGGCGATTCATATGCTGATAGTAGCGGCGAGTGGCATCGCGGGTCGGTGAACTGCTGGTGAGGCCGCGAGTCAGACCCAGCCAGAAGCTGCGTACTTTGTTGCTACCCACATGACCGATATGTTTGAACAGCAGCTTATCGAATGCGTTAACATCGTTATTCTGCGCGGCGGCCATTTCATCCAGCACGTACGGATGGCAACGAATCGCCCCCTGACCGAAGATCATCATGCTACGGGTGAGGATATTCGCCCCCTCCACGGTGATAGCGATTGGTGCGCCCTGATAGGCTCGCGCCAGGAAGTTACCCGTGCCGAGCATAATGCCTTTACCGCCGGTAATATCCATTGCGTCAATGATCGAGCGCTGGCCGCGGTGGGTACAGTGATATTTCACAATTGCCGATAGTACCGCCGGTTTTTCACCGAGCATAATACCGTAGGTAATCAGCGAGGCTGCGGCATCCATCACATAGGCGTTACCTGCAATACGCGCCAGCGGTTCCTCAATCCCTTCCATTTTACCGATAGAGATTTTGAACTGGCGACGAATGTGCGCGTAGGCACCGGTAGCCATGGCGACGGATTTCAGGCCGCCCGTGGCGTTGGACGGTAACGTGATGCCGCGGCCCACGGATAAACATTCAACCAGCATCCGCCAACCCTGACCGGCCATCGACGGACCACCAATGATGTAGTCGATAGGAACAAAAATGTCTTTACCCTGGGTCGGGCCATTCTGGAACGGAACGTTCAGCGGGAAGTGGCGACGACCGATCTCAACGCCTGGTGTGGCTGTTGGGATCAGGGCACAGGTGATACCCAGCTCTTCTTCACCACCCAGCAGGCGGTCGGGGTCGGAGAGTTTAAACGCCAGTCCCAGAACGGTGGCGATTGGCGCGAGCGTGATGTAGCGTTTGTTCCAGGTCAGGCGCATACCCAGCACCTGTTGGCCCTGCCATTCGCCCATGCAGACCACGCCGGTGTCCGGAATGGCCCCAGCATCTGAGCCTGCTTCCGGGCTGGTCAGCGCGAAGCACGGAATTTCCTGACCGCGCGCCAGACGTGGCAGATAGTGATTTTTCTGCTCTTCGGTGCCGTAATGCTGCAGCAGTTCGCCTGGACCTAATGAGTTAGGTACGCCGACGGTAATCGCCAGAATTCCGGAAACGCCGGACAGTTTTTGCAGCACGCGCGCCTGGGCGAAAGCAGAAAACTCCAGGCCGCCGTACTCTTTCTTGATGATCATCGCGAAGAAGCGATGCTCTTTCAGATAAGCCCACAGCTCCGGCGGTAGATCGGCCATCTCGTGGGTAATTTCGAAGTCGTTCGCCATGCGGCAGGCTTCTTCAACCGGGCCGTCAATAAAGGCTTGTTCTTCAGCGGTCAGGCGCGGCTGTGGGTAGTTGTGCAGCTTCTGCCAGTCAGGGTTGCCGCGAAACAGGTCGCCTTCCCACCAGGTGGTACCGGCATCAATGGCTTCTTTTTCAGTACGCGACATCGGCGGCATAACCTTGCGGAAAGCGCGAAATGCGGGAACTGAAATCATTGATTTACGCATTGGCGCAAAGTTAAAAGGCAGGAGAATGATAGCCAGCGGTACCAGTAGCCAGATATTCCACAGTCCAGCAACGCCGAGTGCCGCAGTCCAGGCAAGCAAAATCGCGCTGCTAAGCAGCAGATTGATTCGGTGATAGAAGAGCGCACCGAGTAAAACAACGGTTGCAACAATACTCAAAATCATCATAAAGAAATGCTCCCTGTCTTGTAGGAGGTCTGACCACTTGTGATGATATGGTTGTAGTGGATGTAATTTGTTTTAGCAATGTGTTTACAAAATAATTACAACATTGCTCACATTGTTGTACGGAAATGCGGCACATAAAATCAAAACCGCAGGGGATAGACCCGTCTGCTGCTTCTCGCTTCGGCGGCTATCCGGTAAACTGCCTGAGTTATCCCACAAATACTGAAGGATTATCCTCATGTACCAGGATCTTATTCGTAACGAACTGAACGAAGCTGCGGAAACGCTGGCTAATTTTCTGCAGGACGATGCCAACATTCATGCCATTCAGCGTGCAGCGGTGCTGCTGGCGGATAGCTTTAAGGCTGGCGGCAAAGTTCTTTCCTGCGGTAATGGCGGTTCTCACTGCGATGCGATGCATTTTGCGGAAGAACTGACCGGACGCTATCGCGAGAATCGCCCGGGCTATCCAGCAATTGCGATTTCAGACGTGAGCCATCTTTCTTGCGTCAGTAATGATTTTGGCTATGAATATGTTTTTTCTCGCTACGTTGAGTCGGTGGGCCGTGCAGGCGACGTGTTGCTGGGGATTTCTACTTCCGGTAACTCTGGCAACGTTATTAAAGCGATTGAAGCCGCTCGCGCTCAGGGGATGAAAGTCATCACTCTGACCGGCAAAGATGGCGGTAAAATGGCGGGCTCTGCGGATGTTGAAATTCGCGTACCGCATTTTGGCTATGCCGATCGCATTCAGGAAATTCACATTAAAGTGATTCATATCCTGATTATGTTGATTGAAAAAGAGATGGTTAAAGCCTGATAAATCGCGGGGGTGACTCCCGTATTGTTGTATGAGGTGATCTATGTGCGAATTGCTCGGGATGAGCGCGAATGTGCCAACAGATATTTGCTTTAGTTTTACCGGGCTGGTTCAGCGCGGTGGCGGAACTGGGCCGCATAAAGACGGCTGGGGCATTACCTTTTATGAAGGTAAAGGCTGTCGCACATTTAAAGATCCACAGCCTAGCTTTCAGTCACCGATTGCTAAGCTGGTACAGGACTATCCCATCAAATCACGTTCAGTCATCGCCCATATTCGCCAGGCTAACCGGGGGATCGTCGCGCTGGAAAATACTCATCCGTTTACCCGTGAACTCTGGGGACGTAACTGGACCTACGCGCATAACGGCCAGTTAGAAGGATATGAGTCTCTGGAGACGGGAAACCTGCAGCCAATTGGTGAGACGGACAGCGAGAAAGCCTTCTGCTGGTTACTGCATAGCGTAACTGAACGCTATCCCAATACGCCGGATGATATGGTCGAGGTGTTTAGATTTATCGCTACGCTTGCCGGAACGCTGCGCGAAAAAGGCGTGTTTAACATGCTGCTGTCCGATGGACGCTATGTGATGGCGTTTTGCTCAACCAATTTATACTGGATCACGCGACGCGCGCCGTTTGGTGTAGCAACGTTGCTGGATCAGGATGTGGAAATCGATTTTCAACGCGAGACCACACCGAATGATGTGGTCTCCGTGATCGCCACTCAGCCGTTAACCGGCAACGAAACCTGGAATAAGATCATGCCAGGCGAGTGGGCATTATTTTGCCTCGGGGACCGTGTAGTTTGATGCGAGCTGCGGCTGGACAACTTCGTGGCTGAGCGGCTTGCTTACCACGTAGCGGCCATCGGCCACTGAGACTACCGGTGGCTTGTGCGTCTGCTGGAAGTAATCATAGCCAGGTTTCAGCTGTTTCCAGAAATCGGTGAAATAGGAAAACTTGTGACGGGCCATGTTGGCATCGGTCATGCGGAAAGGATAAATACTGACCTGGACGCTGGACTGACCGAAGACTAGCGCCCCGGTGACGAACTGGAAAATCTCATCAATACCGGTATCGGTCATGGCATAACAGCCGACTGATACGCACGCGCCGTGAATCATCAGGTATTTACCTTCATAACCGTGCGCACGATCGTAGGCGTTCGGAAAGCCGATATTGATTGCTTTATAGAAGCGACTGTCAGGTTTTAGCTGATTGCGGGAAACGTTATAGAAACCTTCCGGGCTCTTAAAATCGCCCTGACGCTGCTTGGGTCCGAGACCACCGGAGTAGTTGCAGATCCGGTAGCTATCGAGAAGCTGGTAGGTTTCGCCCATTTTGACGTAAAGATCGAGCATGCGCTCTTCTTTAAAGATCTCAATGTAGACCGGTGAGCCCATTAATTGCTGCTTATATTCTTTGCTCATCGGTGTTGTCGAGCTATTACTGCTGAGTAACCCTGCGAATGACACGCATGGCAACAGAAGCATCGCAATAAATAATGCGATTTTGCGCATACTACTTGTTCCTTGATAAAACAAATAACCACATTGCCAGGACGGCAAGAGAGATCCGAAATCAGAGTTTTCTGGATTTAGAGCGCTCACATTAGCATCACGGCAGTTTTTCGCAAGCACGACGTGCTGCGTTTACGTTTTAGTTTCCTGTTATAGCGAATCTCACGGCAAAGCGCAGTCAGAACTTTGCGTAATAGCTCGCATTTTAGAACGACTTAATGGCGGTTTGTCTACAGGCGCAGCTCACGAAATGTTACACTTGGTCTGCTAAATGATCAGGGTAAGAAAGGATGCTTCTCTCCCGTCTTGTGAATCACCTGGACTATGGTGTTCCTTTCTTCCTCTTATTTTTCCATCAATGATGCTGGCCTCGGCCTGATGCCGGGGTTTAAGTAACGGATACCTGCTAACGATATGATTAAAATCACGAAAGGGCTTAATCTGCCCATAGCTGGCATGCCATCACAGCAAATTTCTTCGAAGACTGCGGTCAAACGCGTTGCGCTGTTAGGTGAAGAGTACATCGGTATGCGCCCTTCGATGGCGGTGCGTGAAGGCGACCGGGTGCAAAAAGGCCAACTCCTGTTCGAAGATAAAAAGAACCCTGGCGTGCGTTTTACCGCCCCCGCGAGCGGAATCGTTAGCGCCATTCACCGCGGTGAGCGACGGGTTCTGCAATCGGTTGTTATCGATGTCGAGGGCGATAAGGCCATTCATTTTTCCCGCTATGAACCCGCTGAACTTGCTGGATTGACGCGTGAGAGTGTGCAGCAACAGCTGCTGGAGTCCGGGCAGTGGACTGCATTTCGTACCCGTCCTTTCAGCAAAATTCCAGCTCCGGGCAGCGTGCCAGTGGCGATTTTTGTAACGGCGATAGACACCAACCCGCTAGCAGCCGAACCTCAGCCCATCATCCTGGCCCAGCGCGACGCTTTTGATGCCGGGCTGACGGTGCTGACGCATCTGACTGACGGTCAAGTTCACGTGTGTCAGGCCAGCGGCGGCAAGCTTGGTGGGCATCCTGTTGGGCAGGTGACTTTCAACCAGTTCACCGGGCCACATCCGGCAGGGCTACCCGGAACGCACATCCATTTTCTGGAGCCGGTTAGCCTGAAAAAGCAGGTCTGGCATCTTAACTACCAGGATGTCATCGCTATCGGTAAATTATTCCTCGAAGGGGAAATATATAGCGAACGCATTATTGCCCTCGGTGGTCCGCAGGTAAAAGAGCCTCGTCTGTTAAAGACTTGCTTAGGTGCCAGCCTCGATGAGCTGCTTGTCGATGAACTGCTGGATGATGAAAACCGCGTTATTTCGGGTTCAGTTCTCAGCGGAACCCATGCCCATGGACCCCATGCTTTCCTTGGGCGCTTTCATTTACAGGTCAGCGTGGTGAAAGAGGGGCGTGAAAAAGAACTGTTCGGCTGGGTGATGCCGGGGAAAGATAAATTCTCCATTACCCGCACCACGCTTGGTCATTTCCTCAAGCATAAGCTGTTTAACTTCTCGACGGATACCCACGGTGGCGAGCGGGCTATGGTGCCAATTGGTAACTATGAGCGCGTGATGCCGCTGGATATTTTGCCCACGATGTTGCTGCGAGATTTGCTGGCGGGTGATACCGATAGCGCGCAGGCGCTGGGCTGTCTGGAGCTGGATGAGGAAGACCTGGCACTGTGCACCTACGTATGCCCCGGCAAATATGAATTTGGCCCGGCGTTGCGCAGTGTGTTAACCCAGATTGAGCAGGAAGGATAAGTGATGGGCTTAAAGCAACTGTTTGACAAACTTGAGCCGCACTTTACGCATGGCGGCAAGCTGGAAAAATACTATCCGCTGTTCGAAGCGACGGCGACCCTGTTTTACACTCCGGGGCAGGTGACGCGCGGTGCGGCGCATGTCAGAGACGCCATCGACCTCAAGCGGATGATGATTCTGGTGTGGTTTGCGGTTTTCCCGGCGATGTTCTGGGGAATGTATAACGTTGGTCAGGAAACTATCCCGGCACTGCATAAATTATACGGTGCTGAACAACTGCAGCAGGTTATCGCCGGGAACTGGCACTACAGCATTGCACAATGGCTGGGGGTGAACTTCACTGCTGATGCCGGTTGGCTCAGCATGATGACTCTGGGGGCGATATTCTTCCTGCCCATCTACATCACCGTGTTTCTTGTCGGCGGATTCTGGGAGGTTCTGTTTGCTATCGTGCGTAAGCACGAAATAAACGAAGGCTTCTTCGTTACCTCAATTCTGTTCGCGCTGATAGTGCCGCCTACTCTGCCGCTGTGGCAGGCCGCATTGGGGATCTCATTTGGCGTTGTTATTGCCAAGGAGATTTTTGGCGGCACCGGGCGCAACTTCCTTAACCCGGCGCTGGCTGGGCGCGCTTTTTTATTCTTTGCCTATCCGGCGCAAATTTCTGGCGATCTGGTGTGGACCGCGGCGGATGGTTTCTCCGGCGCAACGCCGCTATCTCAGTGGACGAGCGGTGGTGGTGAATCACTGGTTAACGTTATTACCGGCCAGCCGATCGGTTGGATGGACGCCTTCCTGGGCAATATTCCTGGCTCGATTGGCGAAGTCTCGACGCTGATGATTCTCATCGGCGGTGCAATTATCATCTTCGGTCGCGTGGCCTCCTGGCGCATTGTCGCTGGAGTGCTGATCGGTATGGTTGCCACCGCGACCCTGTTTAATTTCATTGGCTCTGATACCAACCCGATGTTTGCCATGCCGTGGTACTGGCATCTGGTGCTTGGCGGTTTCGCCTTCGGCATGATGTTTATGGCCACGGACCCGGTATCCGCGTCCTTTACGGATAAAGGAAAATGGAGTTATGGCCTGCTTATCGGCGTGATGTGCGTGCTGATTCGCGTGGTCAACCCGGCCTATCCGGAAGGGATGATGCTGGCGATCCTCTTCGCCAACCTCTTCGCGCCGCTGTTCGATTACTTGGTGGTGCGGGCCAATATTAAGCGGAGGAAGTCGCGTGGCTGAGAATAAAAGTAACGATAGCATCGGCAAAACGCTGCTGGTGGTGCTGGTGCTTTGTCTGGTCTGCTCCATCGTGGTCGCCGGTTCTGCCGTGGGGCTGAAGTCGCGCCAGCAGGAGCAGCGCGCGCTGGATAAACAGCGCAATATCCTGGCGGTTGCAGGGCTGATGAAGCAGGGGATGAATGCAGATGAGGTGGCTGGCATTTTTAATGCCCGCATCTCTCCACGATTAGTCGATTTAGCCACTGGTGAACTGCTGGATAAAGATCCGAGCAAGTTTAATCAGTCCCAGGCGCTGAAGGATCCGCAGCAGAGCATACAGTTGGAAGCCAGTCAGGACCCGGCCGGAATCAAACGCCGCAGCAATATTGCCGAAATTTATCTGGTGCGCGATGAGAAGCAGCAGGTTCAGGAAGTCGTATTGCCAATTTACGGTAACGGCCTGTGGTCGGTGATGTATGCCTTTGTTGCGCTGGAAACCGATGGCCGTACGGTTAAAGGGATTACTTATTACGATCACGGTGAAACGCCAGGGCTGGGCGGGGAAATAGAAAACCCGAACTGGCGTCAGCAGTTTGTTGGTAAACAGGTACTTGACGACAAAGGCATGCCAGCGCTGAAAATAGTAAAAGGCGGTGCGCGTCCGGGTGACGTTCATGCTGTTGATGGTCTGTCAGGCGCAACGCTGACCGCGAACGGTGTCCAGCATAGCTTTGATTTCTGGATGGGCAAACTGGGCTTTGGTCCATTCCTGAATAAGGTGCGCGAAGGGGAGCTGAATAATGGCTGATTTGGGCGACATGAAAGAAATGAAGCGTGTGCTGGTGGGGCCGCTTATCGCTAATAACCCCATTACTCTGCAGGTTTTGGGCGTGTGTTCTGCACTGGCTGTAACCACCAAGCTGGAAACCGCTTTTGTTATGACCATCGCGGTAACGCTGGTTACGGCATTCTCCAGCATGTTTATCTCTATGATTCGTCACCATATTCCTAACAGCGTGCGCATCATTGTACAGATGGCGATTATCGCCTCGCTGGTTATTGTGGTTGACCAGCTGCTACGTGCCTTTGCCTATGAGACCTCGAAACAGCTATCAGTGTTTGTCGGGCTTATCATCACTAACTGTATTGTGATGGGGCGGGCGGAAGCCTATGCCATGAAGTCGCCGCCGCTGGCGAGTTTTATGGACGGTATCGGCAACGGTCTGGGATATGGTGCGATTCTGTTGATTGTCGGCTTCCTGCGCGAACTTATTGGCAGCGGCAAACTGTTTGGCATCACTGTGCTGGAAACGGTGCAGAACGGCGGCTGGTATCAGCCAAATGGTATGTTCCTTTTGGCACCGAGCGCATTCTTCATTATCGGTTTGTTGATTTGGGCCGTGCGCAGTTGGAAGCCTGAACAGCAGGAAAAGGAGTAACCGATTATGGCTCATTACATTAGCCTGTTTGTCCGCGCTGTGTTTGTTGAAAACATGGCGCTGGCTTTCTTTCTGGGGATGTGTACCTTCCTCGCGGTATCGAAAAAAGTCTCGACCTCCTTTGGACTTGGCATTGCGGTAACGGTCGTGCTTGGTCTGGCCGTGCCTATCAATAACCTGGTGTATAACCTGGTGCTACGCGACAGCGCATTGGTAGAGGGCGTTGACTTAAGTTTCCTCAACTTCATCACCTTTATCGGGGTTATCGCCGCGCTGGTGCAGATTCTGGAAATGATCCTCGATAAGTACTTTCCGGCGCTCTACAACGCGCTGGGGATATTCTTACCGCTGATCGCCGTTAACTGCGCGATTTTTGGCGGTGTCTCATTCATGGTGCAGCGTGACTATAACTTCACCGAATCCATCGTGTACGGTTTTGGCTCTGGTATTGGCTGGCTATTGGCGATTGTGGCGATGGCCGGCATCCGTGAAAAAATGAAATACGCAAACGTGCCCGCAGGCCTGCGCGGGTTAGGGATCACCTTTATTACCACGGGTCTGATGGCACTGGGCTTTATGTCATTCTCCGGTGTGCAGCTATAAGGGCGGAAAGTATGGAAATTATTCTTGGCGTTGTGATGTTCACGCTGATCGTCCTGGTGCTATCAGGGTTGATACTGGCCGCGCGTTCAAAACTGGTGAATGCTGGTGATGTGGTCATCGAAATTAATAACGAGGCGGATAAACAGATCCGTACTCCGGCGGGTGATAAGTTACTCAACACACTCTCCAACAACGGTATTTTCGTTTCATCCGCCTGCGGTGGCGGTGGTTCCTGCGGTCAATGCAGGGTGACGGTGAAAGAGGGGGGCGGCGATATTCTGCCGACCGAACTTTCCCATATCACCAAACGTGAGGCGAAAGAGGGCTGCCGCCTGGCCTGTCAGGTCGCGGTGAAGCAGAACATGAAAATTGAGCTGCCGGAAGAGATCTTTGGAGTTAAGAAGTGGGAATGCGAGGTTATCTCTAATGATAATAAAGCCACTTTTATCAAAGAGCTGAAGCTGCGCGTGCCGGATGGTGACGAGGTTCCATTCCGCGCGGGTGGTTATATTCAGATTGAATGTCCTTCGCACAAGGTCGCTTATGCCGACTTTGATGTACCGGATGAGTATCGCGGCGATTGGGATAAATTTAACCTCTTCCGCTACGTTTCTGACGTAAAAGAGCCGACTTTGCGCGCTTACTCAATGGCTAACTATCCGGAAGAGAAAGGCATTATCATGCTTAACGTGCGTATCGCGACGCCGCCGCCGAAAGTACCTGACGCGCCTCCAGGCATTATGTCTTCGTATATCTGGTCGCTGAAAGCGGGCGATAAGGTGACGATTTCCGGGCCGTTTGGTGAATTCTTTGCCAAAGAAACGCAGGCTGAAATGGTATTTATCGGCGGCGGTGCTGGAATGGCGCCGATGCGTTCGCATATTTTCGATCAGCTTAAGCGTCTGCACAGCACGCGTAAAATTAGCTTCTGGTACGGTGCTCGTTCTCTGCGAGAAATGTTCTACGATGATGAATTCGAGCTACTGGCGCGAGAGAATCCAAACTTCACCTTCCATGTGGCGCTTTCCGATCCGTTGCCGGAAGATAACTGGACCGGCCATACTGGCTTTATTCACAACGTCCTGTATGAAAACTATTTGCGCGATCACCCGGCACCGGAAGATTGTGAATTTTATATGTGTGGCCCGCCGGTCATGAACGCTGCGGTGATTAAGATGCTCAAAGATCTCGGCGTTGAAGATGAAAACATCATGCTGGATGACTTTGGAGGCTGATGATGTTGACGGTATTTGTGGCGACCTTTGTTATTTTCGCGCTGGTTATTCTGGGGATGTCGCTGGGATACCTGATCAAGCGTAAAAGTATTCAGGGCAGCTGTGGCGGGATCTCCTCGCTGGGGATAGAGAAAGTCTGTGACTGCCCCGAGCCTTGCGATGCGCGTAAACGGCGAATAGCGCGTGAAGAGCAACGCCAGCAGAACCGAATTCTGTAATTTCTTCAGTTTCCACCCGGCCGAGCGTAGCGACGCCGGGTTATTCCTCATCACAATATTCATCGCCGCTTACAACACATCTCTTCTCAACATCTCGATTTTTGCTGTATACTTATCCAGTGGTCAGTGAGGGCTAACTATGCGCAAAATCATCCATGTTGATATGGACTGTTTCTTCGCGGCGGTTGAGATGCGCGACAATCCGGCGCTGCGCGATATTCCTGTCGCCATTGGCGGTAGTCGGGTACAGCGCGGCGTTATCAGTACCGCCAACTATCCGGCGCGTAAATTCGGCGTGCGCAGCGCCATGCCGACAGCTACTGCTCTCAAACTTTGCCCGCATCTGACCCTGCTACCCGGTCGTTTCGATGCTTACAAAGAAGCCTCAAATCATATCCGGGAGATTTTTTCCCGCTACACTTCGTTAATCGAACCGTTATCTCTGGATGAGGCCTATCTTGACGTCAGCGACAGCGTACTTTGCCTGGGCTCAGCGACGCTGATGGCGCAGGAGATCCGTGAAACCATTCATCGTGAACTAAATCTGACCGCCTCCGCCGGAATTGCGCCGGTAAAGTTCCTCGCTAAAATCGCCTCGGATCTTAACAAACCCAACGGCCAGTTTGTCATTGCGCCGCATCAGGTGGCGGAGTTTGTCAAAACATTGCCGCTGTCGAAAATCCCTGGCGTCGGCAAAGTTTCTGCCGCAAAGCTGGAAAGCATGGGGCTGCGAACTTGTGAAGATGTGCAAAACAGCGATCTGGCGATGTTGCTTAAGCGCTTTGGTAAATTTGGTCGGATATTATGGGAGCGCAGTCAGGGGATCGATGAGCGAGAGATCAACAGTGAGCGGCAGCGCAAATCGGTTGGCGTCGAGCGCACTCTGGTGGAGGATATCCACGAGTGGGCGGAGTGTGAGTCGATTATTGAAAATCTCTACCCTGAGCTGGAACGACGTCTGGCGAAGGTAAAGCCGGATTTGCTGATTGCCCGCCAGGGAGTCAAACTGAAGTTTAATGATTTCCAGCTCACCACGCAGGAACATGTCTGGCCCCGGTTGAATAAAGATGACTTGATCAGCACTGCTCACAAAGCCTGGCAAGAGCGGCGAGGTGGCCGGGGAGTGAGGCTGGTGGGGCTGCATGTGACGCTTCTTGACCCACAGCTTGAGAGACAATTAGTTCTGGGATTATAACGATGCTGAAAATAAGACCTTACGAGGCGCATGACTTTTCTGCGCTATGCGCCATCTTTTTACGGGCCGTTAAAGAGACCGCCAACGCTGATTATTCCTCACAGCAAATTGCCGCCTGGGCGCAGGTTGATGAAGTTCGCTGGCGACAGAAAATAGCCACCTCGCAGGTGCTGGTGGCGGTAAAAAATGAATCGCCCGTTGGGTTTATTACTGCCGTTGATGACTATATCGATTTACTGTTTGTCTCGCCTGACTATAGCCGTCAGGGAATTGCCAGCGCGCTGCTCAATGCATTGTTTATACAGTTTCCTGAACGTATTTGGACGGTGGAAGCCAGTATTACGGCAAAAGCCTGCTTTGAACGTCATGGTTTCAGCGTTGTAGAGAAACAGGTGGTGGAAGCACGCGGTGAATGTTTTCTTAATTATCTGATGCGGCGACAAATCGTCTTGCAATAAAAATTGCGCCTGATTACTATACGTGCGCTTTCACCTAATTTATTAACTGCAAAGGAGGTTCACCATGAAAATACATTCTCAGAACGCACTTTGCAGACCTTCCCAGGAATAACTCTCTTTTTTGCCCTGGTAACGTCTGCCACATCCTTTATTTATTTTTTATATGGATTGGTATATGGGCAATAATGTTCATTATACGTCTGATAATATTTCTTATATTGCTTCAGACGATCTGTGGATCGAAGGTTTAGCGATCCAACAATTACACACTACGGCAAATTTACCCCACATGCATCGCGTGGTGGGAATGCCTGACTTGCATCCTGGTCGCGGTTATCCGATTGGCGCGGCCTTTTTCTCACGTGGTCATTTCTACCCGGCCCTGGTGGGGAACGATATCGGCTGCGGCATGGCGCTGTGGCAAACGGATATCCTCGGGCGGAAATACAACGCGGATAAGTTTGAGAAAAAACTGGCCGCTATGGATGACGTTGCTGAAGAACGCTGGCTGGATGAGCACCTGCCGGAAAATCTTATCGCGCACCCCTGGCGCAGCGCGCTGGGCTCCATTGGCGGCGGCAACCATTTCGCCGAACTGCAACAGGTGGATCAGGTCGTCGATAGCGAGCGTTTCCAGCAAGCCGGTCTTGACGCTCAGCATCTGCTGCTGTTGGCGCATAGCGGCTCTCGCGGACTGGGGCAATCTATTCTGCAACGCCATATCACGTCTTTTTCGCACGATGGTTTACCCGAAGGGAGCGTGGCGGCAGCGGATTATCTGGCGGAGCATAACGATGCCCTGGCTTTTGCTCGAGTCAATCGCGAACTGATTGCTACCCGTATTTTGCAGCAGGTTCGCGCGACTGGGCAGCGCGTGCTGGATGTTGCGCATAACTTTGTCGAGCCGTGTTCTGTTAGCGGACAACAAGGCTGGCTACATCGCAAAGGGGCGACGCCGGACGGTAGTGGTCTGGTGATTATTCCGGGTTCACGCGGCGACTACAGCTGGCTGGTTCAGCCCGTTATCAGCGAAGAAACGCTGCATTCGCTGGCCCATGGGGCGGGGCGTAAATGGATGCGTACCGAATGCAAAGGGCGACTATCCGCTAAATACAGCCCGGTGCAGATGGCACGCACCGAACTGGGAAGCCGGGTGATTTGCCGCGATCGACAGCTGATCTACGAAGAAGCGCCGCAGGCGTATAAATCAGTTGAAAGCGTACTGGAGTGCCTGGTGCAGGCTGGGCTGGTTGAGCCGGTCGCTCGTTTGCGTCCTCTGCTGACGCTGAAAACCAGCGGAGGGAAAGGCGCATGATTTTATTGCAACTCTCTTCTGCCCAAGGGCCAGATGAATGTTGTCTGGCGGTAAAAATGTCGTTGGATCGGCTAATGCAGGAAGCAACTGAGCAGCGGGTTTCTCTGACGCTGCTGGAAAGCGAGCCGGGTCGACATTCCGGTACGCTGCGTTCGGCTCTGCTTTCGCTGGATGGCGACGCCGCGTTTGCCTTAAGTGAAAGCTGGTGCGGCACTCTAAAGTGGATTTTCCCCAGCCCGTTCAGGCCCAATCACGGGCGTAAAAACTGGTATGTTGGCGTAGGAAGTTTTTCCAGCGACGAGCAGGAGCGGTCCGGAGAGATTCGCTTTGAAACGCTACGTTCTTCCGGCCCCGGTGGGCAGCATGTAAATAAGACCGACTCCGCAGTGCGCGCCACGCATCTGGCGAGCGGGATCAGCGTGAAGGTGCAGTCGGAACGGAGTCAACATGCCAATAAACGGCTGGCGCGATTGTTAATTGCCTGGAAGCTGGAACAGCAGCGGCAGGATGATAGCGCAGCGTTGAAATCTGAACGGCGAATGTTTCATCATCAGATTGAGCGCGGCAATCCAGTGCGGACGTTTAGCGGGCGGTAATTAGCTAGTCAGTATGAACAAAAAGGTCCACACCCTGCGGTGTGGACCTTTTTTTGACTTATTTCGCTGGAATGGCTTTCAGCAGTTCAGTCAGCAGCGTCCAGTACTGGCCAACGCTTTCGATATGAACCTGCTCATCCGGAGAGTGTGGACCGGTAATGGTCGGCCCGATAGAAACCATGTCCATTTCCGGATACGGTTTTTTGAACAGACCGCATTCCAGACCCGCGTGGATAATCTGGATGTTCGGCGTCTTATTGAACAGACGCTGATAGGTCTCACGCACCAGATGCATCACCGGAGAGTTGGCGTCCGGTTGCCAGCCAGGGTATGCGCCTTTGGCTTCGGTTTTTGCACCCGCCAGCTTGCCCAGAGAGTCCAGCATGCTCACGACGTAGTCTTTACCGCTGTCGATCAGCGAGCGAATCAGGCAGTGAATCTGCACGTTGTCGTCGGTCATGGTGACAACGCCGACGTTCAGGGAGGTTTCTACCACGCCTTTCGCCACGTCAGAATTGCGGATGACGCCGTTCGGCGTAGCGTTCAGCAGGCGCACAAAGCTATCGCGGGATTGTGCAGTCAGCGCCGCCTGGTCGTTGCTGACCGACTCCAGCAGGATAACCAGATTTTTTTCTTTGGCTGCCAGCTCGTTTTGCAGGATTTCCTGGTATTCGTTGACCAGTGCCTTCAATGCGTCTGTTTTATCTGCCGCGACGGCCACGGTGGCAAAAGCTTCACGCGGGATGGCGTTACGCAGTGTGCCGCCGTTGAAATCGACCAGACGCAGATCCAGCTCTTCTGCATGGCCCGCCAGGAAGCGCGCCAACAGTTTGTTAGCATTACCCAAACCAACGTGAATTTCGCCGCCTGAGTGACCGCCTTTCAACCCTTTTAACGTCAATTTAAAGCTCTGGAAACCAGCCGGCACGGCTTCGCGGGTCAGCGGCAGGTTAGAGGTGAAATCGATCCCCCCCGCACAACCCATGTAGATTTCACCCTCTTCTTCAGAGTCAGTGTTAATCAGGATATCCGCTTGCAGCCAGTTGGCCTGCAGACCAAATGCGCCGTCCATACCGGCTTCTTCAGTCATGGTCAGCAGCACTTCCAGCGGACCGTGGACCACGTTGTCGTCAGCCAGTACCGCCAGTGCGGAGGCCATGCCGATACCGTTATCAGCGCCCAGCGTTGTACCGCGCGCTTTGATCCACTCACCGTCGATATAGGGTTGAATGGGGTCTTTAGTGAAGTCGTGGACGGTATCGTTATTCTTCTGCGGCACCATATCAAGGTGTGCCTGCAGAACAACCGGCTTGCGATTTTCCATACCGGCGGTAGCGTTTTTACGAATCAGAATGTTGCCAACCTGGTCGCGTTCTGCGTGTAAGCCTTTTTCTTTTGCCCAGCCCATAATGTGCTCAGCGAGCTGTTCTTCGTGATAGGACGGATGGGGAATTGAGCAGATTTTGGCAAAAATATCCCACAGCGGTTGCGGGGATAACTGAGACAGTTCAGACACGATGAGTCTCCTTACGAGCGCCTGCAAAAGTCGTTTACAGGTCGGGGGTTAGCAATCAAGTACACTACAAGCCAGGGCTTGCGCGATGGGGTTGAGAATACCACTTTCCGCGTACTCCGGTAGTGTAAACCACGCAAAAAGAGTCGCGATGGCTGCTTAACGCTGGTTTTTAACGCCCCAGATCTCTATAATCTCGCGCAACCATTTTTCCCCTCGAACACAATTTAAGCCGTATTACATAGGCTGGGACACTTCACATGAGCGAAAAGTACGTCGTCACCTGGGACATGTTGCAGATTCACGCCCGCAAACTGGCTACTCGTCTGCTGCCGGTTGAACAATGGAAAGGCATTATTGCCGTTAGCCGTGGCGGTCTGGTACCGGGAGCTTTACTGGCGCGTGAACTGGGTATTCGTCATGTTGATACCGTTTGCATCTCCAGCTATGACCACGATAACCAGCGCGAACTGACCGTACTGAAACGTGCTGAAGGCGATGGCGAAGGCTTCATTGTCATCGACGATCTGGTCGATACCGGCGGTACCGCGGTAGCTATTCGTGAGATGTATCCAAAAGCGCATTTTGTCACTATCTTCGCTAAACCGGCAGGACGTCCGCTGGTTGATGATTATGTAGTTGATATTCCGCAAGAAACCTGGATTGAACAACCGTGGGATATGGGCGTGGTGTTCGTACCGCCTATCGCAGGTCGTTAATTTTCAGCGTAAATGCTAATTACCACGCCCGGTTTTGCCGGGCGTGGTTTTTTTTACCCTTGTGCAGGTTACAATAGTCTCAGTGGCAACATGATGGAGGCTGCACATGTCCCAGGCTAACCTTAGCGAAACGCTGTTTAAACCCCGATTCAAACATCCGGAAACCTCAACGCTGGTGCGTCGGTTTTCCACTGGATCGCAACAACCGATTCAGACCGCGCTGAGCGGCAATAATGTTGATCACTGGTATCGACTCATTAACCGCTTGATGTGGATTTGGCGTGGCGTGACGCCGCAGGAGATCCTCGACGTGCAGGCGCGCATCGTCATGAGCGATGCAGAACGCACTGACCCGGAGCTTTACGATACGGTGGTCGGCTATCGCGGCGGTAACTGGATCTTTGAGTGGGCCAAACAGGCGATGGATTGGCAGCAAAAGGCTGGTCAGGAAGAGGATCTTCTGGTTAGCGGCCGTCACTGGCTCCATGCGGCAAACCTGTACAGCATTGCCGCTTATCCGCACATTAAGGGCGATGAGCTGGCTGAGCAGGCGCAGGTCCTGGCGTATCGTGCTTATGAAGAAGCGGCCCAGCGGCTGCCGGGTAAGCTGCGCGAACTGGAGTTCTCCATCCCCGGTGGAGCGCCGATAACCGGTTTCTTGCATATGCCGTCAGGCGATGGCCCGTTCCCGACTGTGCTGATGTGCGGCGGGCTGGACGGGCTACAGACCGATTATTACAACCTGTATGAGAACTATTTTGCGCCGTTAGGTATCGCCATGTTGACCGTGGATATGCCTTCTATTGGTTTCTCATCAAAATGTAAGCTGACCCAGGACACCAGTTTGCTGCACCAGTATGTATTGCAGCATCTGTCTAATGTCCCTTGGGTCGATCATACCCGCGTGGCCGCATTTGGTTTTCGTTTCGGCGCCAATATTGCGGTGCGGCTGGGTTATCTTGAGTCACAACGCCTGAAAGCTGTAGCCTGCCTTGGGCCGGTGGTGCATGGTCTGCTGGTTGATCCTCTTCATCAGGGGCGGGTACCGGAAATGTATCTTGACGTTCTGGCTTCGCGTCTGGGGATGCATGATGCTTCTGATGAGGCGCTGCGCGTTGAGCTGAGCCGCTATTCGTTAAAAGTTCAGGGATTGCTGGGCCGCCGCAGCCCAACACCGATGCTCTCGGGTTACTGGAAGGACGATCCGTTCAGCCCGGAAGAGGAGTCACGTTTGATTACCTCATCATCAGCCGATGGCAAGCTGATGGAAATTCCTTTCAACCCGGTTTATCGCAACTTCGATCACGCCTTGCGGCAGATCGCCCGCTGGATTAGCCATAGATTTAGTTAATATATTGCTAAATTCTATTGATTTGGTAACGTCATTGTATCACTAAAGGAGATCGCAATGACGTTACCGAGTGGACACCTAAAGAGTAAGCTGATTAAGAAATTCACGGCTCTTGGCCCTTACATCCGTGAGGAGCAGTGTGAAGACAACCGCTTCTTTTTCGATTGCCTGGCAGTTTGCGTCAACGTTAAACCGGCGCCGGAAAAACGTGAGTTCTGGGGATGGTGGATGGAAATGGACGCAGAGAAATCACGCTTCGTCTACAGCTATCAGTTTGGTTTATTTGATAAAGAAGGGGTCTGGCGCGCAGTTGCTATTGACGACCCTGAAGTCACTGAAAAGCTCGAAAAGACGCTACGCGGCTTTCACGAACGAGCCGAGGCGCTACTGGCGACGTTCAGCCTGAAGCTGGAACCTGCCGATGATTTCAGCGAGCCGGTGAAACTGCGAGCCTAATCAGACTCTTAATCTCATCTTCAGAAAAAATCCACGCCCTGGTAGCGTGGATTTTTAAATTTTCTTATAGTTACAACATCCTTTAGGCTCAATTGCATTGTTGCGGATTAAATCTACTAAACCCCAATACACATGTATTTGATTTCTAAATAATCCTCTATGCCGTACTTCGAGCCTTCGCGGCCCAGCCCGGAAGATTTCACGCCGCCGAAAGGAGCAACTTCGGTAGAGATAATTCCGGTGTTGATGCCGATGATGCCGTACTCCAGCGCTTCGCCGACGCGGAATACGCGGCTTAAGTCGCGAGCGTAGAAATAGGCTGCCAGGCCAAACTCGGTGTCGTTGGCCTGCTTTATCGCGTCGGCTTCATCTTTAAAGCGAAATAGCGGGGCGAGCGGGCCGAAGGTCTCTTCTTTGGCGACTTTAGCATCGCCGGGCACGTCTACCAGAATCGTCGGCTGGAAGAAATTCCCACCCAGCTCGTGGGCTTTCCCACCGGTCATCACCTGTGCGCCTTTGTCTAACGCATCGGTAATATGCTCCTCCACTTTGGCAATGGCCTTCTCGTCAATCAATGGCCCGATGGTGATATTGGGCTGTAGGCCGTCGCCAATTTGCAGTTTACTTACCGCTTGCTGGAGTTTTTCGGCAAAGCGGTCATAGACGCCGTCCTGGACGTACAGGCGATTGGCGCATACGCAGGTTTGCCCGGCGTTGCGAAACTTAGAGGCCATCGC
This sequence comes from Klebsiella sp. RHBSTW-00484, assembly GCF_013705725.1. Classification (NCBI taxonomy): domain Bacteria; kingdom Pseudomonadati; phylum Pseudomonadota; class Gammaproteobacteria; order Enterobacterales; family Enterobacteriaceae; genus Klebsiella; species Klebsiella sp. RHBSTW-00484. The sequence goes on along the minus strand of NZ_CP055481.1, from coordinate 4,879,438 downwards.
GCCTTCTACGGCTTTATCTAAATCGGCGTCATCAAAGACGATAAACGGCGCGTTGCCGCCCAGTTCCAGTGAGACCTTTTTGATGTCCTTCGCGCACTGTTCCATCAGCTGGCGACCAATTTCCGTCGAGCCGGTAAAGGAGAGTTTGCGCACCAGCGCGTTGCTGGTGAGCTCATTGCCCACTGCGCTGGCGGAACCCGTAACGACGTTAAACACACCTTCGGGGATCCCGGCGCGGTTCGCCAGCTCCGCCAGCGCCAGCGCGGAAAACGGCGTCTGGCTGGCGGGCTTGAGCACCATCGTGCAGCCTGCGGCCAGTGCCGGGCCTGCCTTACGGGTGATCATCGCCGAGGGGAAATTCCACGGGGTGATGGCGGCGGTTACGCCAATCGGCTGCTTAATCACCAGCAGCCGCTTATCGGCCTGATGACCCGGGATCGTGTCGCCATAGATGCGCTTACCCTCTTCGGCAAACCACTCAATAAAAGAGGCGGCGTAGCTGATTTCGCCCTTGGCTTCCGCCAGCGGTTTACCCTGTTCCAGGGTCATCAGGCGGGCTAAATCGTCCTGATGTTCCATCATTAACTCGAACCAGCGGCGCAGAATATTGGCCCGCTCTTTGGCGGTGAGGGCGCGCCAGACGGGCAGGGCGAGGTTGGCGGCGTCAATGGCCTCGCGGGTTTCCTCGGTGCCCATTTTGGGTACGCTGCCCAGCTGCTGGTTGTTGGCGGGGTTGGTCACCGCGATGGTTTCTCCACTGGAGGCGTCGCGCCAGCGTCCGTTGATTAATGCCTGTTGGCGAAAAAGGGTGGGGTCGTTAAGTTGCATGGTTGCGTCCTGTCTTATCGGTAAAAGCTGTGAATGCGTCCGGTCTGCGGCGTCAAACACCTGTCCTTGTTTAGTGTAGACGAACATGCGCAAGGGACCGGGTACAGCTCTGGCTGATGTGACAATAACCAGCTTAAATTTGTGGTTTTTTTGAACTGGCAGGACGTTAAAGCAGAGGATTAACCAGATGCCCGGCGAGAAAAACGCCGGGCATTTTTCGCTGAATCAGAACTTCCAGGAGACGCTGCCGACGATGCTGCGCTCTGCGCCGAAGTAGCAGTAGGAGAGCGAGTTACAGGCCGCGATATAGCTCTTATCGGTCAGGTTATTGACGTTCAGCTGCGCGCTGAGGCCTTTAATCCCTACCTTCGACAGGTCATAGCCAACCGTCATATCCACTAGCGTATAGGATGGCAGGGTATGCGTATTCAGGCGATCGCTGGTGATCCCATTAACATAGCGCACGCCGGAACCGAGCGTCAGGCCATCCAGCGGGCCGCTTTTCACATCGTAGCTCAGCCAGGCGCTGGCCTGGTTGCGCGGGGCGTAAACAGCGCGCTTGCCTTGTTCTTCCGGACTGCTTTTCTTATAGCGGATGTCGGTGTAGGTATAGGCGGCCTGCAGACGGAAGCTGTCCGTTAGTTGGCTGATGGCTTCCAGCTCCACCCCTTTCGACTCAATTTCGCCAATCGAACGATATGGATCGGTCGGTTCTTCTTTGGTGGCGATATTGGTCTGGTTGATGCGGAATACCGAGGCGCTGAACTGGCTGTTCAGCCCTTCTGGCTCATACTTCAGTCCGGCTTCCCACTGCTTGCCTTTCATCGGATCCAGTATGTTGCCGTTTTCATCGGCGAAGCTGGTTGGCGTAAAGGCGGTGGAGTAGCTGATGTACGGTGCAAAACCACTATCGAACAGATACATCAGCGCGGCGCGGCTACTGAAGTTGTTCTTATCCAGATCGCTACGGGAATTGTTGAGCTTGTCGATATTAGAAACGCTCACCTGATCGTAGCGCCCGCCGAGCGTGAAGCGCCAGCGGTCCCAGGACATCTGATCCTGCAGATAGTAACCGGTCTGGCGCAGCTTATGTTTTTCACGACTGTACATGGTGATGTAATCCGGCTTCGCGCCGTAGACCGGGTTAAAAGCGTTGATGGCCGGGAATGCACCGTAATAACCGGTGGTGTCGTTGCTACGATCCTGGTAGTCAATGCCCATCAGCAGGCGATGGTTCACCGCCCAGGTATCGACGCTGCCATCAAGCTGGTTATCCAGCGTAATAGCGTTCATCTTCTCGTCTGAGCCGGAATAACCTCGGTTCAGATCGGTTTCATTCAACCAGCCCGCAGCATAGACCTGATTTAGCTCGACTTTAGTATGCAGATAACGCAGCTTTTGCCGTACCGACCAGCCGCTATCAAACATATGCTCGAAGTTATAGCCGACCATATTTTCGCGGCGGTCATACTTGTCGTAATCATCTTCACCTTCGAAGAAGGTGTTGGCGATTTTCTTGCCGTCATGCGGGACCACGGTGCCTTCATAGGGAAGGCCTGAGTGGCTGCCGCCCTCCGGGTCGCGATGCAGGTAGGCCATTAAATCAAGACGCGTCTGGTCGGTGATGCGCCAGGTCAGGCTGGGCATAATCGCGTAGCGTTGCTCTTTTAAGGTGTCAAACTGGGAGTCTGCATAGCGGGTCATCCCGCTTAACCGCGCCGCCACCCGGTCGTTATCGTCCAGCGCGCCAGTGACATCAAACGCCGCCCCGCGCTGGTTGTTATTACCGCCGAACAGTTTGATTTCTCCGCCGGGATCGAATGAGGGTTTACGCGAGGTGAGGGCGACGATGCCGCCGGGCGATGAGCGACCGTAAAGCACCGAGGCCGGGCCGCGCACCACTTCAATATTTTCCAGGAACCACGGATCGACCACCAGCGAGCTGTGAGAGTTGGTGTCGCCCATCATCTTCAGGCCATCGAGATAGACGTTATCCAGACTGCCGTCAGAGAAGCCGCGCAGGACGATGTAGTCAAAGCGGTTGGAGGCGCCAATCTGGTTGCTGTAAACCCCCGGCGTATAGCTCACGGCCTGACGGACGCTAATCGCTCCCTGCTCTTCAAACTGCTCGCGAGTGATGATGGAGACCGACTGCGGGGTCTCAATATCCGGGGTGGCAATTTTGGTCGCGCCGCTCTGCATCTGCGAAGTGACCACGATGGTTTCGTTTTTCGTTGTTTCCTGAGCCAGCAGTGGGAAGGCGACGCTGCCGGTCACCCATCCTACCAGTAGCGCCAGGCGAGTTTTCGCAAACATGAACATCTCCAAAGGCATTTCTAATTGTTAATAAGAATTATTACCTTTTTGATGCTTTCTATAGCTATGCGGAATGCCAGAATGCGTATGCGCGCTGCCAAAGCGTCTAAGTATTCTTCGCGGAAATGTGAAAAATGCATTACCCCGTCTTTTGTACGTCGCAGGGCGAGATGCCGTAGCGCCGACGAAAGGCGGTAGAGAAGTTGGTGGCGTGCTGATAACCCGACATCCATGCCGCCTGCTGCACGCTATATCCTTCAAGCAAATAGCCTCTTGCCCGCTCAAGGCGGCAGTCGCGCAGATAGTCGAAGACTGAACAGCCGTAGGCGTGACGAAACTTGCTGCGTAAGCTGCTGGAGCTCATCGCCGCCCGCTGGGCCAGCTCATTGAGGGTGTAGTCGTTCTCCGGAGATTGCTCCAGCAGGCGGCGAACTCTCTCCAGCCGCTGCTGCTCGCCGCCTGCCGGGGCGATGTGTTTAGCGCTTTCATCCTGGCACACGCTCAGACCATGGCCGAACAGCTGTAAAATGAGCCCTTCCAGCATCAGCTGGCGGGAAACGCCCCCGAGCGTGCTCTGCTGCGCGTATTGCAAGCCGCTCAGCAGAAAGCCCGGTATCTGCCAGATAAGCGTTGGCGTCTGACACCTTTCCCATTCGCGCATCAATGAATCGAGCAGGCCATCGCGCCATGCGCCATCAGGATACAACCCCAGAGATAGCGTCCGTAGCCTGCTGTCGGCATCGTGGCGGGCGCTCATCGCCTGGTGTTCGCTAAGCCGCGAGGTGAACGCCATCCCGGAGCGTACGAGATGCTGTTCTCCGTTCAGGGTCAGGTCGACGCAGCCCTCCAGCACCACCAGCATATATAGCGGACTGCTATGGCGGGAGGTCGTCTCATAAGGTTGCAGCACATGAACATCAGAATGGGTAACGCACATTCCGCACGGCAGCGTCATCTCTTCAACTTCTCCTCGCAGCACGAGGCTGGCGTGCGGCGCCTGCGGTTTTTGCTGCTGCTGCGGGAAACGGTAGTCGATACCGTAACGTTCGCCAAAGTCCATAAACTCGCTGACGGAGAAGGTTTTTCTCAGCACCGGGCGGGCAGGTTCATGCTGCGGAGTCATATTGTTCATGCGGTTTTTGGCACTGAGGCAGGGTGTCATTGGGTAGAGCAACTTTATCACTGCGTGCGCAGTGCGACAATAATGATGAGAATCATTATCAATATTTGCTTTACGTATTGCCGTTACGGGAAGGGGGGACCGCACGGGGAGTCTACCCGCACGGTTTGATAAGGGGTCAGGCGTCGACGTTGTCCAGTGGCCAGGAGTCAAACAGGTAGCCGTCGAAGAAAATATCATCGACGTTGGAGAACTCCAGCAGGCGACGTTTGACGTTTTCCAGATGCTGCCACATGGCGAGCTTTGCCGCGCGGGCGTCTTTTTTAATTAATGCCGCGAGGATCCGTTTATGATCAACCAGCCACTCCTGGCGATAGTGGGTATCCCCAAGGTGGCGGTGCAGCTGGATCCACATGGGATTGTTTTCCCGCCACTGCCATGACTGACGAAATAGCTCCACCAGCATACTGTTGTGTGTGGCTTCGGCGATCGCCAAATGGAACTGCATATCGCCGCTTTCTGAACTCTCCGGCGCGCTGCTGGCCAGCTCCTGCTCTTCCAGCTGTAAAGCCTGGCGCATTTTGCTGATATCTTCCCGAGTTGCCTGCAGGGCGGCAAATTCAGCGATATTGCTTTCCAGTAGCTGGCGCGCTTGCAGCAGTTCAAACGGACCGGCATCATCACAATGGCTGGCGTCGGCGCTCTCAGCAACCCCTTCTTCGGCGCTATTGTCGAGCACGTAGATCCCGGCACCGCGGCGGACTTCTACCAGTCCTTTAATTTCCAGCATGATCAGCGCTTCACGCACCACCGTGCGGGTCACGTCTAACATCTCGGCGATCTCTCGCTCCGGCGGTAAACGATCGCCTGGGTTGTACGGCGTTTGTACGATCAGATCGCGAATCATCGCGCCGACTTCCTGATAGGGTCTGTGCTGAGAAGTTTGTGATTTCATGGTGTTATGCAGTGGCATGCGATGGTGTGGTGGCTGACTATAGCATTTGAGTGGCGGATTAGCATCTCTCACGCCTTAGATACGCAAAACGGGTCAACCAAATTTCCATTGAGTTGACCCGCGATTTAGATGAGATTAGGCGTCAGTTCTTAATGACGCGACGCACTCACGTGCGCCCCATTTACACAGTTTGTGATAAGCCTGCGTAACCGCCTCGACGAAGTCACTGTTCTCCGGCAAATCCTGGGCAAAAATCCCGCTTAAGGCCAGCAGGGCGGTCACGCGCTCGGCGCCCTGGTAACGCGAGTTAATTTGCTGAATATCGGCCAGTAAAGGGTCGACCACATCGATAGGTTGCTCTTTCTCATCAACACCCAGGGTGTAGCGCATCCAGCCCGCTACGCCGAGCGCCAGGTGACGCCAGTCGCTACCGTTGCGCAAATGCAGGCGTACCGGATCCAGCAGGCGCTGCGGTAGCTTCTGGCTACCGTCCATCGCAATCTGCCAGGTACGGTGGCGCAGAGAAGGGTTACTGAACCGGGCGATCAGCAGCGTGGCATAAGCCTGTAGATCGGTGCCTTCCGGCATGGATAGCGTTGGGGCCTGTTCCTGCATCATCAGGGCAAAGGCTGCTTTTTGATACGCAGGGTTGCCCATGGTATCGGCGATGGTTTCATAGCCGCCGAGATAGCCAAGATACGCGAGGAAAGAGTGGCTACCGTTGAGCATCCGCAGCTTCATCATTTCAAACGGCACCACGTCTGCCACAAACTGCGCGCCGACTTTGTCCCATTCCGGGCGGCCGTTAACGAAGTTGTCTTCAATCACCCACTGACGGAACGGTTCGCAGGCAATAGCGCACGGATCGTAGACCCCAAGCTGGTCGGCAATCTCCTGCAACGTTTCAGGGGTTGCCGCGGGCACGATGCGGTCAACCATAGTGCATGGGAAGGTGGAATGAGCTTCAATCCACGCCGCCAGTTCTGGGTCTCTGGCCTGTGCCAGACCCAGCACCGCGACTTTCGCCACATGGCCATTCTCCCGCACGTTGTCGCAGGACATCACCGTAAACGCCGCCAGCCCTTGTTCGCGACGCAGGCGCAGGGCTTCGACGATGTAGCCAATGGCGGATTTCGGCGTGGCCGGGTTGGCGAGGTCGTGTTGAATTAGCGGGTTGTTAAGATCCAGCTGACCGCTAGCGGCATCGGTGCAGTAACCTTTTTCCGTCACCGTGAGTGAGACGATCGCCGTTTGCGGGCGCGCCATCGCGTTCAGAATACCGTCGCAGCCGTCAATCTCCGGGTGCAGCGCTTCTTTCATCGAACCGATAATCTTCAGCTCAGTGCGCTCGGCGCCTTTTTCCGCCACGGTATACAGCAACTGTTGGTTTTTCAGATTCTCAATCAGCAGGCGGTCGTTGCCCGGCATCAGGTTGACTTCGCAGATACCCCAGTCGCTATCGCTGGTTTCCAGCAGATGATGGGTGTAAAGCGCCTGATGTGCGCGGTGAAACGCGCCGCAGCCCAGGTGAACGATACGGGATTGCAGTCGAGAACGATCCCACGTAGGGCGTGTAACCGGCAGGTTGCTGTCGGCAAGGGTTGCAGTCATAGCAAACTCCAGAGTGGGTCGCAAAACGCGACCAAAGGGAGAGAAGGGCGGGACGCTCGGCCCCGCCAGTCAGGATCAGCGGCTAAAGAAGGCGCGCTGAATGGCCAGCTCGACGCCGCGGACTTCCGCCAGCCCTTTCAGGCGACCAATCGCGGAGTAGCCTGGGTTGGTTTTCTTTTTCAGGTCGTCAAGCATCTGGTGGCCGTGGTCAGGGCGCATCGGGATGAGATCCTCTTTGCCTTCCGCTTTACGACGATGCTCTTCTTCAACGATGGCCTTCACCACTTCATACATGTCGACGTCGCCGTGCAGATGCGCCGCTTCATGGAAGGTTTTCGGGTTCTCTTCGCGCAGGGTGGAGCGCAGATGGGTGAAGTAAATGCGCGGGCCGAACTGCTTAATCATATCAACCAGGTCGTTGTCGCCACGCACGCCGTAGGAGCCGGTACACATGGTGAAGCCGTTCGCCATGCTGTTGACCGTATCGACCATCCACTGCATATCTTCTACGGTCGAGACGATGCGCGGCAGGCCGAGAATCGGGCGCGGCGGATCGTCCGGATGTACTGCCATGCGGACGCCAGCCTCTTCGGCAACGGGAATTATCGCCTTCAGGAAGACGGCAAAATTCTCGCGCAGCGCGGCTTTATCGATATCTTTATAGGTCGCAAGGTGCTGACGGAACTGGTCGAGGGTATAACCCTCTTCGGCACCCGGCAGGCCCGCGATGATATTGCGGGTCAGACGTGCTTTGTCTTCGTCGCTCATGGTGTTGAAACGAACGCCCGCCTGAGCGACCTCCTCTGCGGTGTAATCCGCTTGTGCGCCCGGACGCTTGAGGATATGCAGCTCGAAGGCGGCAAACTCAATTTGATCGAAACGCAGCGCTTTGGATCCATCCGGCAGGACGTATTCCAGGTCGGTACGGGTCCAGTCGAGAACCGGCATAAAGTTGTAGCACACGGTACGAATGCCGCACTGAGCCAGGTTGCGCAGGCTCTGCTGATAGTTGGCTATCCACTGTGCATAGTTGCCTGAGTGGGTTTTGATCTCTTCGTGAATCGGTACGCTTTCGACCACCGACCAGACCAGGCCTGCCTCTTCTACGATAGCTTTGCGCTTGAGGATCTCTTCAACCGACCACACCTCGCCGTTCGGGATGTGGTGCAGAGCGGTGACCACTCCGGTCGCTCCCGCCTGACGAACGTCAGCTAAAGTGACCGGATCGTTAGGGCCATACCAGCGCCATGTCTGTTCCATGCTTAACCTCTTTCACGTTGTTGACCCGCTTCAGGCCACTGCTTTGGTTGGATTGTCAGGTTCCCTGAAACGACATAAAACCGAGAGCCGGACGATATGGCGCATAAATTCCTCTAATTTGTCATACATGTCAACCGTAAAGGTTGAATTGGTTAACCAAATCACATGTAAGCAGGTTTTAAGGCGTATTAACGGGAAGACAGGACGGCGTGTGACATTTTTTCTGTACAGAAATGTCTCTGTCAGGGGTCAGGTGATTGGTAATGGTTTACCAATTTAGTCACGTCTCAACCAAATAATGGAATTCGGCCGAGACTGTTGGTCCATGGGAAAGTTACCGACAAAAGTAGTAGGTTGATAAACTCTCACTTTGTTTAGTAAACATCATATTTTTCTGTTTTTGTTTATGTGATCTTTATCACTAATGCGTGTTAATAAGCTTCAAATAACGGATTTTTCACTTAGGATAATGGGTATTAATAATTGTTTAGTAAACATCTAATGAGCGCTTGCTGAGGTGATCGAATGTTAAGTATGGGACTGGATATTGGCGGGACGAAAACAGAAGCAGTTATCCTGGATGCTCAGGGTAATATCTTGTTATCAAAGCGAATAAGTACGGTGAAATCTGACTATCAGGGGTTTCTGACATCGCTGGTCGATTTTATTCAGGACGTTAAGTCTTCTTTTGCCGTCCCGGTCAGCGTCGGTTTATGCCTGCCGGGAACAGAAGATGTTGATACCCGGCTCATCAAAAACTCCAATATCGTGGTCCTTAACCAACGACCGCTGATTCAGGATCTGGAACAGGCGTTGGGCCATCCCGTCGCGTGGGACAATGACGCCAACTGCTTTACATTATCAGAGTCGACGGATGGTGCGGGCGCACAGGTGGGGATTGTGTTTGGCGCGATTCTGGGAACCGGCTGCGGCGGCGGGCTTTCAATGAATAAAATGCTCTGGCGAGGACGCAACGGTAACGCCGGAGAATGGGGTCATAATCCGCTTCCTCACTATGATCCGCTGCGGGATGGTGCTGGCGTAAAATGCTATTGCGGGCAGCTAAACTGCACAGAGTCTTTTATTTCGGGATCGGGGCTGGCACGGCAATATAATCTGATTGACGGCAATACCCTGGATGCAAAAGCCATTTTTTCGCTTATTGATCAATACGATCCTGATGCAACCGCTTTGTTCCGGCTATTTAAAGATCAGCTGGCGAGGGCGTTAGCATCGGTTATCAATATCTACGATCCTGATATTGTGGTGGTTGGTGGCGGGCTTTCGCGCATTCCGGAGATCTTTACTGACCTGACTCAGGCTGTGGAAAAATATATTTTCAATACGCAATGCACTACGCCAATTGTCCCGGCGATGCATGGCGATAGCAGCGGCGTTCGTGGTGCGGCATGGCTGGGACGCGATGCGGCATTGAGGGCAAGCGTCAGTACAGAATAGTTTTCAATGATGCGAATCCTTGCTAACTCCTTCATTTTCAGGAACAAACATGCGAGTTGAAGTATGATAGCGATAACCGTAAACAAGGGGTAGGTCAGGCATGTTGAAGACAGTCAGGGTGCGGGATATCGCGCAGAAAGCGGGTGTATCGGTGGGGGCGGTGTCGCGGGCGTTGAACCATCGCCCCGGACTTAGCGAAGAAACCCGGCAGCGGGTGATGCAGGTAGCACAGGAGATGGGGTATGACTTCTCCAGACTTCGTGATGAGAAAATTAAAAAAATTCTCTTCATACTCCACCGCCAACATAACACCGCCAGTGCGATGAACTTCTACTCACCCGTCCTGTTGGCCGTTGAAGATGCCTGCCGGAAATGCAACATTGCGCTCAGTTTTTTGGCGATGGGGCCGACGGATAATGTGACCCAACAGGTACGGCAGCATTCCCCCGATGCTCTCCTGTGCGTTGGGTTTATAGAGCCGGAGCTGATGGCGGAATTAAGAAAATTACCGCAGCCGATGGTGTTGGTTGATCACGCGATCCCCGGCATGGTCAGTATCAATCCTGATAATTACCAGGGTGGGATAGTGCTGACGCAGCATCTGATTGAAAAGGGGTATCATCGTATCGCCTTTCTGGCCAGCAGCCTTGCACATTACAGTATTCGCCAGCGTGAGAAAGGATACCGACAGGCGCTGTTTGATGCTGGCATGCTGATGTCTCCTCAATATGAAGTGACGGCGCCCGCGCTGACGGAGCTAACGCCATCTCTGGAATATGCGCTTGATGAACTGATGGCGCTACCCGAACCCCCTGATGCCCTGTTTTGTTACAACGATGCGGCGGCCATCGTGGCGATGAATTATTGCCATCAAAATGGGATAAGGGTGCCAGAGGATCTGGCTATCGTCGGCTTCGATGATATTGATTTGTCCAGTCACCTGACGCCCGCGCTGACCACGATAGCCATTGATAAAGAATCATTAGGCAAGCGGGCCGTGGAAGAGCTTATTTGCCGCTCGAGTGCAGATAATATTTTACTGCCCGTGCAGCTCAGGCTGAGAAATAGCGCGTAAAGGCTAAATTTGTTCGTGGAGAGAATGTCTGTCCGATAGCCTTATTGGCTATCGGACGTTCACTAAAATAATAAATTAATCAACTATCCACGATCGCTTGGTTGAGTTGATATATCCGTATTTTGTACCATATAGGATGTTTTATCGTTGAGAATAAGGTGCAGCGTTTCGATCAGCGCATCGACATCGGCGTCGGTGTTATATATTCCAAAGCTGATACGAACCATGCCTTCTGGCGGGAAGCATCCATCAACGGTATTTTCCCGCTCAGCCTCGCGCTCGGCCAGGCGGCGAACGTAAGGATGGGCGCAGAATGCAGCATGACGAACCGCAATCCCTCTGCGTCCGGCGAGTTTATTCGCGACGGTCTCATTAGTGATGTCTTTCAGATTAAATACGATAATACCTACCCGGTCCGAAACTTGCTCGTTGTCACCGTAAAGGATAACGCCTGGTATCGTTTTTAATCTCGCTAACGTTTTTTTAATCAACCGTTGCTCATGCTCTTTGATGGCGTTAAAGCCAACTTTGCGAAGGATCTCGATTGCCTTAAGCATCCCGACGACTCCCAGATAATTAGGGGAGCCAGCTTCATAACGATCGGGTAAGTCGTTATAAATGACCTTATCATCCATTACCGTCTTAACCATACCGCCGCCATAGAATACGGGTAAGCGTTCGCTTAATGTTTCCTTTAAACCGACAACCGCACCGCCGCCGTAGGGGGAATACATTTTATGGGCTGAAAAAACAAAGTAATCAATATTTTCTTCAGAAGTTTCCCCCAGCATTTTAAATGCACGATGAGCGACAATCTGGGCGCCATCGACAATAATTTGAGCGCCATACTTATGCGCTATTTTGGCAATGCGGTGGACATCATTAACATAGCCGGTGACATTAGATGCGGCGGTGACGGAAACGTAGCGAACTTTTCCTCCTTGCTCGCGCAATATTCGCTCCAGATCTTCAATAATAAGCCGCCCCTTACTGTCGACCTCCGCGTATAAAGTTGTCACGCGTTCACGCCAGGGCAAATCATTGGCATGATGCTCCATTCGGGTGGTCAGAACGATATCTTCCGGGCTCTCAATTAATGCCGAAGCCAGTTTGTTCATCCCATCTGTTGTGCTGTTAACATAAAAGACGGTATATAGATCGCTCCTTGCACCGACAAAATCCTTAACAATATCTCGTCCAGCGCTATAGATTTGGGAAGAGTGTTCAGATTTCTGCCCCTTTCCGCGCCCGATAGAACCATAGAACAGAAGCTGCCGGTTAATTTCTTCGGCGACTAGCTTAAACGCGGGTGTTGTTGCCGCATTATCTAAATTAATAGCGGGAACTTGTCTTTTATCATCAAGCTCAACCAGTGAATCCAGACCTATAATTTCCAGAACAGTATTCATTATCAAATATCCTTTTATATGATCGCTTTGGTTAGCGAATACACTGGCAAACAGGTGTATGGGTATGTGCTCTGTCTTCAGCACAGAAATTATTCATTTCCCGGACAGGCGCAGCCTCGTCCATTTGATTCAATACCTGAAGTAACAACTCCACGACTTTTTCTGTACTCTCAATATCCAGCCTTTCTTCTGGCGTATGCGCGCCAGTGATGGTTGGGCCGCAAGCTATCATTTCCATCCAGGGGAATTTTTCGGTGAAATAACCACACTCAAGACCAGCATGAATAGACTCGAGCGTTGGCTCGGCTGAAAAAGCCGTTTGGTAAGCATGGACAAAACGGGCAATGATCTCTGACTCGCGTTTAGGTTCCCAATCCGGGTAGTCGCCTGTTGCGGTGAATTCAGCGCCGAGAAGGGTAGCGAGCTGCCGCATTTGTTCGAGTACATACAGCTTTTTGGTTCTGAAGAAGCTACGGATCAGCGAACAGAGGCGAATGCCGTCCGGCTTCAGGCTAACAATACCCAGGTTACAGGAGGTTTCCACCAGGCTTGGTTCATTGCAGTGCATGGCCTGAATATCATTGGGGATGATAAGGATGGCAGCAATAAATTTATTCAGCGATTGCTGTGACAACACTTGTGTATGCGATTCCGCCACTGCTTCCGCTGTTAGATTAATGGCGTTTTCAGTACCCTCATATTCATGCTGAAATATCGCCTCCTGACTCTTAATCAACGCTCTGACCGAGTCGGCATTCCGAGGCTCGACGCTGATAAGCGCGCAGGCTTCCCGGGTAATGACGTTGCGCTTATCGCCGCCTTCAAAGGCAATAAGGCTAAATGGATACGCTTCCTGAACGGCGCGTAATGTCCGGGCCATTAGCTTGTGCGCATTGGCGTGTTTTCTATGGATTTCCACTCCCGAGTGCCCGCCAAGCAGGCCGGAAAGCGTGATTTTTATTTGTGCGGCATTTTCCGCGATAGGTTCGTACGTGGCGGGTAGCGTAAAGTTAGCATCAATACCGCCCGCGCAGCCGTAATACAGCGTACTTGCGTGTTCAGTATCGATATTGATAAGTCGCTTTGCTGTTACTAGTTTGTCAGTTACCGCCATAGCTCCGGACATACCGTCTTCTTCATCAGATGTGAAGAGTGCTTCGATAGGGGGATGCGCAAGAACGTGGCTGTCTAAAATAGCCAGTATGCACGCGACGCCAATACCATCATCGGCACCGAGCGTGGTGCCTTTGGCGGTCATATATTTGCCGTCACTGACAATTTCGATGGGGTCGGTCAAAAAATTATGCTGCGACTCTTTGGTTTTCTGGCAAACCATGTCGATATGCGCCTGCAAGATGACCGGGGCTACGGATTCATAGCCTGGCGTTGCGGGTTTGCAGATAACGAGGTTATAGACGGATTGCCCCGTTTCAGAAGCTTCTGTGCGCCTGATTTCAAGATTTCGTTTTAGTGCAAAATCGACAATCCAGTCGGCGATGGCTTTTTCATTATGCGAACCCCGAGGGATTTTGCTGATTTCTTTGAAATAATGAAAAACTTTTTCATTTGTTTCCTGTACCAGCTGTCGGGTGATTTCGATAGACATATTCTTTTCCTTAATCGGTATAATCTTGTAGGGTAGCGTGAACCAAAAAACATTCTGGGTTTCAATTATCGCGATAGAATAAATAACATCAGTCATCGGTGATGATGTCATGTGTAATTGACTGGTATTGGTTTTGTTGATTTATTTCTTTTTGTTTGATGTGATAAATATAAAATAAATAATTTTCTGGGAGGGGAGGTAAACTGAGTTGTTCATAATGTTATCCTTACAGGAATATATGCCGTGCATTTGATCGTTTAACCTTTGAAACGATAATGGAACTATTTTCTAATTCATTTATTGATTTGTATCATGTTATTAACATATTATTTACATATATGCATGGGTGTTTATTATTTTGTTTTATGAATGATTTATTGTTAACAAATACGCCCTGGAGGTGTAAGCCGATATCTGGAGAAAAGAGTTTTGTACTAACCATTTCTCCTTTTCAGATCACATTTTCTAGTTTTGATTATTCCCATCCATGCTCTCTCTGTTATCATTCGCATCGAAAATACCTTTCAACTCTTACCGAGGCTTTGATGCTGGAGAATGTAATCATTAGATAATCAGCTTCCCGACCTTCTCAGGCCGGACTGGTTATCGCTGCGCTTAAACTTTACGCGAACACTTTTGGGTGTTGGCTCGTTTTTACGCATGATGATTAACAGGTTTCTTCAGTATGAATCTATCCCGTCAGGAACAACGTACCTTACACGTTCTCGCTAAAGGCGGCCGGATCGCGCACGTTCGCGATACTTCAGGCCGCGTGACCTCTGTTGAATGCTACAGCCGCGAAGGGCTTCTGCTCACCGACTGTACGCTCGCCGTTTTCAAAAAACTCAAAACCAAAAAGCTGATTAAGTCCGTCAATGGGCAGCCCTACCGCATCAATACCACCGGGCTGAACAACGTCCGCGCCCAACTGGATAATCGCTAAGGAGCATCTGATGACAAACCACAACTTCACTTTTCATATCACTACCGAAGGTGACGCCGGTGATATTTGCGAGGTCGAAACCCGAGCGTTCGGCTTTAGCAAAGAGGCTGAGCTGGTGGCCGATTTGCTCAACGATGAGAGCGCTTGTCCGAGGTTATCTCTGCTGGCCAGACATAATGGAAAAGCGGTCGGGCATATTTTGTTCACCCGGGCGACATTCAAAGGAGAGTCTGACTCCCCGATGATGCATATCCTTGCCCCCCTGGCGGTAATACCCGAATACCAGGGCATGGGGGTTGGCGGATGGCTTATCCAAAGCGGTATTGAGCATCTGAAGGCGATGGGGAGCCTGGCGGTATTCGTTCTGGGACATGCCACTTATTACCCGCGGCATGGCTTTGAACCTTGCGCCGGAGATAAAGGCTACCCAGCTCCTTACCCCATCCCGGAGGAGCATAAAGCCTGCTGGATGCTGCAACTGCTTTCGGCTGGACCGCTGAGTCGAACCGGTCAGATACAGTGCGCTCGCGCGTTGATGAAACCCGAGCATTGGCGCGAGTAATCAATAAGGAAATGATAATGACTATTGGCACGATTATTACCGGTTCTGGACACGTGGCGTTGTTATCCGGGGAGCGCAAAATCCCCTGGGATGAGCCGGCTTTTAGCCAGCGTATGCTGGAGAACCATCTTTCACAGGACCACGACTGGGCCAGCCGCAGGCAGGCGGTTATCGAACAGCAGGTGGCGTGGATTGCCGGACAATTGCCCATCGGAGCCCGCATTCTGGATCTTGGCTGCGGGCCGGGTTTTTACACCCGTCTGCTGGCTGAACGCGGCTTTTGCTGTACGGGCGTGGATTTTTCTCCGGCCTCGATCGCCTGGGCCCGGCAGCAGGCGCAGACCGCCGAGCTGAATATTGATTATCGGCAGCAGGATGTACGTGCCTACGAGCCGGGAGAACAGTTTGATTTCATCGTGATGACCTTTGGTGAACTGAATGTGTTCAGCGAGATGGATGCCCGGGCGCTGATTAACCGCTGTGCGCAGTGGCTGGCCCCGGGGGGAAAACTGCTTATCGAGGTTCATACTTATGATGAAGTTAAACGTCAGGGAATGGCGGAACCCGGCTGGCAGCGCTGTCCGCAGGGGCTGTTTCTTGCCACGCCGCATCTGCTGCTGACGGAGTACGCCTGGGAGCCGGCAGCGCAAACCAGCTCAACGCTGTTTATGGCAATTGAAGAGAACGGCAACGTGACGCGCTTCGGCAGCCAAATGACCGCCTGGCAGGATACAGAGTATCTCGACCTGCTGCGCACGGCAGGTTTGACCACGATTATCCGCCCGGATAGGGCGGAATGGCCGGTCAGCGAGACCTTTGAAGGCAAGCTATATGCGCTGCTGGCGGAAAAAAATAAGCCCAATTCTCTTACTTCAAATTCAATAAAAGGAATTCCAACATTGGATATCCCACGTATTTTTACCATTAGTGAAAGCGCTCACCGCATCCATAATCCATTTACGCCGGAAAAATATGCCATGCTGGGCCGCGTGTTACGTATGAAGCCAGGGTACCGGATACTCGACCTCGGCAGCGGTTCGGGAGAAATGCTCTGTACCTGGGCTCGCGACCACGGTATTAGCGGTATGGGTGTCGATATGAGCGCGCTATTTAGCCAGCAGGCCAAACAGCGGGCGCAAGAACTTGGCGTTGCCGACAGCGTTGATTTTATCCATCAGGATGCTGCCGGTTATGTTGCTGATGAAAAATGCGATATCGCAGCCTGTGTGGGCGCCACCTGGATTGGCGGCGGCGTAGCCGGGACTGTTGAGCTGCTGAGCCAAAGCCTCAAACCCGGTGGAATGCTGCTGATCGGCGAGCCGTACTGGCGTCAGGTACCGGCAACGGAAGAGATAGCACAAGCCTGTGGAGCCTCTTCGCTCGCAGACTTTCTCACTCTTCCTGAACTGGTTTCCTCTCTTGATGCACTCGGCTACGACCTTGTGGAGATGGTTCTGGCCGATCAGGAGGGCTGGGACCGCTACGAAGCGGCCAAGTGGCTCACCCTGCGCCGCTGGTTAGAGGAAAATCCGCATGATGACTTTGCGCCAGAAGCCCGGGCTGAGCTGACGATAGCGCCAAAACGCCATGTAACGTACACGCGTGAGTATTTTGGCTGGGGCGTGTTTGCTCTAATAGCGCGGTAGTGTGAAGTGCCCGGCATAGGCGAAGTTCTATGCCGGGTTCACATTGCTTAACTTTACGGGGTTCTGTTACCTGGACGCCTAATCTATTATGAAGCCGCGAGAATATCTGATGAAGTGCTGGTTGATTAATCAGTTAGCTCATTAATTTTCATGGGCAACGAATCCAGCGTTCTCAGAATCAGGCTTCTTCTGGACCATTTAGCCTCCCCCTGCATAGAGATTATGCCTCGGTGACTTAACGCCAGGGCCAGATTTTCAGCTTGAAACTGCGCCAGTATTTGACCAATACATTGATGCGCTCCAGCACCAAATCCCAGTTGTCGTTGAGCATTTTTTCGGCCCGGAGTAAAGCGCGATGCCTCGGCAAAAACGGTTTCATCTCTGTTAGCTGAGCCAAGACAAAGTAGAATGTTATCACCCGCTTTAAGCTCGCGACCAAGAAACGCCACTGGGGCTACAACCTTTCGCCTGCCCATCTGTAGCGGCGATTCAAAGCGCATAGTTTCGCTGACGATGTCTTTCATGCGCAGGGAGTTATTCCGGACGCGTTCTTGTAATTCCGGATGTTGAGCAAGCATCAGCAGTAGGTTTCCGGTCAGCGCTTCGCTGGTTTCGCTGCCGCCAATGAGCATCGTGACGCAATCGGTGCTGAATCGCTCTGAAAGGGCGTCTTTATCCCCGCCATAACCTCTCAGTAAGCTGCGATAAAAAAGAGAGTCATAGTCATCTCTGCGCGCTAGTTGGCTAAAACTTTGATCCAGATGTGAAAGCGCCTGTAACAGTCTTTCAAGCCCCTGTTTGTCAATTGCGCTGGGATCGAGCAATAATCGAATAGCATTTTTCTCCTGCCCGACAACTGTCTGCACCTCTTCTGGCAAATTAAGCCAGGCGGTAAAAAGCCTTCCCCAAAGCGGCGCAGCAATCTGGCTAATGCCGTCAAAGGAATGGAGCCCTGCAAGCTCAGCTATCAGCGAATTGGCCTCGTGTGAAATGATGTCGGTTAAGGCCGCCCATGATTCGCCTGTGAATAAGGCCTGTAATGCCTGACGGTGCTCCTGATGTACTCCGCCGCCTTCAAAAAGAACGATGCCGTAAAGAAGATCTCGCAAAGCGGGGGACAGGTAGAGGTTCTGCTTTTGCAGTTCAGCATGTAAATCTTCGGGGATCCCGGAAGACACAAAGGCGCGCTCTTTCAGCGCCTGATAAACGTCCTGATAGCGGGTGAGCACCCATGTTTTACCGATCCGCGCCGTCGGCTGGTGGTTGCGCATGTGGTGATAAACGTTATGAAGATTTTCCTGGAAGGTGGGCGAGGAAGGATTAAACCGCAGAGCTTTATCGACATATGCCATATGTGAACCCTCATCACAGGATGAATATCCTTTGAGTTAAGCAGGGATATGTTGCACTTCAAATATTTCTGCAATGGTTGGTGGGGCTCGTTGATTTTATCTATCAGGATACCGCCGGTTATATCGCCGATGAAAAATGCGACGAAGCGGCCAAGTGGCTCACCCTTGCACCGCAAGCAGGTGTTGGGTATATCTGGAGTAAAAGAGTTCGACTGAGTATCAGAGTGAGAGATCTTAAAAGCCCTTACCATTGCGGTAAGGGCTTTTAAGGTACTACAGACTTCAGATTTAACATTAATGAACTTACTGAATTATTACTGCAATTTATGCTGCTTTTAAATGCACCCGTTTGCTACAGATAATATTGGGCATTAAGACTTAAAAACCTCCCTCTAGTTATCTAGTTACACACTTACCAGCTTTAAAAACAAGCTTGGCATCTTAAACAAGTACATCCCCATCGCGACATATACTCTTTGATGCGTTGCCTTATTACCGTTGCGCTTATCATGATGCAATAACCGCAGAAAATAACTATAAAACAAGGCCTTACATCGTCGCGCTTACACTGCCATTTTGCTTTTTAGCACAATTACTACGCGGCTTTAAAGCATACTGCACCCCAAACTACAAACTTCGTGGCCTTTATTGCAAAATGGTCTACCCCAGTACTTCTAATAAAACTAACTACTATCATTGTGCTGTTAAACTTTAATTTACACATTTATTGGGGTGAGTCAACACTGTTTTTAAAAACATGTTTATATTAACAGATTACGCAATCGTTAATACTTAGGAATCATCTTGCTGACTCTTTTTTAAGTGTGAGCTACATCATATTTTCCGGTAGATTCATTGGCAATGAAACACTTCTACTTAACAGAATGTAGCGGCAAGATGATTACTTAAACGCCTAATAGGCTTTATCTCTGGGTTTAGCGCCGTCTACCTGCGTGCATTTAGCTTCATTGGGGGCATCTCCCAGGACCGAACACAGAATGCCTCACTTATGCCCCCAACTGTGACTTGATTTCGGTTAAGTCCAGTTGATAACAGGAGATAAGATACGGGCTAGAAACCGCAGTATACGGGCGTTGAGTGGATTTCGGTAGACTTGGGAAGAGTTTGAAATGGTGCCGATAATAGGAGTCGAACCTACGACCTTCGCATTACGAATGCGCTGCTCTACCAACTGAGCTATATCGGCCCTGCAAGAGGTGCTTACGAGCGTAAACACGGGTTAGAAGGTTAAAACTAAGTGGGTGATGCGTCAATGCCCTTGCGAATCAAACGGCTACTTTTGCATCACCCTTTCAGCTTTAAGCACGAATGGTATCGTCGCCGAAACCAATCCACTTATAGGTCGTCAGCGCTTCCAGGCCCATCGGACCGCGTGCGTGCAGCTTCTGCGTGCTGACCGCCACTTCCGCACCGAGGCCAAACTGGCCGCCGTCGGTAAAGCGGGTAGAGGCGTTGACGTACACCGCAGAGGAGTCCACTTCGTTGATAAAGCGGTTCGCATTGCCCAGCGTGCGCGTCAGAATAGCGTCCGAGTGCTGAGTGCCGTGCTCGCGAATATGGGCCACGGCCTCGTCCTGGTCGGCAACCACTTTCACGTTCAGATCCAGCGACAGATACTCGTTGTCATACTGTTCCGCTTTCACCGGTTCTACGTTGGCCGGGCCGTTTTGCAGCGCGGGCAGGGAGGTCGCATCGGCGTGCAGGCTGACGCCGCTTTCCGCCATTTGCTTGCTCAGCGCGGGCAGGAAGCGCTCGGCGATATCCTGATGTACCAGCAGCGTTTCGACCGAGTTACAGGCGCTCGGGCGCTGAACCTTAGCGTTGACGATAACTTTCAGCGCCTCGGCAACGTCGGCAGAGTGGTCAATATAAATATGGCACACGCCAATTCCGCCGGTGATCACCGGGATCGTCGACTGCTCGCGGCATAGCTTATGCAGACCTGCGCCGCCGCGAGGGATCAGCATATCGATGTACTTATCCATCTTCAGCATCTCGCCGACCAGCGCGCGATCCGGGCTCTCAATTGCCTGGACAGTGGCTGCCGGTAAGCCGCACTCTTGCAGCGCCTGCTGAATCACCTTCACCGTGGCGGCGTTGGTGCGCCAGGTCTCTTTGCCGCCGCGCAGGATCGCCGCGTTACCGGTTTTCAGGCATAAAGAGGCAACATCGACGGTGACGTTTGGACGCGCTTCGTAAATCACGCCGACCACGCCCAACGGCACGCGGCGGCGCTCAATGCGCAGGCCGCTATCGAGCAGGCCGCCATCGATCACCTGACCGACAGGATCGGCCAGATTGCAAACCTGGCGGACGTCGTTGGCAATTCCGCTCAGGCGCGCAGGGTTGAGCGCCAGGCGATCAAGCAGCGCCTCGCTTAAACCGTTGGCGCGTGCTTCCGTCAGGTCTTCAGCGTTAGCACGCAGAATCTCTTCAGTCTGCGCTTCAAGATAGTCGGCAATCTTTTCCAGCACCTGGTTCTTTTCGCGACTGGAAAGCTGCGCGAGTTTGTATGAGGCCGCTTTGGCAGCAATGCCCATTTGTTCCAGCATTTTCAGCTCCTTAACGGATAATCATGTCGTCACGGTGGACGGCGACCGGGCCATATTCATAGCCCAGAATGGCATCAATTTGCTGCGAGTGGTGCCCGGCGATACGGCGCAGGGCATCGCTGTTATAGCGGCTGACGCCGTGGGCGATATCGCGGCCTTCGAGGTTGCGAATACGGATAACTTCGCCGCGCGAAAAGTTGCCGGTGATGGTTTTAATCCCTTTCGGCAGCAGAGAGCTGCCGCGCTCGAGAATTGCCTGGGTCGCCCCGGTGTCAACGGTAATTTCACCCGCCGGTGGCGCACCGAAAATCCAGCGCTTGCGGTTTTCCAGCGGCGACTCCTGCGCGTGGAAGCGGGTTCCTACAGAGACGCCTTTCATCACATCGGCAATGACACCCGGACGACTACCGGCAGCAATAATGGTGTCGATACCCGCGCGGCAAGCGACGTCGGCGGCCTGCAATTTGGTACCCATACCGCCGGTACCTAAGCCAGAAACGCTATCGCCCGCGACGGCGCGCAGGGCGTCATCAATACCGTAAACGTCTTTAATCAGCTCGGCCTGCGGGTTGTTACGCGGGTCGGCGGTAAACAGGCCCTGCTGATCGGTCAGCAGCAGCAGTTTGTCGGCGCCTGCGAGAATAGCCGCCAGCGCCGAAAGATTATCGTTATCGCCGACTTTAATTTCAGCGGTTGCCACAGCGTCATTTTCATTAATGACCGGCACGATGTTGTTATCCAGCAGCGCGCGCAGGGTATCGCGGGCGTTAAGGAAACGCTCGCGGTCTTCCATATCGGCGCGGGTCAACAGCATCTGACCAATGTGAATGCCGTAAATAGAAAATAGCTGTTCCCACAGTTGGATAAGACGGCTTTGACCGACTGCCGCCAGTAGCTGTTTGGAGGCGATGGTCGCGGGCAGTTCCGGGTAGCCGAGGTGCTCACGTCCGGCGGCGATTGCCCCGGAGGTCACTATCACAATTCGATGGCCCATCGCGTGTAGCTGTGCGCACTGGCGCACTAATTCAACGATATGGGCGCGGTTCAGGCGGCGGGATCCGCCCGTTAAAACACTGGTGCCCAGTTTTACCACCAGCGTCTGGCTATCACTCATGATTCTCTGCCGTTCAAAAAGGAGTTTCGATATCGAATTGATGTTGTAACAGGAGTCAGCCCGCTTGCCAACACCTGGCGTCATGGACAAACCACTTCATTGCGCGGATCGGGCATTCTGGCGGGGAAGTGTGACACATTCATGACGGAAATAATTAAATACCCTTTTTTATAAAAAGTTCCACATTGTCATAAATTTTTAATATTAGAGCGTTAAAAAACCTGCAGTTTTTGACAGGGCTTCCGCCCGGAATTGATTAGCGCGTATAAATAAATCACCAGGACTGAATAATGAAAAAGAGCTCACTGGCATTAATGATGATGGGTCTTATTGCTTCTTCGGCGACGCAGGCAGCAGAAGTTTATAATAAAAACGGTAATAAACTGGACGTCTACGGCAAAGTCAAAGCGATGCACTATCTGAGTGACTATGACAGCAAAGATGGCGACCAGACCTATGTTCGTTTCGGTATCAAAGGCGAAACGCAGATTAATGACGAACTGACTGGCTACGGTCGTTGGGAATCTGAATTCTCTGGCAACAAAACCGAAAGCGACTCTTCGCAGAAAACGCGTCTGGCGTTCGCTGGCGTGAAATTAAAGACTTACGGTTCATTCGACTATGGTCGTAACCTCGGCGCGCTGTACGACGTTGAAGCCTGGACCGATATGTTCCCGGAATTCGGTGGCGACTCTTCTGCGCAGACCGATAACTTTATGACCAAGCGCTCCAGCGGCCTGGCAACCTACCGTAATACTGACTTCTTCGGCGTGGTGGATGGCCTGGATCTGACCTTGCAATATCAGGGCAAAAACGAAGGCGATCGTGATGCCAAGAAACAAAATGGCGACGGTTTTGGTACTGCGTTAAGCTATGACTTCGGTGGCAGCGATTTCGCCGCCAGTGCCGCTTACACCAGCTCCGATCGTACTGATGACCAGAACCTGCTGGCTCGCGGCGTCGGTAAAAAAGCGGAAGCCTGGGCTGCCGGCCTGAAATATGACGCCAACAATATCTACCTGGCGACTATGTATTCAGAAACCCGCAAAATGACCCCAATCAGCGGTGGTTTTGCTAATAAAGCGCAGAACTTTGAAGTGGTCGCACAATACCAGTTCGACTTCGGCCTGCGTCCGTCCCTGGGCTACGTGCTGTCAAAAGGCAAGGATATCGAAGGCGTGGGTAGCGAAGACCTGGTCAACTATATTGACGTCGGCATGACTTATTACTTCAACAAAAATATGAACGCCTTCGTTGATTACAAAATCAACCAGCTGAAGAGCGATAATAAACTCGGCATCAACGATGACGATATCGTCGCTGTCGGTATGACCTACCAGTTCTAATAAATTCACTGGTAAGAGATAACAAAGCCGCCGTGGTGACAGGGCGGCTTTATTATTGGTAATTAACGATTTTTGGCCAGATGCAGATTATCGTTATTCATCGTTATCTGGGCGTTATATTCCTTCGGCAGGCGGCGCGCCTGGTAGAATACCGATTGCCAGTATGGATTATCCAGTGAAGAACGCATGACGCCCTGGCTGGTAGAGGCATGAAGGAAATTACGGTCGGTATCATAGAAGCCGACGTGCATTCCGCCTTTAATACGGAAGAACACTAAATCTCCCGGACGCAGCTGCCGCGGGCTCACGCGCTCACCCATATGCAGAAGTTCGCGGGTGGTAATGCGCTCCATCGGCAGGTTGAAGCGATCTTTCAGCGTGCGCCAGACGAACCCGGAGCAGTCGACGCCGCTTTGCTCCGTACCGCCCCACTCGTAGGGGGTTCCCTCCCAAGTATGCATCTGATCGTGCAGCGCGGCGATCACTGGAATCAGGTCATCAGAACCTTCGTCGATAGTCGTATTGCTATGATGAACGGTTTTGGAGGGTTTAGTTGAGGATGAACATCCTGCCAAAATCAAAAAGGGAACTAATAATAGCGCGTAGGAGAGTTTAGGCTTCATGTCATTATTTTCGTTACTGTGGAACGGGCCGTGGTCTTTTATAGCCGATTCGTTACAGCCTCAGAATGACTAAACGCAAAATTTACGAAACCTTACGTAAATAGAATGCGCTGGATCACGAACTTAAATTTCACGAGAGCTATTTTCGTTAAAAAAGAGTTATCACTCATTAATAAATAAATTCAGTTTGAAATAATATTTCACAATTAACCGCTTCGGCGCAGGTCATGCTCCTGTCATTTTATTTACGCATGCTCTCGCGAGACTCTGTTGCTGATTAGGGAAAACAAACGATGGGCAAAACGCTGACGATTTTCGATCTGGATAACACGTTAATTAAGGGGGATAGCAGCACGGTGTGGAGCCGATTCATGGTGCGCGAAGGCTGGGTGAACGATCCTGGCTATCTGGCGCGTGAAGCGATGCTGATGGACGACTACGATCGTGGTGAAATGAACATTGCCGATTACGTCGCCCTGATTCAGGCACCGCTGATTGGCGTACCAAAGCAGGAAGTGGACAGTCTGCTGGTGCGCTGCGTACGTGAAGAGATAGTGCCGCGCGTTTACCCGCAGGCGTGGGATCTGATTCGTACTCTACAAGCTCGGGGTGAGCAGATGCTGGTTATCTCGGCGTCGGTTAGCCTGCTGGTGCAGGCAGTAGCGGCGGAGCTGGGCATCGAACAGGCGTTAGGGATTGATGTGGAGATGGCCGAAGGCGGCTATACCGGGGTGATTGCCGGTACGCCGAGCTATCAGCAGGGGAAAGTGGTGCGTTTGGCGCAGTGGCGACAGGCACATCCCGAATACTCGGGTGAGGTGACGTTCTATACCGATTCTATTAACGACATGCCGCTGTGCCTGCACGCCGACCATGTGCGATTGGTCAATCCATGCTCGCAACTGGTCGCGGTGAATGCAGAGCATCAGTGGCCGGTGCTGGAGTGGCGGCTTTGAGTTTTCCCCGGGTCGCGGCGTAAACGCCTTACCCGGGTTACTTTTCGTGCCGTTTGGTAGCCCGGACAGGCGCATTGCGCCGCCTCCGGGAACGTCGCAATATCAGAACTAATCGGCTTTAAACAGCGGCACCACATTGCCGCCGATATAACGGCGACGCAGCCACGCGGAAAGCGTATCCATCGCCATGACTACAATGACCAGCAGCAGGGTGATAAACATCACCACGTCCCAGTTCCACAGGCGCATGTTTTCCGCATAAATCAGACCGATCCCCCCTGCGCCAACAAAACCCAGCACCGCTGCTGAACGGGTGTTGGACTCAATCTGATACAGACTCAGCGCCAGAAACGTCGGAAAAGATTGGGTGAAAATGCTAAAGCGGTGCTTCTGCAAACCGTTGGCACCCACTGCCGTCAGCCCGCGCCCCGGTGAGCGGTCAACCGCCTCGTGCCCTTCGGCGTACAGGCGACCCAGCAGCCCGGTATCCTGCATGATGATCGCCAATACCCCGGCCAGCGGCCCAAGCCCGACGGCGCGCACGAAAATCAGACCCCAGATCGCCATATCGATTCCGCGCAGGACATCAAACAACCGGCGCATTAGCAGGGCGATGGTTGCTGGAATAAAGCCGCGCATAATATTGCGCGCCGCGAGAAATGAAAGCAGCAGGGCGATAACCGTCGCGGTAATGGTCCCGGCAAAAACGATCGCCAGGGTAATACCGATTTGGGTGAAATAATAGCCGAACGGCCAGTTGAAGAAGTCGCGCCAGACGAACATCCGCAGCAGATAACGGCCGATTTGCTGCAGCCCGGTGGTGAGCTGCTCGCCGCTGATGCCGAACTGCATAAAGAACCAAACATAATAAAGCACGCTGGCCAGAGCCAGCAGGCCGACGTAGCGCAGATAGCGTCCCTGAGCCTTATATAAATGCTGATGCTGATGACGGCTGGCGGCGATATCCGGTTGGTTTTGCCATTGACTCATTTTTTTCCCTCCAGAACCCACTGCCGCAGGCGGCCGGACAGCATATCCAGCAGCGACACGACAATAATGATCAGCAGCAGCGTGATACTGACCTGATCGTAACGATCCAGTTTGATATTGGTCATCAGCTCCTGGCCGATGCCGCCCGCGCCCACCAGTCCAAGGATGGTTGAAGAGCGGAAGTTAATCTCCAGGCGCATAAAGCCGTAGGAGAGAAAAATCGGTTTCACCTGCGGCCACAGGGCAAAGCGAATGCGTTGCAGCCGCGAAGCGCCACAGGCGGCCAGCCCGCGCACCGGTTTATCCTGCGCGCTCTCTACCGCTTCATAGAACAGTTTGGTCAGGCTGCCAATGGTGTGCAGCATTAATGCCAGAAAGCCGGGGATCGCGCCGATACCGAAGGCCATAACGAAAATCACCGCCCACGCCAGCTCCGGCATGGTGCGCAGAAACGCCACCAGCACCCGAACGGCAAAGCGCAGCGGGGCTGGGGACCAGGCGTTATTGGCGGCAATAAACGCCAGCAGGGTGGCGATAACTACTGCAACCAGCGTGGACGCCAGAGCCAGCTGTAGCGTTTCCCAGATAAGCGGCAACTGAATGGGCAGGCGATAGCCCCAGTACGCCAGCGAGCCTTTGGTATGTGAATTAGCAAGCAGATCGGCGATATGCAGAGTCGGCAAGGTCTCAAACATGTAATCGAGAAAGTTGGGCAGCGAATGCCAGATGGTGAAGAGATTAAACTCGGCCATGCTACCGGCGGCGAAATAGAGAACCAATAGCAGCAGAGACCAGCTAAAAGTGTCACGCTTTTGCCGTGCGCGGACCTGCTGGTAATAGCGTTCAAATTCGGTATGGGTGTTATTCATGCGTCGCAGTGTCTTCAACGAGTCGCCGCCGCCCGCGAAATGTGCCGGGCGGCGGCGTCAGGGCGGGATTAACGCGCGCTAACCAGTTCGCGTTTCATATCGATGATCTGCTGGAAATCAGCCACGCTACCGGGGCCAATATGCTGGGTACCGCCCATCGCTTTAATAAAGCAGGCGTGATCGTCGGTATCCAGCTTTTTAATCGCAGTGACGACTTTGGCCTTGAAGTCAGCAGGCAGAGCGTTACTCACCAGGATTGGGCCATTCGGGATTAGCGGCGATTGCCAGATAATACGGATTTGTTTCATCAGGTCCGGGTGATCCATGCGAATCAGGCGATTGAAAGCACCGACGCTGTAGCCGCTGTTGTAATCGCCCACCATGGAGGTCCAGGTCACCGCCCCGGCAAACTGACCGTTCAGCACGCCAAGAATGTCTTGCTCGTGGCCGCCGGAGAAGGTCACGCTGGAGAAGAAGTTGTTATATTTATTATCCGATGTGCCGCCGAACTGCTGTTTAAAGGCGTGGTTCGGAATTAAAAAGCCGGAAGTGGAATCCGGATCGGCAAAACCAAACGCTTTACCTTTCAGGTCTTCTAACTTTTTATAAGGGCTATCGGCTTTAACTACCACCACCGAGTGGTAGCCGCGGGATTGATCTTTATCATCAACGGCGATACCGACAATATCAACGGCCTTCGGGTTGTTAATATAAACCGAAGCGTAAGATGACGGCGACATACTTAATACCACGTCAACTTTTCCGCCCAGCAACCCCTGAATCACGCCAGAATAGTCGGAGGAGTTGCGTAATTTGGTATCCACGTTCAGCTCTTTATCGAGGAACTGTTTAACGCACTGGTTATCACCAATTTGCTGCGTTGCGTTCTGACCGCCAAGGATGCCCAGATTTAATTCCTTCGGTTGCTCAGCAGCACTTGCCTGCCACGCCATCATAATGCCTGCAACCGCTGCGGATAAACGAACTGCGCCAGTGATGTACTTTTTCATTATTTTGCCCGTGTGAGTGAAATTTAATGCAATTGGCTAATTTCATCGCCGTACAGCCGATGCAGAATATCCTGATTCAGCCGAGTGGGATGGTCGTCAAAAATAATCTTGCCTTTGGCTACGCCGATAACTCGGGTGCAATATTCACGCACCAGTTCCACCGAGTGCAGGTTTACCATTACGCTGATACCCTGTTCGCTAATTTCGCGTAGAACATTCATGATCCGCTGCGTATTTTTTGGGTCGAGAGAGGCGACGGGTTCATCGGCCAGTAAAATACCCGGGTTTTGCATTAACGCCCGGCAAATTGCCACGCGCTGCATTTGACCGCCGGATAGATTTTCCGCCCTCTGTAGCGCATGTGGCAGCATATTCATCCATTCGAGTAGAGAGATAGCGCGGGCGCGGTCAGCATCAGGAAAGACTTTGAATAACGATTTCAGGGTTGAGGTTTGGCTCAGGCGTCCCAGCAGCACGTTGGTTAACACATCGAGACGGGGAACCAGGCAGAAATCCTGAAATATCATCCCGCACTGGCTGCGCCAGGCATTTAACGCGCGGCCTGTCAGCTTTGATATATCCTGTGGCGTCCCTACTTCTGGATAGCTCAGGATCTCGCCGCCGCTGGTGCTATGGGTACCATTCAGGACATGTAATAGGGTGGATTTGCCTGCACCGGATCGGCCAATCACGCCAACCAGCTCGCCCGTATGGAGATCGAAACTGATGCTATCCAGTACGGTTTGCTGCGCGCTGTAGGATTTGCTCAGGTTGCGTACGCTTAAGACCGTCCGCTGTCGGGCGGTATGGGGTTGCGTAAACTGCTGATAATCGGTTTCTGCAACCGCAGCGAGAGTGCTGTTCATAAGTGCGTCCAGATTCGTCATTAAACTGGGCACTATTAATGGTGTTTTTTATGACTGCCAGATGACAGTAAAGCGAACAAATAGTGAACGGATGTAAAAAACAAACAGCTTTATGAGTAAAAAAGTACGTGAGGGATCACATTTTTTCATCTCCTTCCGGGAGGCGCGAGCTGTTCTGCTACCTTTATTACGCTATTTGTTGAGAAAAATACCGATACATTTTTCCTCTGATGGAGACTGGGAATTTTGTGCGACATTACTCACAAACTGCAAACCCAGGTTTATACCCGTCATACTTCAAGTTGCATGTGCGTTGGCAATACTCGGCCCATCCCTGGGCCTCGCCCTCACGGGCGCTGTGAACAGCGTTCAAATTCGTTCCTGACGAATTTGTCCTCGCTCGCCCCAGTCACTTACTTCAGTAAGCTCCTGGGGACTTACTGCGTCGCCGCCTTCCTGCAACTCGAATTATTTAGGGTATATCGGGTAAACGATTCCAGATGTCCGTACGATCTTGTGCTCTAAGTCGGTTTAATCGAATAGATAATGTTTTAGCGATTGATTACGATTTTCATCACTAATTTTTTAGTCTGCCTTTATGCCTTTTGTGCGGAACATAAAACTGATAATAAGCATTGTTAATGGAATTATTATCTGTAATTTATTTTTATTTTAGGTTTATATTCTTAATTTATGTATTTGTTCGGTTTTTTAGCTTTTTTAAATAATCACGCACTTAAGAATAGTCTTAAGTTTATATAGATAAGATCCTATGTTAGGTAATAATTGATTAAGAATTTACGTATAGGTCGTCAATAACCACATGAAAATAAATGGTTTTTATGTTTAACTCAATATTCTTATTTTTATTCTCAAGGCCTAAATTGACCTGGTCGGCAATTAGCATTCACCACACTTATTGACACTCATCGAGAAAAATCCTAAATTTGTAACCACTAGAAACAAGCAATTTCTTTAGTGTTATTTATCTCAAGTAATGCTGTTTGGATTTTATATTGGATATCGATTAAAGAGGGATTTGCTGACTTAGACTTTGCAGGCCTGGGCTATCAGCAGTGTGTGATACGTTCGAGATTTCCAGGACTATGGGGTTTAATTTTATATGGATCATAAATGTTCTTTAGATAAGTGCATCTGGCCTGCGCATGATAATTATTTTATGACGGGTCTGGTTGAGCTTATTTTAGATATCGATAAACTAATTTATCTGCCACTGGCGAAAGTGTGCCAGGAGTTTGTTTTTATCAATCTTAGCGCCAGTTCTCTGAACTATTTTATCCGCCGTGATAGCGAGTGGTTGGCAGAAATGAAAGGAAAGCAGATCGTGCTTATCGCCGCAAGGCGATCAGAAGCACTGGCCAATTACTGGTATTACAATGGATCAATTCGCGGTGTAGTTTATGTTGATTTGACCAAAGATATTCGTCAGGAACTGGCTTACGTTATTAATGGACGTTTTCTGCGTAAAGATATAAAGAAAGAAAAAATTACCGATAGAGAAATGCAAATAATTCGCATGACGGCTCAGGGAATGCATCCGAAATCTATCGCCAAAGTTGAAAATTGTAGTGTGAAAACAGTTTATACCCATCGACGTAATGCCGAGGCGAAACTGTATTCAAAAATTTATAAGTTAGCGCTCTAATTAGTAGTAAACATTGTTTTTAAAAATTGTGCACCAAGTCGTTATACCCAAAATAATTAACGTCACAAGTAATATTTATGTGACTTGAGCTATGGCGGGAAATGAAATGCACACAGACGTGGGACATCAAGTCCCTAAATAAACTCAGGATGAAAATGCTATGAATAAAAAGGTTATTGCAATTGCTCTGGTAGCCGCGTTTGCCGGTATGGGTGTCGCTCAGGCTGCTGACGTTACTGCTCAGGCAGTCGCTACCTGGTCAGCAACCGCCAAAAAAGACACTACCAGCAAGCTGGTGGTTACTCCACTGGGCAGCCTGGCTTTCCAGTATGCCGAAGGGATTAAAGGCTTTAATACTCAGAAGGGCCTGTTTGATGTTGCTATCGAAGGTGATTCCACCGCGACTTCATTCAAACTGACTTCTCGTCTGATCACCAACACCCTGACTCAGCTGGATACTTCCGGCTCTACGCTGAACGTTGGCGTTGATTATAACGGTGCTGCGGTAGAAAAAAGCGGTGACACCACCATGATCGACACCACTGCTGGCATCCTGGGTGGCAACCTCAGCGCGCTGTCTAACGGTTACAAAACTGCTGGCCGTACCACTGCGCAGGACGGTTTCACGTTCTCCATCATCAGCGGCACCACTGATGGTACTGCGGACGTGACTGACTACAGCACGCTGCCAGAAGGTATCTGGAGCGGCGACGTCAGCGTTCAGTTCGACGCAACCTGGACCAGCTGATCCTCCCGACGTACCAGGCAGGGAGATTTCTCCCTGCCTTATTTCACGGACTGAATTCATATGAAAAATCACATTCTGGCCATCGGCCTGTTGCTCTGCGGAATGACGCCAGCTCTGGCGCTGGATGTGGGCGATATCTCTTCATTTATGAACAGCGACAGCAGCACGCTGAGTAAAGAGATCAAAAATACGACCGACAGTGGTCGCCTCATTAACATCCATATGGAACGCCTCTCCTCACCGCTAGACGGCGGCAAGGTGATTCCGATGGATAAGCAGGACGAGATTTTACTGACTCCCGCCAGTTTGCTGCTGCCGGCGAAGGCCAGCGACGTTATTCGCTTTTTCTATAAAGGCCCGGCGGACGATAAAGAACGCTATTACCGCATCGTCTGGTTCGATCAGGCATTAAGTGACGCTCAGCGTAATGGCTCCACCCGCAGCGCGGTGGCGACGGCCTCAGCCCGCATTGGCACCATCCTGGTGGTCGCGCCGAGAAAAGCGAATTTTCGCTACCAGTACGCAGATGGAAAGATGGTGAATACCGGCAACGCTACGCTGCGCATTCTTGCCTACGGCCCGTGCCTGAAAGCCGCCGATGGTAAAGAGTGCAAAGAAAACTACTTCCTGATGCCGGGGAAAGAGCGCCGATTTACGCGCGTCAATGTCGCTGACAAAAAAGGACGGGTCGCCTTCTGGCAGGGCGAGCAGTTTGTTCCCGTGAAATAGACATCTGTGCTGACGGACCAAGACTATGGCTCTACCAAGGATCACCCCAGGACTGAAAACGCTTCTAGCCTCCGGCATGGTCATTTTGTCCGTTCCGCTCAGCGTGAGTGCAGCTACTGATAAGGTACAGCAAATCGGCGGCGTGATTATCCCCCAGGCCTTCAGTCAGGCGCTTCAGGATGGAATGAGTATCCCGCTGTATATTCATCTCGAAGGCAGCACCGGTACCCAGGACGATCAAAGAATTGGTAACGCCTTTATCTGGCTGGATAATGGCGTTCTGCGCGTGCGGCAAATTCAGCTGGAAGAAAGCGACAGCAACGCTACCGTGAGTGAACAAACCCGAAAGCAGCTGACTTCGCTGGCGAATGAAGCCTTCAGCAAAGACCTTAAAATCAATCTGACCGATGACGCGCAGCTGGAACTTAGCCTGCGCCAGCTGCTGCTACAGCTGGTGGTGAAAAAAGAGGCATTGGGTACCGTGCTGCGTTCTCGTAGTGAGGATATTGGTCAGTCCAGCGTTAACACCGTCAGCAGCACCCTGAACTATAACCTCGGCGTTTATAACAACCAGATGCGCAATGGTGGCAACAACACCTCCAGCTATCTGTCACTGAATAATGTCACCGCGCTACGTGAACATCACGTTGTGCTGGACGGCTCGCTGTACGGCATTGGTTCAGGTAACCAGGATAGCGAAGTGTATAAAGCGATGTACGAGCGGGATTTTGCTGGTCATCGCTTTGCGGGCGGAATGCTGGATACCTGGAACCTGCAATCGCTCGGCCCAATGACCGCGATTTCAGCAGGGAAGATCTACGGGGCTTCCTGGGGCAACCAGGCCAGTTCGACGGTGTTTGATAACACCCAGTCGGCCACCCCAGTGGTTGCCTTTTTACCCGCCGCAGGGGAAGTTCATCTTACCCGCGAGGGACGGCTGGTGAGCGTGCAGAACTTTGCCATGGGTAACCATGAGGTGGATACGCGCGGCCTGCCATACGGGATTTATGATGTTGAAGTTGAAGTGATTGTGAATGGCCGGGTAGTCAGCAAACGCACCCAGAGAGTGAATAAGCTGTTTAGCCGCGGGCGAGGAGCAGGAGCGCCGCTGGCATGGCAGTTCTGGGGCGGAAGCTTCCATATGGACCGCTGGTCCGAAAGCGGCAAAAAGACGCTCCCGGCCAAAGACAGCTGGCTGGCAGGGGCTTCGGCCTCCGGTTCAGTCAGTACCTTCAGCTGGGCGGCGACCGGCTACGGCTATGATAACAATGCGGTTGCCGAAACTCGTCTGACGCTGCCGCTCACTGAATCTATCAATGTGAACCTGCAAAATATGCTGGCCAGCGATAATTCATGGAGCAGCATCGGTAGCATCAGCGCCACGCTTCCCGGCGGATTCAGTTCGGTTTGGGTCAACCAGGAGAAAACTCAAATCGGCGATAAACTGCGGCGCAGTAATGCCGATAACCGGGCAATTGGCGGTACGCTGAACCTGAATTCACTCTGGTCAAAACTGGGAACGTTTAGCATCAGCTATAACGACGATCGTCGCTATAACAGCCATTACTACACCGCAGATTATTATCAGACGCTGTATACCGGATCGTGGGGATCGATGGGGCTGCGCGCGGGGATCCAGCGTTTTAATAATGGTGACAGCAGCGCGAATACCGGGAAATACATTGCGCTCGACTTCTCGCTGCCGCTGGGCAACTGGTTCAGTGCCGGGATGACGCACCAGAACGGCTACACTATGGCTAACCTGTCGGCGCGTAAACAGTTTGATGAAGGCAGCATTCGTACCATTGGCGCGAATATCTCGCGGGCGATTTCCGGCGATACCGGCGATGACAAAACCCTCAGCGGTGGCGCCTATGCTCAGTTTGATACCCGTTATTCCACCGGCACGCTGAACGTGAACAGCGGCGCGGACGGCTATGTAAACACTAACCTGACTGCCAACGGCAGCGTCGGCTGGCAGGGGAAAAATATCGCCGCCAGCGGGCGTACCGACGGCAACGCCGGGGTGATTTTCAATACCGGTCTTGAGGATGACGGCAAGCTGAGCGCGAAGGTCAACGGGCGGATCGTGCAGCTTTCCGGCAAGCGTAACTACCTGCCGCTGTCGCCGTACAGCCGTTATGAAATTGAGCTGCAAAACAGCAAAAATTCGCTTGATAGCTACGACATCGTCACCGGGCGTAAGAGCCAATTAACCCTTTATCCGGGGAACGTGGCGGTCATTGAGCCAGAAGTGAAGCAGATGGTGACCGTTTCTGGACGTATTCGCGCAGAAGACGGCACGTTGCTGGCAAATGCGCGCATTAATAATCATATCGGGCGAACCCGTACCGATGACAACGGTGAGTTTGTGATGGATGTGGATAAAAAATATCCGACCATTGATTTCAGTTACGGTAAAAACCAGAGCTGTGAAGTGGCGCTGGAGTTAAGCCAGGCGCGCGGTGCGGTGTGGGTAGGTGATGTGGTCTGTAGCGGACTTGCGACCTATGCCAGCGTTCAGCCGACAGGAGAAGGTAATGAAAGCTAAGTGGCTGGCATATTTAGTGATGATAACGGCGGCGCTCTGCGTGACCCGGACCTATGCTGCGGTCTCAAAAACCACCTGGCCGGATGCGGCGGCCATGCAGTTTGTGTTCGTCGAAAATAACTCGGATGATAACTTCTTTGTTACCCCTGGCGGCGGCTTAGACCCGCGTATGACCGGGGCTAACCGCTGGACCGGGCTGAAATATAACGGCTCGGGCACTATCTATCAGCAGAGTCTGGGCTATATCGACAATGGCTATAACACGGGCCTGATTGCCAACTGGAAGTTTGATATGTGGTTCGATAACTCCCCCACATCTCATCCGTTACAGGGCCTGCGCTGTATTAACTGGTATGCGGGCTGCAATATGACCACCAGTCTGATTCAGCCGCAAACCACCGATGCCAGCGGTTTCTATGGCGCGACGGTGACGCCTGGCGGGCAAAAGTGGATGCACGGCATGATGTCTGACGCTTTCTACCAGTATCTGCAGCAGATGTCGGTCGGCAGCAGCTTCTCTATGACCATCAACTCCTGTCAGACCTCGGTCAACTATGACGCCAGCAGTGGCGCGCGTTGTAAAGATCAGGCTTCAGGAAGCTGGTACGTGCGTAAAGTCACTCATACCAAAGCCGCAAGCCTAAAGCTAATTAACACCCATGCGCTGGCGGAAGTGTTTATTAATAGCGATGGTGTGCCAACGCTGGGGGAGGGGAATGCCGATTGCCGGACGCAAACTATCGGTACCCGTTCCGGCCTGAGCTGCAAAATGGTGAACTACAATTTGCAAACCAACGGCCTGAGTAATACTTCTATTCATATTTTCCCAGCTATCAGCAACTCGTCGCTGGCTTCCGCGGTGGGTACCTATGATATGCAGTTCAGCCTGAACGGTAATTCATGGAAACCGGTTAACGGCATTGCCCAGTACTACACGTTCAATGAGATGAAATCCTCTGATTCAGTCTATGTTTTCTTCTCGAGTAACTTTTTTAAGCAGATGGTGAATCTCGGCATCAGTGATGTTAATACGAAAGATTTATTTAATTTCCGTTTTTATAACACTACCTCGCCGGAGTCAGGTTGGTATGAGTTTTCTACCTCCAATACGCTGATTATTAAACCGCGTGATTTCAGCATCAGTATTATTTCCGATGAATATACTTCTGCTCCAACCCGTGAAGGATATGTTGGCAGCGGCGAACCGTCGCTGGACTTCGGCTATATTGTCACGACCAGCGGTAAAACCGCCGCCGATGAAGTGCTAATTAAAGTGACCGGTCCGGCACAGGTTATTGGTGGGCGTTCATACTGTATTTTTAGTTCCCCTGACGGGACGTCGAGAGTACCGTTCCCGGCGACGCTGGCATTTCTTACCCGGGCAGGAACCACCAAAACTTATGATGCCGGGTGCGATGATACCTGGCGCGATATGACCGACGCATTATGGTTAACCACCCCATGGGCCGATATTTCCGGCGATACGGGACAGATGGATAAAACAACGGTGAAGTTTTCGATTCCGATGAATAACGATATATCGCTGCGCACGGTAGAGAATAACGGCTGGTTTGGTGAAGTGAGTGCTTCAGGAGAGATTCATGTCCAGGCGACGTGGCGTAACATTAATTAATTGGCTGCCAACAGCCTTCTGCCTGCTGGCGCTGTGGGCATCCTCAGCGGCGCAGGCTATCTCCGTCGGCAACTTAACCTTTTCGCTGGCGGCAGACGCAGAATTTGCCGCTAAGCGGGTGATAAATAATAACAAAAGCGCGCGCCTGTACCGCGTTTCAATCGTGGCGATTGACCGCCCTGGCGGCAAAGAAGTGCGTTCACGCCCGGCAGATGGCGAGCTGCTGTTTGCCCCACGTCAGCTGACGTTACAGGCAGGCGAGAGCGAATATTTTAAGTTTTACTACCACGGTCCGAAAGACAATCGCGAACGCTATTATCGGGTTTCATTTCGTGAAATTCCGTCGCGTAACTACGTGATGCGCAATCCCGGCGGTACCGAGGTCAGCATGGAACCTGTGGTGGTGATAGATACCATCCTGGTCGTACGCCCGCGCCAGGTGCAGTTCAAGTGGTTTTTTGATCGTGCGGCGGGTACCGTCAGCAATACCGGTAACACCTGGTTTAAGCTGCTGATCAAGCCCGGATGTGACACGACGGAAGAGGAGGGAGATGCATGGTATTTACGTCCCGGCGACGTTGTCCGGCAGGCTACGCTGCGCCAGCCTGGGAACCACTACATCATCTATAACGATAAATTTATTAAAATGACTGACGATTGCCCGGTGAAGTAGCCGGGTACACTCAGGTAAACGTGAGTTAACTCATAATCTCAAATGATCTGTTCTGGATTCATGATGTTCCTTTGTCTATTTTTTGTTCAGTAACCCGGATCGAATTCCACCTTTTATGAATATTATGAAATGGTATTTTTGTATCCCGAATATATATAATATTCTTCAATAGAATGATTCACGCTGTCTTTTATTTTATCTTTTGTTATTTATATTCTTTATTTATTCCATTATTCCTAAAGGAATTCCGAATGAACTTCGGTAAAATTCCTGGGTAGAGTGAATTGAGAATTTTTCCATTTAATCATTTTTTCTTATCTTGTTGATATTTATCTGTTTCTTCCTCTGTGCTTAATTTTATTTAGTTAAGTATTTCTAACTTTTTTTGTTATTTTATTTCAGTTGTTCTAATGCTTGGTGTGTGAATTAAGATTTAACCGGCCCTTCATATTGACTCATGTTAATTAAACACATAGATTCTTAATGGCAGAAGAGATATTTCAT
The DNA here is from genome assembly GCF_013705725.1 of Klebsiella sp. RHBSTW-00484. Lineage (NCBI taxonomy): Bacteria > Pseudomonadati > Pseudomonadota > Gammaproteobacteria > Enterobacterales > Enterobacteriaceae > Klebsiella > Klebsiella sp. RHBSTW-00484. The sequence continues at coordinate 4,842,446 of NZ_CP055481.1, read as the reverse complement.
TTTTTATTCTGTGTGTATATAGTGATTATTCGTTTTATCTATGTTTTATTTTGATTTATGCACGAAATGGATTGTTTTTTCTGTGTATATTTGTTTTTTTACTCAGGAAGGGGGAATAACCGCCTTCTGTCCCATTTTAGCGTTAGGGGAGATCGGTAAGATCATGGAGGAGGAACGCGTGATATATGGACTATCAATCTGATTTAAGGTCATGCATCTGGCCAAAGGAAGATCGCTACTTTGCTGATGGATTATCCGAGATTATTTTTGAGATTAGAGATTTAATTTACCCTTCCCTGGAAACTATACGGGAAGATTTTATATTTATTAATATTAGCCCAAAATTTATGAGCCACTTTATCAGCCATGAGCAGCAATGGTTGAGGAAAACAGAGAAAAAACAGGTGGTATTAATTGCCGCTACCCGGTTGGAGGCGTTGGCTAATTATTGGTATTTTAATAGCCAGGCCAGAGGTGTGGTTTACGCTGGTTCGCTACGCAATGTCCGCTATGAATTAGCTCGGGTAATAAATGGTAGATTTCTGCGCACGGATATTAAAAAAGGAAAAATGACCAAAAAAGAGATGCAGATTATTGGTCTCCTTGCGCAAGGCATGCAGCCTAAATCAATTGCCAGAATAGAAAATTGCAGTGTGAAAACGGTATATACCCATCAGCGCAATGCTGAGGGGAAGCTGTATTCAAAGATAAATCGAATAGCCATTTGATAGTGTTTTTGTTAATAATATCCTGAGGGTGATTTTTGAAATGTATATACCCATCACACTTCAAGTGGCATGTGTGTTGGCTGCGGATGACTCGGCCCATTCATGGGCCTCGCCCTGGCGGGCCGTCGCAAGCGACGTTCACATCTGCTCCCGGCAGATTTGTCGCTTACCCGAATCACTTATCAGAGTAAACTCATCGGGATCCACTTCCTTGCCGCCTGCCTGCGACTCGAATTATTTAGGGTATAGAGGATTCACACACCCTTAAATAGCAATCAGTATTAAATATAAAATATTACCCTTGATTTGGTCATTGTATTTTCCTGTATGTACTCCGCGCTGACCTGTATCACCTCAGGATAGCCATAAAAATCCACGTTAAAGCAACATGGCGCGATATCAATTAACCGCGCCATGTCGAATGATTTACCCGGCTGCTCTCGTATACCGACGATTTGCCAGCAGGCTCAGGCCGCAGCACAGCAGGTAATAAACCGCGCCGGTAAAGACAAAAATCGCCAGCGGATATATCTGCACGCGGTTATTGACCTGCCCGGCGACGGTGGTCAGTTCCGGTACATTGACGATAAAGGCCAGCGAAGTGTCTTTGAGCAGGCCGATAAATATCCCGACCAGTGACGGCTGAACATTGCGTAACGCCTGCGGCAGCAGGATCAGGCGCAGCGTTTGTCCGGGAGCAAACCCCTGGGTCAGCGCCGCTTCGTACTGCCCGTGCGGCAGCGATTGCAGGCCAGCCAGCACCGAGTGCATCACCGAGGCGGCGGTAAACCACGCCAGCGCTACCGTGACGGTCACCGCCCCCGGCAGGTCGCTGCCGGTAAGCATTGGCAGCAGATACCACAGCCAGAAAATCACGAAAATCAGCGGAATGCCGCGAATGATTTCCGCCCACAGAAATAATAATCGCCGCACGATCCCGCCGTAGCGCCAGGCGATACCCGCCAACAGCACCCCGCCGGGCAGCGCCAGCGCGGCGGCGCCGATAGCCATCAGCAGCGTTAACACCACGCCGCCGGGAATACCGTCCGCCAGTCGTCCCCACAGCAGATAGTCGAGGTTATCGACAATCACCGCCAGATTAGCGTTCATACCCGGCTCTCCTTTGCTGATGTTTTCCCGGACCGAAACGCGTCAGCGCCACGCCCATGACCACGCCAAGCGCCAGATACAGCACGGTGCCGACGGCAAAGGCCTCCAGCGCATGCGCGTTGTAGCTCTCAATTTGCCGCACCTGATAGGTGAGTTCGGCAAAGCCGATGCCGCTCGCCAGCGAAGAGAGCTTCATCAGGTTCAGATATTGGCCGATAATCGGCTGCCAGGCGTTAGCCAGCCCCTGCGGCAGCAGAATGTGGCGCAGCTCTTGCCAGGGTGTGAACCCCTGCGACAGCGCTGCTTCCCGCTGACCATGGCTAACGGCGCGTAATCCGGAGGCGATCTCCTCAATCAGAAACGCCGAGGTAAAGACCCCGAGTCCCCACATTGAGCAGAGAAACTCCGGCGTTAGCCACCAGACGTTGCCCGGCAGAATCGACCAGCTATGTTCGTCGTTGATAAAATCCCGTGCCCCAAGCGGCAGCAGATTCCAGGCGGCAAAATACCAGAACAGCAGTTGAACCAGCAGCGGCGTATTGCGAAACAGTGAAACCCAGGCCGCCACCAGCCAGCGTCCGGGCCGACCGCCGCCGAGGCGCAGCGCCAGCAGCAGGATAGCCAGCGCGGTCGCCAGAATCATCCCGGCGACGCTAACCCAGACGGTGGTGAGAAAACCGGAGATTATCCATTGCAGCGGCTGCCCGCTCAGCACGCCGTGCCAGTCGAGATGCGGGATCACGCCTCACTCTCCTGGTGCAGCGGGTCGAGCACCTTTTGCAGAAAACGACGGGTGCGGGCGTGCTGCGGTCGGGCGAAGAACTCGGCCGGCGGTGCGACTTCGAGAATATCGCCGCCGTCGATAAACACCACCCGGTCTGCAATCTCGCGGGCGAACTGCATCTCGTGCGTCACCACCACCATGGTGATCCCGCTATGGGCGAGGGTTTTCATCACCTGTAAGACTTCGCCGATCATTTCCGGGTCCAGCGCTGATGTCGGTTCATCGAACAGGATGATTTGCGGTGAGGAGGCGAGGGCGCGGGCGATAGCTACCCGCTGCTGCTGACCGCCGGAGAGCTGGGCGGGCATCTGTTGGGCTTTATCTTCGAGACCAACCTGTTTGAGCAGCGCTAACGCGCGTTCGCGGGCGGCGCTTTTGCCCCAGCCGTGAACCCGCTCCAGCGCGAGGGTAATATTCTCCTGCGCCGTCAGGTGGGCGTAGAGATTAAACTGTTGAAAGACAAAGCCGACCCGGCTGCGCAGCTGGCGCAGGGCGCTGCCGGTGAGCTTACGCGTCGGTTTGCCGTCGATCAGGATCTCGCCGCCGCTGAGGGATTCCAACTGGTTGATCAGACGGATCAGGGTTGATTTTCCCGATCCCGAAGGGCCGAGGATTGCCACCACTTCGCCGGGTTCGACCTGCAAATTAACGCCGTTCAGTACCCGATGATCGCCGTAGCTTTTGGCGACATCGCGGAACTCAATACTTGCGCGCTTTAGGTGCGAAAAATCCGCGGACGATGCCGCGGAGCGTGAAAATAGAGCCGATAACATAATGTATTTTCTGCTTATTTAGCTTCGATAGTAAAGGCGCGCGGCTGCGGGGTTTTGGTGCTCGGGCCAAACCAGACGTCGTAAATTTTGGCCGCTTCGCCGGATTTCTCCAGGTTCACCAGCTCGTCGTTCACCGCTTTCAACAAAGCCGGTTCGCCTTTCTTCACACCGACGCCAATCTCTTCTTTGCTCAGCAGGTCAGGAATGATTTTGAAGTTCGCCTTGTCCGGCGCTTCCGCCAGCAGCCCGGCGAGAATGGTGCTGTCCTGAGTGATCGCCTGCACGTTACCGTTGCGCAGGGCGGTCAGCGCCAGCGGAATATCGTCATAAGAGAGCACGCGAGATTGCGGAAAACGCTGATGCAGCGCCTGCTCGCCGGTGGTGCCTTTTACCGCACCGATGCGCGCTTTGCTGTAATCATCAAGTTTATCTGCTGATTTGGCCGGGACGAGGAACTGTTGGCCAGTAACGAAATAAGGTGTTGAGAAATCAATTACCTGTGCACGTTCCGGGGTGATGGTGATGTCGGCAACGATCAGATCGGCTTTACCTGATTGCAGCAGCGGAATGCGGTTAGCCGGGTTAGTGGCGACCAGTTCCAGCTTCACGCCGAGAGATTTTGCCAGCGCTTCGGCGAAGTCCACGTCGTAGCCGACGATTTTATGCGTTTTCGGGTCTACCGAGCCGAAAGGCGGGTTGGCGTCGAAGGTGGCGACTTTGACCACCCCGGCGGCTTTGATATCGGCTAATTGGTCGGCTTGAGCCTGCGCGGCGAGCACCAGAATGCCCAGCGCCAGCGCGATTTTTGTTTTTGCAATGCGCATAATTTATCCCCTGAATCCCTGTTTTGTTTTGTGTTAATCACGCTCCCACAAATTGACCGTCTGCGGCAAAGAAGAAAAAGTTCTTATGTATAACGAAAAAGAACTTAACAAAGTTGTGGATATTGTTTATCCGGCTCTGTGCTACCAAACCAGGGACAAGTAGCCCGCACCGCCTCCGGGAACATCCTCTCACCCCTAATATGCATCCCGCAGAATTACAAATCAGGAATTGATATTTCCCGCCCGCCGTCAACTGTGGTTGAAATAGACGCAAGCAAAACGCTTCCCGACGGAGGAGAAAAATGAAAGTGGCACTATGGCAACGCATCACGGGCTGGCTGGCATCTTTATCTAACGGTGAAGCCGGGCAGCAGGATACCCAACGCATGATGGAGGCGATATTACCGGTCGCCAGTCTCTACGGAATTGACCTCGGTAACGTGGAAACAAGGTGGTTTCGCCATGATAAAACATACTGAGCGGCGCAGGACGCGTGAAGCCTACTGGAATGAGGTGTGCTTTGTGTAGCGAGAGGCTGTTTGCGGTTGCGGCGACGCAGGAAGCGATGCCGCAGCCATGAACAGCTTTGCTTTCGTGTTAACCGCCGAGATACATCCGCTTAATTTCCGGATTTGCCAGCACCTCCGGGGCCGGGCCGGAAAGCATAATCTTCCCATTCTCCAGCACATAGGCGCGATCGGCGATAGTCAACGCCGCCGTGGCGTTCTGTTCTACCAGCAGCACGGTAATATTCTCCTCCCGCAGCTGCTTAATCGTGGCGAACAGCTCGCCGACAATTTTCGGCGCCAGCCCGAGGCTTGGCTCATCAAGCATCAGTAAAACCGGCTCGCTCATTAACGCTCTGGAGATAGCCAGCATCTGCTGCTCGCCGCCGCTCATGGTGCCCGCCATCTGATTACGCCGCTCTTTGAGCCGGGGAAACAGGCTGTACATGCGATCGCGCAGGCGGGTGAATCCGGCGAGATTGTTGTAGGCCCCCATGCGCAGGTTTTCTTCGATAGTCAGGTTAGTGAAGATGCGCCGCCCCTCGGGGACCAGCGCCAGCCCCCGACGCACAATCTGGTGCGTCTGGCTGCGGGAAATATCCTCGTTGAGAAACTTCACCCGCCCTGTGGAACGCACCAGATTGACGATACCGTTGAGGGTTGAGGTTTTCCCCGCGCCGTTGCTGCCGATTAAGGTCACGATCTCCCGGTCGTTGATATCAATATCAACGCCTTTCAGTCCCTGAATCACACCGTAAAACACTTTTAACTCGCGCGCGCTAAGCATAACGGACGTCCCCCAGGTAAGCGGAAATCACCTCCGGATCCTCAATGGCTTCGGACATCAGGCCGCTGAACAGCGGTTTACCGTACTCCAGCACCATCACCCGCTCGCACAGCTTGTTGACGAACGGCATGTCGTGCTCAATTAACAGCACGCTGAGCTGGTAGTCGTCACGCATACGGAAGATCAGGTCCGCCAGATCTTCCGTCTCTTTTGGGTTCATCCCGGCAGCGGGTTCATCCAGCAGCAATAGCTTAGGCGATGTCGCCAGCGCGCGGGCGATCTCGACCTTACGCTGGTTGCCGTAGCTGAGGTTAGTGGCCTGCATATCGGCGAAATGGGCGATGCCGATATCGTCCAGAATCGCCATTGCCTTGGCCTTCGCCGCTCGTTCAGCGGGGAAATAGCGGCCGATATGCAGCGCCGCTTCCAGCAGTGAATAGCGGCTGGCGCTATCAAGGCCGACCATCACGTTTTCTAATACCGTCATCGAGTTAAACAGGCGGATATTCTGAAAGGTGCGGGCGATCCCGGCGTTGACCACCTGGTTCGGCTTCAGCCCTTTCAACGATTTTCCCGCAAGGGTCACGCTGCCGCTGGTCGGTTTATAGTTGGCGGTAATCACGTTGAACATAGTGGTTTTACCCGCGCCGTTGGGGCCAATCAGGCCAAAAATTTCCGCCTCGTCGACGTGGAAACTGACGTTGTCGATGGCCCGCAGCCCACCGAACTGCATGGTGACGTCCTGTACCTGTAAAATGACCTTATTTTGCGCCATAGCCACGGCCCCTTTTACCCACTTGCCAAATCTCTTTTTTGCCCAGCAGACCTTCGCGGGCGAACAGCATGATGATCAGCAGCAGCAGCGAGAACACCACCATTCGCAGTCCCGGATATGCCCCGAGATCGTGACCGAAGAACTGGAGCGGCTGGTCGAGAAAGCGCAGCCACTCGCCGCTGCCGACTACCAGCACGGTACCGAGCAGCGCGCCAGTGGTGCTGCCCAGACCGCCGAGCACGATAATAATCAGCAACTGGAAGGTGAGCATAAAGTCGAACAGGTTCGGCGATATGGTGGTCAGCAGCGATGCCAGCAGGCCGCCGCCGATCCCTTCAAAGAATGCGCTGGTGGCGAAAGCACAGGTTTTAATCCGAAACGTGTTTACCCCCATGGCGATGGCGGCGTCTTCATCGTCGCGCACGGCTTTCATCATTCGCCCGTATTTCGACCACACCAGTTGCAAAATCATCCCGGTCGCCAGCAGAGCGAACAGCCCGCACCAGAACAGCAGATGCGGCTGTTGGGGGATATCGTTGAGGCCAATCGCGCCGTTGGTGATCTGCGGATTGTTAATGGCGAGGATTTTAATAATAAAGCCGAAGCCGAGGGTGACGATCGCCAGGTAGTCGCCGCGTACGCGGAATACCGGCAAGGCAAGGCACACCGCCAGCGCCGCCGCGCACAGGCCGCTGATAAGCAACGCGGGCAGGAAACTGGCGTGCAGCACGAGGATCCACGGGCTGGGAGCGGCCATCTCAAACATATCCAGCTTGCTGTCGTTAGAGAGAATCAATAAAGCGGTGACGTAAGCGCCGACCGCCACAAAGCCGTTGGGCTCCAGCGACAACTGGCCGGTGACGCCGTTGATCAGGTTGTAGCTGACTGCGAGGATCATAAAGACAAAAATGGTGCTGATGACGCGAATAATATAGTCGTTGAAGACCACGTTAATCCCGGCCAGCAGCGCAATGCAGATAACAATAATGACCAGGTTGCGCAGCTGCGCCCCGGCGGTCGTTGTCGCGTTGAGCATCAGAAACGGCTCCTTTCCAGACGTTCATCGCCCATAATGCCAACCGGGCGGAATAAGAGGACCAGAATCAAGAACATAAAGGCGAAGGCGTCTTTGTAGCCGCCAAGTTCGGGAAATAGCGCAACCGCGACCACTTCGGTAAAACCGAGAATAAAACCACCTAACACCGCGCCGGTGACGCTGCCTATTCCGCCAAGCACCGCGGCGGCGAAGGCTTTCAGGCCAATCAGCACGCCCATCAGCGGGTCGATGGTCGGATAGCTAATCGAGTAGAACACCCCGCCCAGCGCCGCGAGGCTGCTGCCGAGAGCGAATACCAGCGAGATAATACGGTTGGCGTCGATGCCCATCAGACGCACGGTATTGACGTCGAAAGCCACCGCGCGGATAGCCATTCCGTAGCGAGTGCGGTACAGCAGCCAGAGGATCGCCAACAACAACAGAACGGTAATCAGCGGTACGATCCACGCTACGTTGGTGATAATCACGTCACCAAAAGCGCGGGTGTTATTGAAGAATTCCGGCGCGGCGAAAAAGCGCGAGCTGCCGCCAAACAGCACGTTGAACAGGTTTTCGAGAAAGAAACTGACGCCGATGGCGGTGATCAGCATCGAGATTTTTGATGCCTGGCGCAGCGGACGGTAGGCCACCCGGTCGATAAGCATCCCGAACAGGCCGCACAGCGCGAGGGTCAGGAAAACAGCTACCCCAAAGGGTAGCCCAATAGAAGAAAATAAAAACAGGGTGGTAAACGCCCCGACCATCATGACGTCCGCATGGGCGAAGTTGATCAGGCGCAGCACCCCATAAACCATCGTATAGCCGATGGCAATCAGGGCGTACATGCCCCCGAGGCTCATTCCATTGACCACTTGCTGGAGAAAAATGGCACCATCCATCTGTTATCTCTCTTATCTACCCTAAATAATTCGAGTTACAACCAACGCACATGCAACTTGAAGTATGACGGGGTTAAGGATTGACCACGGTACGAAACGCCAGTTTGCCATCCTTCACTTCGTTGATGACCGCGCTGCGGATAGCGTCGCCGTTTTGCAACGTCAGAGTGCCGGTCACGCCCTGGAAGTCCTTGGTGGCGCGAATTTTTTCGTTAACGCAAACCCGATCATGCGGGTCGCTGCACTGGTTCATGGCGTTGATAATGACGTTATACGCATCCGCTGCCATTGCGCCCCAGGTATGGGTCGGCTGCTGATATTTCGCTTCCCAGGCTTTGATAAACACCTCGCCCGCTGGCGTTTGCTCTTTGGCGTTCGGCGAATAGTAATCGGTGGTCATATAGCCGTTGACCGCGTCTTTACCGACGTCAAAGAAGACCTGATCCGCCGCCAGACCGTCGCCGCCGACCACCGGTTTGCTCAGCCCCAACTGTTTCGCCTGCACGGCGATAAGCGCCCCTTCGGTGTAGTAAATCGGCATATAAATCATGTCGACGTTCTTCGCTTTCACGCTGGCCAACTGGGCTTTAAAGTCTTTGCTGCCGCCGGGGGCCTGAACTTCGATAGGGATGGTGCCGCCGTTTTTCAGGAACTGAGTGCGGAAGGCCTTCGCCAGGCCGACGGAGTAGTCGTTGCTGCTGTCGAAGACGATGGCGGCGGTTTTGGCTTTCAGGTCGCGGGAGGCGAGGTTTGCGCCAACCACGCCCTGGAAGCTGTCGGAGAAGCAGACCCGGCTAACGTAAGGGTGGTTGCGGGTGACGCGGTCGTTGGTGGCGGTCGAGGAGACCAGCGGCGTTTTGCTGTCGTCGGCGATTTTGGTCATCGCCAGGGTATTGGAGGAGGTGACTTCGCCGATCACCGCATCGACTTTATCGCTGGAAACCAGGCGCTGCATGGCGTTAGCGGCTTCGACCTTGTCGCTCTTATCGTCAATCACGATAAGCTTAACGGTGTCGCCATTTTTTAATGTCGGCGTAATGCTCTGAATAATATCCAGCCCTTTTTGTGATGGCTGTCCGTAACCGCTCAGCGCGCCGCTTAGCGGCAATACCACGCCGATTTTAATTTCAGCCGCCTGTACGCTATTGGCACCGACCCACGCAGCAACCAGCATGGCCATTAAAGACGCTTTCCCGGAAAACTTTTTCATTTTTACCTCATCGTCGGTCAATTATTTAGGGCACTACCATCAATGACTGCATAACATCGAGAAATAACTCACCAGAGAAAGTGGTGAATTATTTGGCGTTATTTTGAATGGATAACGAGATATATTTAATGCGCAGATTTACCTTACAACGTTCGTTTCATTTTTACTCATGCAATATTCTTATTACCTGCAGGAAAGGGCATAAGGCTGATGACAGCCCTGTTTTTGGTACGGTGAACGCATTTTGCCGGGTAGCAGCTGACGCCTTGCCCGGCCTCGAAAATCCGCAATTTCAGCACGCGCCTGAATATAATATTCAGGTGCGTCATGAATATTAAAAATCTATTCTGCTGCTCGCGCGGCCAATTATTTTAATTGGCTCAAAGGTTTTATTTTTCCATGCAGCGCCGGATTATCGCTTTCATCTTTCAGGCGCACCCCGGTTAGCCGCCGTAAAAAGGCCTGCTCCAGCAGCCAGGCCAGCTTAAATGCGGCGGCATCATAGCTCAGTCCCTCCGGGCGAATATTGGAAATACAGTTGCGCTCCGACTCCAGCCGCTGACGATGCGGCTGCCAGGTCAAATAAACCCCAAGGCTATCCGGCGAAGAGAGTCCCGGTCTTTCGCCAATCAGAATCGCTACCGCTCTGGCCTTCAGCGTTTCGCCAATATCATCGCCCAGTGCGACCCGCGACTGGTGCGCCAGCACCACCGGAGCAAGGCTCAACCCAAGCGTTTCCAGGTAGGGGAGAAGGGCACGGATCAGCGGCAGCGCCTGGCGCTGTACGGCGTATGACGACAGCCCGTCGCCAACCACTATTAGCAGGTCGGCGGGACGTGCGCGGCTGGCGGCCAGATCAGTGCGGCTCGCATCGTTCAGGCATCGTCCCAGATCCGGGCGATTCAGATAAACATGCCGATCGCTGGCGGCGCTGTGGACGGTCAGCGAAGAGAGGCCCAAATCCGCCAGCGGCTGTTCTAGCTGGTCGCTGGCGAAGGGCTGGTGGATGGCGTCGCGCGCCCTGGCGTGAGCGAGGCCGAAATTGAGCACTTCTCGGGTCGGCAGGCTCGCGCCGCTACGGCCCAGCGCAATCCGCGCATCGGTAAATTCACGCAGCGGGTTCCAGGCGTCGGGAGGATTCATACCGGTGCTCCTTGCGGCAGGACGGAAAGTAGCGGATGGCGGGCATCGGTCAGACGCAGCGCGCCGTGGCGGTCAATAATCTGCATCCTCGCCAGCCAGTCGGCAAACTCCGGCGCATGTTTTAAACCCAGCAGGCGGCGGGCATACAGGGCATCGTGAAACGAGGTGCTTTGATAGTTGAGCATAATATCGTCAGCTCCCGGTACGCCGATCAGGAAGGTCAGTCCGGCGGTGCACAGCAGCGTCAGCAGGGTATCCATATCGTCCTGATCCGCTTCAGCGTGGTTGGTGTAGCAGACGTCGCAGCCGATAGGCAGCCCCATCAGCTTGCCGCAGAAATGGTCTTCCAGCCCGGCGCGGATAATCTGCTTGCCATCGTAGAGATATTCCGGGCCGATAAAGCCCACCACCGTATTGACCAGCAGCGGCTCGAAATGGCGGGCGACGGCATAGGCGCGGGCTTCGCAGGTCTGCTGGTCAACGCCGTGATGGGCATTGGCGGAAAGACAGCTGCCCTGACCGGTTTCAAAATACATCACGTTGTTGCCGAGCGTGCCGCGATTCAGGCTGAGCGCCGCTTCCCGGGCCTCCTGCAGCAGAGCCAGATTAATGCCGAAACCGCTATTGGCGGCCTCGGTCCCGGCCACCGACTGAAACACCAGATCCACCGGCGCGCCGCGCTCAATCAGCTGTAAGGTGTTGGTGACGTGGGTCAAAATGCACGACTGGGTGGGGATAGCGAAGCGCTGAATAATATCGTCGAGCATATGGTTAAGCTGCGCCAGTACCGGCAGGCTGTCGCTGGCCGGATTAATACCGATCACCGCATCCCCCGCGCCGTACAGCAGGCCGTCGAGCATACTGGCGGCGATCCCTTTCATATCATCGGTGGGGTGATTCGGCTGCAGGCGCACGCTGAGATGCCCCGGCAGGCCAATAGTATTGCGAAAACGCGTGACGACCCGGCATTTGCTGGCGGCGAGGATCAGATCCTGGTTACGCATCAGCTTGCTGACCGCCGCTGCCATCTCCGGGGTTATCGCCCTTGCGACCTGGCGTAGTGCCGCCTCGTCGGTGGCATCATCGAGCAGCCAGTCGCGAAAATCGCCGACCGTCAGATGGCGAATCGCCGCGAAGCCCTGGCTGTCGTGGGTATCGAGTATCAGCCGGGTCACTTCATCCTGCTCGTAGGGAATCAGCGGATTAGCGAGAATTTCCGTCAATGGCACCTCCGCCAGCGCCATTTTTGCTGCCATCCGCTCTTCGGCGGACTCGGCGATGATCCCCGCCAGCGCGTCGCCGGAACGCGCCGGGGAGGCTTTCGCCATCAGTGTCTTCAGACTATCAAAACGCCATACCTGGCCCGATAGCGTAGTTTTATACATGTGTCGACTCCTCAGGAGACCGTGCGCAGCTGCGGATCTACCGCCGCGCGCTGGCGGGCACCTGCGGTCTTGCGAAACCACAGATAGCCGCCGAGCATCATGGCGGCGAAAATGAGCGCCAGCAGCGGGTTGTACCAGACCATCGCCACCAGGCAGAGTACCGCCATCGCCAGGGCAAAGGCCGGTGCCCATGGATAGAGCGGCGCGCGGAACGGGCGAATCAGCTTCGGCTCGCTGCGGCGCAGTTTAAACAGCGCCGCCATCGAGGTGATATACATAACAATAGCGCCAAATACCGACATCGTGACGATACAGGCGGTCAGCGGCATCCCGCTAATGGTGATCAGCGAATCAGAGAAGATGGCGGCGATACCAACCACGCCGCCTGCGAGGATCGCCAGATGCGGCGTGCGGGTACGGCGGTTCAGCGTCGCCAGGCTGGCGGGAAGATAGCCTGCGCGCGCCAGGGAGTAAATCTGCCGTGAGTAGCCCATAATAATCCCGTGGAACGACGCCACCAGGCCGAACAGCCCCAACCACACCAGCATATGCAGCCAGCCGCTGCTGCTGCCAACCACCATTTTCATCGCCTGCGGCAGCGGGTCGTTAATATTCGCCAGGGTTCGCCAGTCGCCGACGCCCCCGGCAAAGACCATTACACCAATTGCCAGCACGGTCAGGGTCAGGATGCCGCCGCCCAGCGCCCGGGGAATGGTGCGCTGCGGGTCTTTGGCCTCTTCGGCGGCCATCGATGCGCCTTCAATCGCCAGAAAGAACCAGATAGCAAACGGGATGGCGGCAAACATGCCCGGCAGCGCCAGACCGCTGAAGCTCTCCGCGCCCGCCCAGCCGTTAGCCGTAAAGTGGCTCCAGGAGAAACCCGGCGCAACCACGCCCATAAACACCAGCAGCTCGAAGATGGCCAGCAGGGTGACCACCAGCTCAAAGGTGGCGGCGATCCCGACGCCAAGAATATTCAGCGTCATAAATATGAGGTAAGCACCGCAGGCCACCCATTTCGGGTCCAGCGCCGGAAACTGTACGTTAAGGTAGGCGCCGATGGCCATGGCAATGGCGGGCGGGGCAAAGACAAACTCAATCAGGGTCGCGAAGCCGGCAATAAAGCCGCCGGTCGGGCCAAAAGCGCGGTAGGCGTAGGCAAAAGGCCCGCCTGCATGCGGAATAGCGGTGGTCAGCTCGGTAAAACTAAAAATAAAGGCGCAATACATGGCGGCAATCGCCAGCGCAACAATCATAAAGCCCAGCGTCCCGGCCTGGGACCAGCCGTAGCTCCAGCCGAAATACTCTCCGGAAATAACCAGCCCAACGGCAATCCCCCATAAGCGGAAACTGCCGAGCGTTCTTTTTAGCGTTGTGGTTTGCTCTGTCATGTTCGTTGCCTCGCCAGATAAAGTTACCCGGATGATTGCAAAGAGAGTGCCAGGTCATACCACTTATAAACGCTGTGGTTTAAGAACCTATCCCATTAGGGCTATCTTATTTGCCAGTTTGGCCCTGGGCAGTGCTCAGAATCCTCACGTACTACGTGTACGCTCCGGTTCTTGCGCGCTGTCCGTGTCCAAACTGCCTGCAACGATTACGCCTACTGGGATAGGCTCTAAGCCAGTGACGATCAAAAAAAGGGCAGACCACACCCGGCGGGAGAGTCGCCGTGGTGCAGTTGCCCGCAAATGTAGCGTTACTGGTGAACGATGGCCCCCGCGTCTTTTTGAATCGCCGGGCCTTCTTTCACCTGCAGATTAAGCCCTTTGGTCTCCAGCTCGGCATTACGAATGCGCAGGCCGTGGGCGGCTTCGATATTGACGTTGGTAAAATGGAAACCGCTCAGCGGCGCTTCCGGGGTGCCGATAATGTAGGCAGCCGCTTTGCTGGCACCGGTAGAGGTTAAATTCTCAACGGTGATATTGCTGAAGTGCGGGGTTTTGTATTTATCGAACGGCTGCTTTGGATCGCTGTCCGGCGGATAGATCTGCTCGCCGAGGGTAAAGCCGCCCGCCTGTAGCAGCTTATCGACTTCGGCCTGCACAATCGGCGCGGCTTTGTAATAGGCAGAGAAGACCAGCGGGACTTCGACGTTATGCATTTTGGTATTACGATAAACGATGTTTTTCACCTCGCCGCCCTTACCGCGCGGGCTTTTAATGCGGATACCGTACATCGAACCTTCAAAGGTATTATTTTCCACCAGCACGTTGTTCACGCCACCCGCGCTCTCGCTGCCGATGGAGATCCCTCGCCCCTGCTTCAGGGTGTTATTGGCGATATAGATATTATCCACCACGCCTTCCGGGAAGCGCGGATCGGCTTTCTCGGCCTTAATGGCGATATGGTCGTCGTTGCAGTCGATATAGTTATTGGTAATACGGATATTCTGGCTATCGATAGGGTCGATGGCGTCGGTGTTTGGCGCATGCCACGGCGAAAGAATACGTGTGCCGTTGATATCAACATCGTGCGCGTAGCGGGTGACTACGTGGAAGCTGGGTGAATGGGTGAGGGTCACGCCGTCAATCAGCACGTTGCTGGAACGGGTGATGTAAATCAGTCGTGGCCGATCGGTGCCGCCTTTTTTGCCTGTCGCACGGATGTTTTCCCGCCAGCGCTCCCACCACACCGCGCCCTGACCATCGATGGTACCTTCGCCGACGATAGCCACGTTTTGCGCATCAGCAATGCTGATAAACGGCAGCCAGCCATTTTCCGCTTCGGCGTATTTAGTTTTGTCATCGCCACGGTAAGCGGTCACTTCGGTAGAAGCGACTAAAGTCGCGTCTTTCTCCAGCTTGAGCTGAATATTGCTCTTCAGGAACAGCGGGTTGGTCAGAAAGTTACCTTTCGGCACCAGTACCGTCCCGCCTCCGGCGGCGGCGCAGTCATCAATCGCCTTTTGAATCGCGTCGGTATTGAGCGCGATTTGCAGTCGATGGCCTTCAGCGCCGTACTGAGTAATGTTGCAGACTTTATCGGGAAACTTAACCGAGGTGGCGGCCTGCGCGGCCTGCAGCGGCAAAATGCCGACAACGGCAGCAGCCGCCCACAGAGGTAAAGTGCGGGTTGACATAGAATTATCCTTTTATGGTTTATTGTTTTGTAAAACTAGCACCATTGTTTTGATTTTTTGGGTGCGGCGATCACGATTTGCAGTTTGTCGTTATTTTGCCCATAAGCAGCGCTGATGATTTGGGCGGATGCATAGGTAGCAAGCCAGGTGGCTTTGCAATTTCATATCGGGCGCGGTATAAGGAATATCTAATCTGGATGTTTAGATGTCTATACGCCCATGAGGTCAAATGCAAACAACACAACAACAAGGTGGGCAACTCAAGCGCACCATGAAAACCCGTCACCTGATTATGCTGTCGCTGGGTGGCGTTATTGGCACAGGGCTATTTTTTAATACCGGCTACATCATCTCCACCACCGGGGCGGCGGGCACGCTGCTGGCCTATCTGATTGGCGCGCTGGTCGTGTGGCTGGTGATGCAGTGTCTGGGTGAACTCTCGGTGGCGATGCCGGAAACTGGCGCGTTTCACGTCTACGCCGCGCGCTACCTCGGCCCGGCGACGGGGTATACCGTGGCGTGGCTGTACTGGCTAACGTGGACGGTGGCGCTGGGTTCCAGCTTTACCGCCGCCGGATTCTGTATGCAGTACTGGTTCCCGCAGGTGCCGGTATGGATCTGGTGCGTGGTGTTCTGCGTGGTGATTTTCGCCCTCAACGTGATTTCGACCCGCTTCTTTGCCGAAGGTGAATTCTGGTTCTCGCTGGTGAAAGTGGTCACCATCATTGCCTTTATTATCCTCGGCGGCGCGGCGATCTTCGGCTTTATTCCGATGCAGGATGGTTCGCCTGCGCCTGGGCTTTCGAATATTACCGCCGAGGGCTGGTTCCCGCACGGCGGCCTGCCGATCCTGATGACCATGGTGGCGGTGAATTTTGCCTTCTCCGGCACCGAGCTTATCGGCATCGCGGCGGGGGAAACGGAAAATCCGCATAAAGTCATTCCGGTGGCTATTCGCACCACTATCGCCCGACTGATTATCTTTTTTATCGGCACCGTTTTTGTGCTGGCGGCGCTGATCCCAATGCAGCAGGCGGGAGTGGAGAAAAGCCCGTTTGTGCTGGTGTTTGAAAAAGTCGGCATTCCTTACGCGGCGGATATTTTTAACTTTGTGATCCTGACGGCGATTCTGTCGGCGGCCAACTCCGGGCTTTACGCCTCCGGGCGGATGCTGTGGTCGCTGTCCAATGAAAAAACGCTGCCGGCCTGTTTTACTAAATTGACCAAAAACGGCGTACCGCTGACGGCGATTTCGGTGAGCATGCTCGGCGGCGTGCTGGCGCTGTTCTCCAGTGTGATTGCCCCGGACACGGTGTTTGTCGCGCTGTCGGCGATCTCCGGTTTTGCGGTGGTGGCGGTATGGCTGAGCATCTGCGCCTCGCACTTTATGTTCCGCCGTCGCCACATTCAGCAGGGGAAAGCGCTCAGCGAGCTGCACTATCGCGCACCGTGGTATCCGCTGGTGCCGGTGTTGGGATTTGTGCTGTGTCTGGTGGCCTGCGTGGGGCTGGCGTTTGACCCGAGTCAGCGGATTGCGCTGTGGTGCGGGATCCCGTTCGTGGCACTGTGTTATGGTGCGTATTATCTGACTCGTTCACGGAAACTCACCCAGGAGCCTCAACATGTCGCAGAATAATCCGTTAACCGCCATTCTTGACGTACAGCCCTTTGTCCTGCTGGATGGCGCGATGGCGACGGAGCTGGAAGCGCGCGGCTGTAACCTTGCCGACAGCCTGTGGTCGGCGAAAGTGCTGGTCGACAATCCGGACCTTATTCGCGAAGTCCACCTCGACTATTTCCGCGCCGGCGCGCAGGTGGCGATCACTGCCAGCTATCAGGCCACTCCGGCGGGGTTTGCCGCCCGTGGGCTGGACGAAGCTCAGTCGAAAGCGCTGATTGGCAAAAGCGTAGAGCTGGCCCGCAAAGCGCGTGAAGCATATCTTGCCGAAAACCCGCTGGCGGGCACGCTGCTGGTAGCCGGGTCTGTCGGGCCGTACGGCGCATATCTGGCGGATGGTTCGGAGTATCGCGGCGATTATGTCCGCAGCCATGAAGCGTTTCAGGCGTTCCACCGTCCGCGCGTGGAAGCGCTGCTCGACGCCGGAGCTGACCTGTTAGCCTGCGAAACGCTACCGAATTTTACTGAGATTAAGGCGCTGGCTGAGCTGCTGGCGGAATACCCGCGCGCGCGGGCATGGTTCTCGTTTACCCTGCGCGATGCGCAGCATCTCAGCGACGGCACACCGCTGCGCGAAGTCATTGCCGTGCTGGCAGACTACCCGCAGGTGGTGGCGCTGGGAATTAACTGTATCGCGCTGGAAAATACTACTGCCGCGCTGGAGCACCTGCATAGCCTGACGCCGCTGTCGCTGGTGGTTTACCCGAATTCAGGCGAACACTATGACCCGGTAACCAAAACCTGGCACCATCACGGCGAAGCGTGCGCCACGCTGGCGGGATATTTACCCCAGTGGCTGGCGGCGGGCGCGAAGCTGATTGGCGGCTGCTGTCGGACGGCGCCGAAGGATATTGCTGAATTGAACGCGCAGCGCTGAGGATTAACTCCCTCGCCCATTAGGAAGAGGGAGAAAACCGACTTGCCCAGCGCAGAGGAGCGATCCCCTCGCCCCTTTGGGGAGAGGGTTAGGGTGAGGGGAGTATGTGCGGCCTGATGCCCTCACCCCGACCCTCTCCCACAGGGAGAGGGAGAAAACCGACTTGCCCGGCGCAGAGGAGCGATCCCCTCGCCCCTTTGGGGAGAGGGAGCAAGCACTAAAAAAGGCAGCTGAGCTGCCTTTTTGCTTTTACCTTACTTTTACCTAGGATAAAACAAACATCCCGTACGGGTGGATTTCGAGGTAATACTGCTCTCCGGCGTTCGGCTGCAGGCGGGTGGCGTTAATCTGCAATAAGAGCTCCTGCCCGTTCCACTCCACCGTGACCTCATACTGCGGCCCCATATAGGCCACGTGACGAATCACGCAGCGCTGGCTCTCCTCGCCGCGATCGCTCAGGGTAATCGCCTCCGGACGTACGCCGACGGTGCCTTCGCCCTGGACGGCGAAATGCAGCGGTCTTGGCAGCCGATAGCCATAAATATCGACAAAATCCTCGCTGAAGGCGGCCGGGAACAGGTTGGCATCGCCCATAAAGCTCGCCATAAAGCGCGACGCAGGCTGTCGGTAAAGATCCTGCGGCGATCCAATCTGCATGATATGCCCCTTGTTCATCACCAGCACAGTATCGGAAACCGCAAAGGCTTCGCTCTGATCGTGGGTGACGTACAGTGAGGTGATATCAAACTGCTTTTGCAGTTCGCGGATCTTATCGCGCATGCTGCGCCGCAGGTTGGCGTCGAGGTTACTTAGCGGCTCATCAAACAGCAGCACCTTCGGCTTGAGGATCAGCGCGCGCGCCAGCGCCACGCGCTGCTGCTGGCCGCCGGAGATTTGATCGACATAGCGGTCCTCGAATCCTTCCAGATCTACCATCGCCAGCGCTTCTTTCACCCGCGTCTTCACGTCGCTGCGCGACATGCCAAGCATCTTCAGACCGTAGCCGACGTTGTCCCCCAGCGACATATGCGGAAACAGGGCGTAAGACTGAAACACCATGCAGATATCGCGCTGCTGAATAGAGCGATGAGTGACGTCTTCGCCATCAATGAAAATCTGTCCTTCACTCGGTTTTTCCAGCCCGGCGACCAGGCGCAGAATGGTCGTCTTGCCGCAACCGGAAGGGCCGAGCAGGGTCACCATTTGCCCCTGCGGGATAGTGAGATTGATATTGTCGATAACCGTGTTGCTGCCGAATCGCTTGGTGACGTTGCGCAGCTCAACAAAATTTTTCTGACTCATAGTGCGCTCCATTACGCCTGGTTTTTGGCTTTTGAACGGGAGATACGCGCTTCCCCGATCAGCCAGTCAAAGATGAAAATAATCGCCAGCATCACCACGATCAGAATCGAGCCGTAGGCGATCGCCACGCCGTACTCGCCATCTTCCACGCGGTTCAGAATGTAAGCCGTC